>JACNKZ010000055.1 GCA_014381785.1 Kiritimatiellota bacterium
TAGGTGCCGAGAATGATGCGGCGCTTCACTTCGGAGCCGAAGCCGGCGGCGCGGGTTTTTCCGTAGAGCTCAATCGGGTTCTTGCCATCGAGCCGCATGCCGTAGCGAATGCCGTCGAAGCGCGCCAGATTGGCGGAAGCTTCAGCGGTGGCGATGATGTAGTAGACCGCGATCGCGTATTTGGCATTCGGCAGGCTGACGTCGACGATTTCCGCACCGAGGCTTTTGCAGTGCTTAACCGCATCACGAACGGCCGTCTCCACTTCCGGATCCATGCCGTCGACAAAATATTCTTTGGGCAGGCCGATCTTCATGCCCGCGAGGCTGTGGTCATCGGTCAGTATGTCACCGAACGCCGGCACCGGTCGGTCAATCGAAGTGGAGTCCTTTTCATCATGCCCGGCGATAACTTCAAGCAGGATGGCGGAGTCCTTGACCGTCTTGGTCAGGGGACCGATCTGGTCGAGCGATGAGGCGAAGGCGGTCAGGCCGTAGCGCGACACCATACCGTAGGTGGGCTTAAGACCGACACATCCGCAGAAGGCGGCGGGCTGACGGATCGAGCCACCGGTATCGGAGCCAAGTGATGCAATCGCTTCGTCGGCGGCGACGCTGGCGGCCGAACCACCGGACGAGCCGCCGGGAACGTGATTAGCGTTCCACGGGTTGGTGGTTTTGCCGAGCGCGGAGTTTTCGGTGCTCGAACCCATTGCAAATTCATCCATGTTGACGCGGCCGAGCAGAATCGCGCCCGCTTCGCGCAGTTTGGCGATCACAGTGGCGTCGTAGGGCGCAGTGTAGCCTTCCAGTATTTTAGAGGCGCAGGTGCAGGGCTGGCCCTTGACGTTCAGTAGATCCTTGATGGCCAACGGCACGCCGAGCAGGCGGGCAACTTCTCCTGATGCCCTTTTGGCATCGGCTTCTTTCGCGGCGGCCAGTGCGGCGTCGCGGTCGAGGGTCAGGTAAGCTCCAACCTGTCCGTCGCGTGCGTCAATCGCGGCCAGCACGTCATTGACGATGTCGACCGAGGTGCACTCCCCCGCGGCCAGCATGTCGCTCAGTTCAGAAATTGTTTTTGTATTCAGCATTTTTTATCCACCTTTTAAACCGCTAATGGACGCGAATTATCGCGAATCCTGTCCGGTCTTTTTCATTAGCGTTCATTGGCGTTAATTCGCGGTTAAAACTGTTCATTGATTTTGGGGACGAGGATCTGCCCGTCGCGGGAGGCAGGGGCGTTGGCGGTGACGGTGTCGTTATCGAGCGAAACGCCCGGCTCGTCGGCACGAAGCACATTGACCATCGGCACGGCGTGCGCGGTCGGTTCCACATTCGAAACATCGAGCTCGCCGAGCTGCTCGACATAGTCGAGCACCTGATCGAGCTGCCCCTGAAACAGCTTCGTTTCCTCGTCGGTCAGCTCAATCCGCGCGAGATTGGCGACGTACGAAACATCCATATGATTTGCATCTGACATAAGTTTCTCCCAGAAAACGCACACTATAGAAGAGCCTGCACCAGCGGACAAGCACCCGATTTATCCACAACCGCTGTTTTTTGACGGGATAACAGGATAAACAGGATGTGTTGTGGATGTTTTCACTGTATCCGGTTGATCAACACCTTCCAGCCCTCAGGCTGTAAGCAGCGTGCGAAAACGCATTAAACATTGGGAAGCCGCAAAGGACAAATCCTGATCTACAGGAGAAATAATCCTGCCCATCCTGTTATCCTGTCAAAATTCTGATCCGCACAGCTGCTGTTCCCAGCATCTTGAGAATCAGATGAGCGGCGGCTCTTCCGTTTCGGAGGTGCCGGTTTCGGGATCGAAGGCGTCCTGAAAACTTTCAATCGATTCGGCGGCCGCGGAGGGTTGAGCGAATTTGGCGATATGAAAAAGGGCTTCGCCCTCGTGCACGAGCGGCACACGCGTGCGGCCGATCACAATGCCGGCAACCGGACTGATGACCTCCTCTTCGTGGTCGCCAAACGGGTCGCCAATCAGAGCCAACCGCTCCCCGGCGGTAACCTTTGCGCCGAGAACCGTCACCGAGCGCAGGACGCCGCTTTGCGGGGCGCGGACCCATTGGGTGCTTTTGGCGACCAACGGCGTATGCGCCTTGCGGAGTATGCGCTTGCGGATCATTCCCAGATGCGACATGACGTTGAGAATACCGGCGACACCGGCACGGACAGAAAGCTCGTCAAAGCGAAGCGCCTCGCCCGCTTCGTAGACCAGCGAAGGAATGCCGCGCTTCTGGGCGGTTTCGCGGAAGGTGCCGTCGCGCAGGGGCGCATCCAGCACAACGGGCGCATTAAAGGCTTTCGCCAAGGCTTCGAGCTCCGGATTGCCGGTAAAGGCGGCGCGGATCTGCGGCAGATTTTCCCGCGCCACAGCGCCGGTATGCAGATCAATCATATGCGTACAGAGCGGCAGAACTTCGGTCACCACCAGGTTGGCGAGCCGTGCCGCCATGGAGCCTTTGGGTGAGCCGGGAAAGGAGCGGTTGAGGTCGCGGCGGTCAGGCAGATAGCGCGACTGCGACACAAACCCGAACACATTCATGACCGGAATCAGGATGAGTGTACCCTTGATCCGGGCCACTGACGGGTGGCCGGAGAGCCGGCGGATAATCTCCACACCGTTGATTTCGTCGCCGTGCAAGGCGGATGTAATCAACAGGCAGGGACCGGCCTGTTTGCCGCGAATGATATGCACCGGCATAGTGGTGGGAGCATGGGTATAAAAATCGGGCAGCGGCAGCCGCACAACCCCACGCGTTCCGGCCGCAATGGATTCTCCACCAATAATACACGGAGGTTGCATCGAATTAGCCCTGCCCTTTGGTTTTAGTGTTCCCCACTTTGGCATTTTTTTCGATATAGTCGATGATCTGTCCGGCAATGTCTTTTCCGGTCGCCCCCTCAATGCCTTCGAGACCGGGGCTGGAGTTGACCTCCATCACCACCGGGCCGTGATTGGAGCGCAGCAGATCCACCCCGGCGACATTCAGGCCCATAATTTTCGCGGCACGCACGGCGGTGGAGCGCTCTTCAGGCGTGATGCGAACGAGCGATGAGCTGCCTCCGCGGTGCAGGTTGGAGCGGAACTCACCGGGTGCCGCGGTGCGCTGCATCGCCGCAACCACTTTGCCGCCGATGACAAAACAGCGGATGTCTGAGCCGCCCGCCTCCTTGATGTATTCCTGAACCAGAATGTTGGCTTTCAGCCCCATGAACGCTTCGATAACGCTTTCCGCCGCTTTCTGTGTTTCAGCCAGCACGACTCCGATACCCTGCGTACCTTCGAGCAGCTTCACCACCAGCGGCGCGCCGCCCACCATTTTAATCACATCCTTAATATCATCCGGTTTGTTGGCAAACCCGGTGACCGGCAGACCGATCCCTTTACGCGAAAGCAGCTGAAGTGAGCGCAGTTTGTCGCGCGAGCGGGTGATAGCGACGGATTCGTTGAGCGGATAGACGCCCATCATTTCAAACTGACGCAGTACCGCCGCGCCGTAGAACGTAACCGAAGCACCGATACGCGGAATCACGGCGTCAACGCCTTCAATCGGTTCCCCTTTGTAGTGAATGGTCGGCTTATGCGATGCAATATTCATGTACGCGCGCAGCGCATCAATCACCAGAATCTCATGCCCCCGCTCCTTGGCCGCTTCGACGAGACGGCGAGATGAGTAAAGTTTTTGATTTCTCGACAGCAGTGCAATTTTCATTTCGTTTCCTCCGATTCATAAATTTTTCGCGCGCGAAGACGTCCATTAACAAACGATTTATCCGGGTATACCGCAATATCTCCAGTCATCGCTTTGCGCCCGAGCAGCATCCGAAAGCGCATGGTGTCGCGGTTGGTCAGCGACATCTCAATCCGGCGGGACTCGCCGCCGATCTCAACGAGCGTTTCAATCACATAGCGCATCTCGCAATGACCGCCGGAGTCGGTTACTTCCCGTTCGTCCACGACCGGCGCTGTGCATTCGCGAACCACGGTTTCATTCCGCTGAAGCGGGTGCACAAAAAACCGCACCCATGGCGCGCCATTCTCGGTATATGGCTCAATACCAAAGGTATGCAGCGCCGAGGTTTTCGCCCCAGTGTCCACCTTGGCCTTAATTGCAGGAATACCGAGCTCCGGCAACACACACCATTCCCGCCAGCCCAATGTAATTTTTCCATTTGTCATTTCGCCGCACAGACTACGTCTATCCACCGGTTTGCCAAGCTTTTGCCGCCATAAAACGTAGTTTTTCCAATGGTTGGAACTGACTGCATCAGGGCACGGCGCAAGAGCCCCCTCTTTTCCAATATCTGGGCATCTGGTGAATAATCACACCTTCGAAGGTGTGATTATTTCCAAACCTTGGAAGCGGGCCCGAAGGATCGGGATTAAAAAACCTGCACCCATCACCGTTTCCCCAACCTCTGCTGTTTTTGACAGGATAACAGGATGAACCGGATTACGCTGAAAAGGCCCCTGCTTATAAGCCTTAACCAACTGAAAGACAGCAACCCCAGACACTGCGGAAACGAAGCGGAAGAAATCCTGATCTACAGGAGGTATTATCCTGTCTCATCCTGTTATCCCATCAAAAATATGAATCGCAACGCAGTTGCCGTCGGGGCTTGCTGTTTGTTCCAAACATTGGAAAAATGGGTGTTTTCAACTGAAGGAACTCTTATGAACAAAACATCGAAACAATTTCTCAAAGATATGATCAATGCCATCAGCCCGTCCGGCTACGAAAACTGCGCGGCGGCGGTCTGGAAAAGCTATGCCGAAAAATATGCCGACTCGGTCGAGACCGATGTGCACGGCAACTCGCACGCCGTCTTCAACAAGGGCGGCAAGGTGAAGGTGATGCTGGCCGGCCACTACGACGAAATCGGCTTCCTGATTTCCTACATCGACGACAAAGGTTTCCTGTGGATCGCACCGATCGGCGGCTGGGATCCGCAAATCGCACAAGGCCAGCGCGTCCACATTATCGGCAACGGCGGCAAAACCATCAGCGGCGTGGTCGGTAAAATCGCGATCCACCTGCAGGAGCCGGAGCAGCGCAAAAAGGTTTCTGAAATCAAAGACCTATGGGTTGATATCGGCGCGAAAGACAAAAAAGAGGCTGAGATTCTGGTGAGCATCGGTGACCCGCTGGTGATTCAGTACGGCTTCGAAGAGCTGCTCAACAACCGCGCTGTCGGCCGCGCCTTCGACGACCGCGCCGGTGCCTTCGCCATTCTCGAGACAGGCCGCCTGCTCGCCAAAGCAGATCTTCAATGCGAGGTGCACATCGTCGCCACCGTTCAGGAGGAAATCGGTCTGCGCGGCGCGCGCACGGCCGCCTTCGGCATTGAGCCGGATGTCGGCATCGCGGTGGACGTCACCTTCGCCACCGACCACCCGAATATCGGGGCGGTGATTCAGCAAGAAGGAAAAGTCGACATCGACGGCGGACCGGTGGTTACCCGCGGGCCGAACATCAACCCGAAACTTTTTGATCTGATTATTAAAACGGCTAAAGCGGAAAAAATCCCGGTACAGATTGTGGCTGAGGCGCGCGGCACCGGAACGGATGCCAACGCCATGCAGCTGAACGGAAGCGGCGTCGCCACCGCGCTCATTAGCATTCCGCTGCGCCACATGCATAGCCCGTGCGAGCTGATCAGCCTGAACGATGTCGAAGCGGTTTCTAAACTACTGGCGGCGGTCATGAAAAAAATCACTCCGCGCACCAACTTTATTCCCTTCTAATGATTAACCTTCCCGAAAACACACTGCGCGTTCATCCCGAGGATTTCATCAATCCGACCGACTTGCGGCAGACCTTCGACCATCCGGAACGGCCGTTCGAAATCGATCTCGGCTGCGGTAAGGGCCGTTTCCTGCTAGCGCGCACCGGCAAATTCCCGGACGTGAACTTTCTGGGAATCGACCGGCTACTGGCGCGGATCCGAAAAATCGACAAGAAGGCGCAACGCCTCGGGCGAAAGAATGTACGGCTGTTCCGGGTCGACGCCTATTACGCCACCACCTTTCTCATTCCGCCGGAGAGCGTGGACACCTATTACATTTTCTACCCCGACCCGTGGCCGAAGGAGAAGCATCACCACAACCGGCTGTTCAACGAGCCGTTCATGGACGCGGTTGCCCGCACGCTGAAGCCGGGCGGAAAGATCCATACCGCCAGCGACCACCTGCCCTACTTCGAGGAGATCTACGCACTGCTCAAGAAAGATGATCGTTTTGAGGAGACCGACACCTTTGTCCCCGCTGAAGATGAAGTGACCGACTTTGAGCTGATCTTCGCCCATAAAGTCCCGGGCCGCGCCTCGTTTGTTAAAAAAGAGACGTAACCACTAATCTTCACTAATCCCCACGGATCAAAAGCGGCCCATTTAAATCTGAGTCCAATTTGTGTGAATTATACCAATTTCAGTTTGGGTTTGAGACAAGGCAGGCGGGACGCCTGCGATACGTACCGCAGGCGTCCCGCCTGCAAAGACCGAAAGCTATCTGAATTTACTATTAGTGGTTTGTAAAAATTATGTCGAAGCAGAAGCCAGAGATTAAAATTGAGAGCTGCGGGCTCTATACACCGCTCGAAAAAGAGGGCAAAGAACTGCCGATGCTGGTGCGCTTCACCGACGAGATCCCCTGCGAGCTAGGCGTCGAATTCGGCTACATCCTGCACATTCGCAAAGGGCGCGGCATGAAACTCACTTTCCAGATCGACCATCCGCCCTTCACGGATGTGGAAGGCAATCTCCGCCCACCCTTCACCGGCGAAGAATATGTGCGTTCCAATGATTGGAAGTTTTTTCTCGGCGACACCACCTGGGAGCCGATCGAAGACAAGGCGGGGCCGTGGCGCATCCGCAGCTGGCTCGACGACGAGCTCATCGCTGACCGAACACTAACGCTAGTGAGTCCGAATCCCTAAGCACCCAAACACCCAAAGAAATCCCAATTCCCAAAACACCTAATTTGGAATTCGGTCATTTGAGCTTCTTTCGGATTTGGGTATTTCGCGGTTAGAGCTTCCCGCATGCAATGCGGGTTAATAATGCGGCGGGCGCTCGTGGCCGCCGATTTCATTCGATGAGGCTTCCATCTGTTCTTTGAGCTCTTCGATCTGCTGTTTCAGCGAAGTGATTTCCCTCTGCTGCTGAAACATCTCGCCGCTCATCTCTTCAATCGTTTTGCTCTGATCCGAATAAAGCATTTCCAGTTTGGTCAGTCGGTCTTCCATAAACGTCTCCACATTCGATTTTCGACAGGATAACAGGATTAACCGGATTACCCAAAGAACAGAGATGCATCTTTCAGAGCGTTCATCCTGTTATCCTGTCGGAATTTCCCGTTTCGATTGCTCCGGGTGAAACTCCTATTTCGATTCTCGTGCATTCGCGTCCATTAGCGGTTAGATTCACACCCATGAAGATTCTATTTACAGGCGATATGGTTGGGAGCGCGGGACGACAGGTGTTTCAGCGGGTGACCGAACGGCTGCACGAGGAAGGGCGGATTGAACTAATCATTGCCAACGCCGAAAACGGCGCGGGCGGGCGCGGGCCGTCGCCGGATATCGCCGAAGCCCTGTTTAATGCCGGAGCCGCCGCGCTCACCCTCGGCGACCACACCTTTGACGACAAGACGCTGATTCCTTTCCTTGAAACTGAGCCGCGGATTGTACGCCCGGCCAATCTGCCGCCGGGAGCCGCCGGCCGCGGCATGACGACGATTGAAACCGACGAAGGCCCGATTTGCATTATCTCGCTGATCGGCCGCGTGTTCATGGACCCGGCCGACTGCCCGTTCCGCACCGCCGACAAACTGATCGAGCTGGCGAACGCCAAAACCATCTTTGTCGATTTCCATGCCGAAGCCACTTCCGAAAAAATCGCGCTGGGGCGCTATCTCGACGGGCGGGTCAGCGGCGTCTTCGGAACCCATACGCATGTGCAGACCTCGGACGAAACCATCCTGCCCAACGGCACGGCCTACATCACCGACCTCGGCATGACCGGCCCGAAAGACTCCGTCATCGGCCGCGACGTGGAGCCGGTTGTTCAGAAATTCATCACCGGTATGCCGCAGAAGTTCGATGTCTCAAAAAAAGATCCCGCGCTTGAAGGGGTGATTGTGGATGTCGATATCGCGACCGGGAAAGCGCGCTCCATTGAACGGATCCGAGAACGGGCCTAAAAAGAGGCATCTGCTATGGAAACACGACTCAATCCAGTTGAAGCCCGGGTAATCGCCACCTTGGTCGAAAAAGAAATCACCACGCCCAACAACTATCCGCTGACGCTCACTTCGCTTACAACCGCCTGCAACCAGAAAAGCAACCGCTATCCGGTCACAGACCTGACCGAAGAAGAAGTGGCCCGCGCACTGTATAATCTGCGCGAGCGGAATGTCGCGTGGGAAACGGCTCCGGCGGGGTCGCGCGTGATGAAATACAGCCACGAGATTTCCCGGCTGTTACCCCTCACCGATCAGCAGCTGGCCGTGATGACCGAATTGATGCTGCGCGGGCCGCAAACCGTCGGCGAGCTGCGCACGCACTGCGAGCGCATGCACCCGCTGGGCGACATCACCCAGGCGGCAGAAACGCTTCAGTCGCTCGCGGACTATCCGGACGGGCCGCTGGTCGTCAAACTGCCGCGCGAGCCGGGCCGCCGCGAAAACCGCTACGCGCACCTGCTGTGCGGCGAGCCCGAAATTTCGGATGATCCCGTTGAGGTTAAACAAGACACTGCCGTACTGGCTGTCCGCGCCGAAAACGAACGAATTGCCGCGCTCGAAGAGGACGTTGAACAGCTCCGCTCACAAATGACCGAACTCCTTGAGCAGTTTGCCGGGTTCAAAAAGCAATTTGAATAGGCATGGAAGAGAAGCGGAAAATTCTGAGTGTAACCGAGCTGAACCGCACCGCGCGGCTGACGCTGGAAAACGGGATCGGCGAAGTATGGGTGGAGGGCGAAATCTCACGTCTGACCCGCCACGCCAGCGGCCATTGGTATTTTACGCTCAAGGACGAGGCCGCCGCGGTTTCCTGCGCCATGTTCAAGCAGAACAACATCAGCATACTCTTTGAACCGAAAGACGGCGTGAAGGTGCGCGTACTGGGACAGGCCAGCCTCTACGAAGCGCGCGGAAACTATCAGCTCATCGTCCGCGCCATGGAGGATGCGGGCAAAGGCAACCTGCAAGAGCAGTTTGAAAAACTGAAAGCCAAGCTGGCCGCCGAAGGGCTGTTCGATGCGGATCGCAAAAAACCGCTGCCGATGCTCCCGAGGAAAATCGGGGTGGTCACCTCCCCCACCGGCGCGGCGGTGCGCGACATCATCAACGTGCTCACCCGCCGTTTCCCAAACATTGGAATTCTGCTCGCACCCGTGACCGTTCAGGGCGACGGCGCAGCGAATAAAATCGCCAAAGCGATCACCTATTTAAATACCCGCGGCGACATTGATCTGATCATCGCCGGGCGCGGCGGCGGAAGTATTGAAGACCTGTGGGCCTTCAACGAAGAGGTGGTGGCGCGGACGATTGCGGACTCGAACATTCCAATCATTTCCGCGGTCGGGCACGAGATCGACTTCACGATTGCCGACTTTGTTGCGGATGTACGCGCACCGACGCCATCGGCCGCGGCCGAGCTGGCCGTGCCGGTTCTGAGCGAACTGCAAACACAGGTCGCGCGGCTGGCCGCGCGGCTAGGCGGGTCATTGAGCAACCGCGCGCTGGTGTTGTGCGAAAAGATTCCCGGCTTCCGGCAGGCCATGGGGCAGAGCCTGCGCGCCGGAGTACAGCAGCGCCAACAGCGCATAGATGAAGCCGCCCTGCGCATGACCCACGAACTAAAAAATTCTGTGCGCGTTCAGCAACAACGGTTACCCGGATTGCAGCAGACCATGACCCACCGCCTGCAAAGCGCAGTGGCGGAACGCAAACAGAATATCAAACGACTGGAGGCGCAGTTGCGCGCGCTGAGCCCGCTCGGCGTGCTCGACCGCGGCTACAGCCTGACCGAAACCGAAGCCGGCGCCGTCGTGCGCGACGCATCAGACGTCAAACCCGGCGAGCGTTTAAAAACCCGTTTTGCAAAAGGAACCATCATTTCAGAGGTAAAAACAACCGTGGAGTAATGGAGTAAAGGAGCGATGGATTAACGAATCAGCAAAAAATGCCTGACTCTAAATATCCAGTAATCCAATATTCCACTCTCCAATAATCCAAGGAGTTATTCATGGCTGAGAAAACTGTCGATTTTGAAAAGTCGCTGGAGCGGCTCCAAACCATCGTGGACGAGATGGAAGGCGGCGAGCTGGCGCTCGAAGAGATGATTAAGCATTTCGAGGAAGGCTCGAAGCTGGTGACACTATGCTCCAAAAAACTGACCGAGGTGGAGCAGAAGATCGAAAAGCTGGTCAAAAAAGGTGACGGCCTGAGCGAAGAGCCGTTCGAAGCAAAAGAATAGCCGCCCCGGACAAGGGAGCGTCTTTCTTTTTCCAATGCTTGGAAGCAACTGCGTTGCGTTTCAGTGCTTCGCAACGCGAAAACTACATTTTTTCCAATGCTTGGAAAATTCCAAGGGCTGGAAACTTAGAGTCCCGGCCCGGAGATGTAGCTCTGCAGGTTTTTGATCTCGAAATCTTTTTCGTCGACCAGATATTTGACGATATCTCCGATGGAGAGGATGCCGACCACTTTACCGTCTTCCAGAACCGGCAGGTGACGTATCCTTTTGGAGGTCATGGCGTTCATGCAGTTCTCAAGCTGTTCGTCCGGCGTTACGGTGGTCAACGTGGTGGACATAATTTCTTTAACGGTCACCCCTTGCCCGCATTTTTTTTTCAAGTAGATTTTGCGGATGAAATCACGCTCAGAGATGATCCCGACCAGCTGATCGCCATCCATCACCAACGCAGTTCCGGCAGAACGCTCAGCCATTTTTTCAATAGCATCAAAAATAACGGCGTCGGGGGACACGGAAAGGATATCAGTTCCTTTTTTCTCGAGCACTTTACTTACTGTCGACATATATTTTTCCCTTTCAATTGTTCTAAACCGCTTTTGAGTATAGTAACCGAAACCGAACTCGGCAAGCGTTGGGAAAACTTTATTGATGGTTCTGCGGAAATGAGACAATGTCCCCCTATGCATGAACTTTCACTAGCCTGCAGTCTTATTGAAGAGGCCGAAAAGGTGCTCGAAGCCGAGAACGCCGCGCGTGTAATCCGCATAACGCTGGGCATCGGCAAACTTTCAGGCGTGGAAATTGATGCGTTTGAGTTCGCTTTTCCAATGGCGGCCAAGGGAAGCCGACTGGAAGAGGCGGCGCTGGTGATCAACGATCTGCCGATCCACGTGCGTTGCAAGGTTTGCGAGAAGGAGTCGAACCCGGACTTTCCGCACTGCATCTGCGCCGTGTGTGGTTCGGACGATATTGAACTATTGGGCGGACGGGAATTTAATATCGAGTCAATGGAGATTGAATAATGTGTACTGAATGCGGATGCGGCGAATCCAACGAACATCATCACGGTCATTCCCACGGCCATGACCACGATCATGATCACGACCACAATCATAACCACGCCGAGCGCGTGGTAAACGTGCAGCAGAGTGTGCTGGCGCACAACGACCACATCGCCCTGCACAACCGCGAGGCGCTTGATGCGCGCGGCGTGATTGCCATTAATCTGATTTCCTCTCCCGGTTCCGGCAAAACCTTACTGCTTGAGAAGACGCTGGAGGCGCTAAACGGGAAAATCAAATGCGCAGTGATTACCGGAGATCAGCAGACCGATAACGATGCCCGCCGCCTCGCGAACAAAGGCGCGAAGATTTACCAGATCGAAACCAAGACCTCCTGCCATCTCAATGCGGACCAGGTCGCCGCCGCCCTGCCCGAGGTGCTGGACGATGATACGAAGATTCTTTTCATCGAAAATGTCGGCAATATGGTCTGCCCAACCGCCTTTGAGCTCGGCGAGCATTTCAAGGTGGCGCTGCTCTCTACGCCGGAGGGTGAGGACAAGCCTGAAAAATATCCGGTGCTCTTTGCAACCGCCAAGCTGACACTACTGACCAAGATGGATCTGGTGGATGCGCTCGACTGGGATCTCAAAGCCTGTCAGCGCTCCATTCAGGGCGTGCACCCCGGTATGATGACCCTCAAGTTGAGCGCCAAAACCGGTGACGGCATGAAGGCCTGGCTCGATTATCTCGCCTCGCTGACATAAAAAAACCGCCCCGGTTTCCCGAGGCGGATTTCTAAGCGATTTAACCTCGCCTATTTTCCACCGAGTGCGCGGGCTGCCGTTTTTGTGGCGGCATCCGCGGCGGTTTTTGCGGCGGCAGTATCAATCGCTAACGCCTCAATAGCAGCCTTCAATGAGTCAACGGCTTCTGAAAGCTCGCTGACGGACGCATCGAGCTTGCCCTCTACAGCGCTCACATCAGTTTGGGTACTGCTTCTAAGCTCGGCGAGCTGGCCGTTCAGACCGTTTACTTCCGCCTTAAGTTCTTTCACATTCGCGTCCAGCGTTGTGCCGATACGGGTTATAAACCCCTTCATGTCTTCAAGGGTCATAGCGGCGGCAACAGCCTGCGCGTCAAGCTGCGCATCGATCTGTTCGATCTGCGGGGAAACTTTGGAATCAATCATCTGATCCACTTTGCCGGTTGTTGTACAACCCGACATCAGCAGAACCATCATCAAACATGAACATGCTATCTTCATCTTCTCTCCTTTTTTACTTTCTACAACAACTCCAGACCCGAAAGAACCTCTCTCAGATCCTGTTTTAGAGCGTCTTCCATTGAACAAAGCGGCAAACGATACACCTCTTCGATTTTCCCCTGCATGGCCAGCGCGGCTTTCACCGGGATCGGGTTGGTATCGATAAACATTGCTTCAAAAAGTCCGATATACCGATCGTGCAGGAGCTGCGCGGCGTCCCACTGTCCTTCAAGCGCGGTGTGCACCAGAGAGGCCACCACGCCCGGCACCACATTAGAGGCCACGCTAATCAGCCCGATGGCGCCATCGCGCATCATCGGCAGCGCCAGACCATCGTCGCCGGAAAGCACTTCAATATCACAGGCGTCGAGAATTTGTCTCACGCGGGCCACATCGCCGCCAGCCTCTTTAACCGCCACCACCATTTCGTGTTGCGCAAGACGCGCGACGGTTTCAATGGCGATTTCACAGCAGGAACGGCCGGGCACATTATAGAGCACCACCGGCACACCGAGATCAGCAACGGCGGAAAAATGGCGGTACAACCCTTCCTGATTGGGCTTGTTGTAGTACGGGGTGACCTGCAACGTGGCATCAATACCCAGCTTTTTAGCCAGCATGGTCAACTCGACCGCTTCAGACGTGGAATTGGCGCCGGTTCCGGCAATTACTTTCGCCCGTCCATTAACGATCTGAACCGTCTGCTCAATCACCTTCATGTGCTCGGTGTTGTTCAGCGTGGGCGACTCCCCGGTGGTTCCAACCGGCACAATTCCGTCGATCCCGTTATCGATCTGAAACTCGATCAACTCGCGGTATTTTGCAAAATCCACTGACCCGTCGATATTAAACGGCGTGACAATGGCTGTATGGGCACCTTTTAAACTCATGTTTCCTCCTGAAAAAGCTAATGATGCCTTATGTGTTGAACGATTTCAAACCCTGAAAATCAAGTGTCGCAAAATAATCCTCGACCGTTTCCGGGCGACGGATCTGCAAGACAGACCCGTCTTCGCGCAACAGCAGCTCGGCGGAGCGCAGTTTGGCGTTGTAATTAAACCCCATGGAATGGCCGTGCGCACCGGTATCGTGGATGACAACCAGATCCCCGATCTCCATTTCGGGCAGCGCGCGATCAATCGCAAACTTATCGTTGTTTTCGCAAAGCGAACCGGTCACATCACAAACCACGTCGTGCGCCGCGCCCTCTTTGCCGGGAACGGTGATGTGGTGATACGCGCCATACATGGCAGGGCGCATCAGATCCACCATACAGGCGTCGAGCCCGACAAACTGCTTATAGGTGTTCTTCTTGTGAAGCACGCGGCCGACCAGCCAGCCGAACGGTCCGGTCACCATGCGGCCGCATTCCAGACGCACATCCAGCGAAGTGAACCCGGCCTTTTCGTACAGCTCACGAATTCCTTCGCCGACCACCGTCAAATCAACCGGTTTGTCTTCCGGCTTATAAGGAATCCCGATGCCGCCGCCCAGATTGACAAACTCAAACTCAATACCGAGTTCGGCAGAGAGCTCCTTCACCAGATCAAACAGAAGGTGAGCCGTTTCAATAAAATACTTCGCGTCCAGCTCGTTGGAGGCCACCATCGTATGCAGACCGAAGCGCTTGACGCCCTTATCGCGAAGCATGCGGTAGCCGTCAAACAACTGCTCGCGGGTAAAGCCGTATTTCGCCTCTTCCGGATGGCCGATAATCGCATTGCCGCCTTTAAGCGCGCCGGGATTGTAGCGGCAGCAGATCAGCTCGGGCAGACCGATCTCTTTCTCCAGATACTCGATATGACTGATGTCATCGAGGTTGATGATCGCGCCCAGCTCCTTGGCTTTGGCGTACTCATACGCCGGCGTGTCGTTGGAGGTAAAAATCACATCCTCTCCGGTCACACCGATGCTCTCTGAAAGAAGCATCTCCGGATAGGACGAACAGTCCGACCCAAACCCCTCCGACTTCAGAATTTTCATGATGTACGGATTCGGGGTCGCCTTGACGGCAAAATATTCCTTAAAGCCCGGATTCCAGGCGAACGCGGCTTTGAGGGCGCGGGCGTTGGCACGGATCGCGGCTTCATCGTACAGATGAAACGGCGTCGGGTATTCTTTCGTCAGCTCCTCGAGCTGTTCACGGTTCAACGGGCACTTTTTTTCTGACATCTAAAATCTCCGGCTTTCCAATGATTGGAACTTTTTTACTCTGATTTTCCAAGGTTTGGAACTTTTTCCACCCAAAAGTTCCAAACCTTGGAAAACGGGGAGCATTTTCGGCCGTCAAACGTTGAGCGGGGCCAACCGGAGATTTAGCGGCGCACCGTTTACTTTTGCGGGCCGTCGATGCGGTTGATAATGGAGCGGATCACGGTCAGATAAAGCTCGTCTTTAAGAACCAAATCCTCGACTCCGGCATCGATGCTGGGATTATCATTCACCTCGATCACAACCACTTTTCCGTCGATTTCCTTGAGATCCACGCCGTACAGCCCGTCGCCGATCAGGTTGGCGGCTTTAAGCGCGGTCTGGATGACCTCCGGCGGGGCATCCTCTACGCGCAGGCATTCGCTCTTGCCGAAGCGACTGGTGGTTCCGCCCGCCCAGTTGCAAATCTGCCAGTGACCGCGCGCCATATAATATTTACAAACGTAAAGCGGCTTGCGGTCCAGAACGCCGACGCGCCAGTCAAAGTCGGACTGCATAAACTCCTGCGCGATAATCAGGTCGGATTTTACCAGCAACTGCGTCAGCTTTTCGCGAAACTCGGCTTCGTCCGCCGCCTTCACAACCCCCTGCGAAAAAGCGCTGTCCGGCTGTTTAAGCACACAGGGAAAGGTGATGCCGAGCTGCTCCGGCGTGCTTTTCAGCGCCTCTTTGTGCAGAATGACTGTTCGCGGCGCGGGCAGTTTGGCGAGCGCGAGCCGTTCCGCCAGATAGACTTTATTGGCGCAGCGCATGATCGACCACGGATCGTCGATCACCACCAGCCCCTCGGCGTGCGCTTTGCGCGAAAAGCGATAAGTGTGATGATTGACCGACGTGGTTTCGCGGATAAAGAGCGCATCGAATTCCGCCAGTCGGCTGTAATCCTCTTTGGTGATAAATTCGGTGTAGACGTTAAGTTTATCGGCCGCCTCGGCAAACTTTTTGAGCGCTTTTTTACAGGACGGAGCACTCTTTTCTTCGGGGTTCACGAGAATGGCGAGGTCGTAAGCATATTGCTGAATGCGGCTCTCGCGGAACCGCTTGCGGGAAAAATAGTTACGGGCGAACTCGCAGATATGCTCCTGGTCCGCTTCCGGAATTTGATCCAGCGAAAGCGGCGCGATCTGCTGAACCAGCCACTTTTTATTAAACCCCAAGGTGACTTTCAGAAGCGGCGCCTGAAAAAGATTATAAAGCGCGCGGCCGACAAAACGGTGTTCCGGCAAAACAGTCTGTCCAAAATAGATATACAGCGTCGCTTCCTTTTCGGTCGCTTTGGAAAAGGTCTTCTGGATCAGGTCGTCAATATCTTCGGCAATCGTGCGGATAATCGTCTGTGAGCGGAAATCCTGCATCGTGGTCACGCTGGGAATGGCGCGGTGGTCGCGCGCGGCGGCCAGCAAAGAGACGTAGTAGCCGATCGACTGGTAACGGTAGGAACGGCACAGGTTGAATATGCGCGCATTTTTCATGGAGGCATAGCGGCTCTCCGTCAGATACGCCTTGGCGGAAACCACCTCAACCTCCTCAATATCAAAGTTCCAGTGCGCCGTATTGTTGAGAATAATTAAATTACGAACAGCCACAGCCTTGCCCTCCTTTAAGCGCAGGCCGCAGCGCAAGCCGCATGCGAACGGCGTGCCGACCGGGTGAATAGTAATCCTTCAATACGGTGTCCAGCTCGAACCCGAAACGCGCATACCAGCCGACCAACACTTTATTCCGCCGGTCGGCCTCCAGCACGACCGCCGGCATCCCCAGCGTTCTCGCCAACGCAATCGCCATCTTAACCAGTCGGCGGCCGGCCCCGCTGCCGCGGAACGGCGGCAGAACGCCCAGGGAATAGATGCGGATCGACCGCGCGCGATGGTGCAACGTCATCGCTCCGGCGGTTTCGCCGTCGACAACCGCCACCCAGACGCTCTGGGATGGACTGCGCAGGCTATGCGCCAAAGCCCTCCGGGAACTCCGGCGGGAGCTGTGGAAACAGCGTTTTTCAATTGCCTCAATCGCCAGCAGGTCGGACGGTTGGGCGGAACGGATTGTCAGAGTACTCATGCGCCTTTCTTACAGTTTCAAAAGCGCCTCTTACTCCCTTTTCCATCTTCCGCCAACTGGAAAGTGCGGTGAGCCACATTTATTTTTCCGCTCGAAACACTTCGCCCGGAACCAATCCGCGTCTCAAAAAATGAACTTGCTTCAGATTCCTTTTTTTGTGCCCTTTCCCGGGCACCCATGATTAAATCTCCCGCCATGAATACAGACCCCTCCAATCTGATCCACAACGCGAAGTTTTTCAGCGAACTGTCCGAAGCCGCCTGCGAAAAGCTGGCCAAACTGAGCCGCCGAAAAAGCGTCAAAAAGCGCGACATCCTGTTTATGGAAGGGGCAAAAGGCGATGCGATCTATCTACTGGTGAGCGGTAGCCTGCAGTTGGTCAAAACCAACCCGGACGGCAAAGAGACCGTCATCAAAACGGTCAAAGAGGGCGAGCTGTTTGCGGAGGTGATTCTGTTCGAAAAACCGCGCTATCCCGTCACCGCCATCGCCCGCACCGAGGCCGAGGTGATCGAGCTGCCGCGCGCGGGCTTTTTGAACCTGCTCAACGAAGAGGAGTTCCGCAACGATTTCATGGCGATGCTGATGGCCAAGCAGCGCTACCTCGCGGAGCGCATCCAGCAGCTCACGTCAATGGATGTTGAAGAGCGTTTCACCGAATTTTTGCGCGAGCACTACGGCGAAAAGGCGGTCATCACCCCCGACCTGTCCAAAAAAGATATCGCTTCCGCCATCGGCGCCACCCCGGAAACCTTCAGCCGCCTGCTGCAAAAAATCGAAAAACACGGCGGCTTCAGATGGAACGGGAAATCGATCCAGATTGATCCCGACTTCTGGGACCGCTTCTAAATCCTCCCCGCACGGGTTGCCTTTGAGACGGCATGTGAGTACATTTCCCGCATGAAAACTCTAAGTATCATTCTTGCCGTCCTGCTGGTAATCGTTGCGCTCCTCGGAGTCGGCCTGCAGATGTTTCTGACCAAAGGGCTGACCAGCGCGCTGAATCAGGGGGTTTTCCCGGCCGTCAAATCGATGTACGGGCTGGAAATGAGCATCACCAACGCTTCGGTAAATATCCTGAAGGGCAAGGCCGTGCTGCAGGGCTTTCAAGTCAGTAACCTGAAAGGGTATTGGGAGCCGAACCTGCTGACCTTTGAGGAGTGCGTTCTTGAGATCGACATGATGTCGCTGATCAAGCGCGATCCGATCATCATCAAGCGCGCCGAAGCGAGCGGCGCGGTTCTAACGGTTGAGCGCAACAAAGAGCGCCAATTCAACGTGAAAGAGCTGGCCGACGCGCTCAAGCCGATGGAGTCGGCGGAACGCCCCGGCGCGCCGAAAGAAAAACCCGCCCCCGCGCAGAAAAAGGCTGAGCTGATTCCGGTACATATCCGCCGCGTCGCGGTCGATGCCAACGTGGTGTATGTCGACAGCAAACGGAACCACAAGTATCCGCTGAATCTGCGGCTGACCGCCAGCGATCTGTTCACCGTTCCCGCCGCAGGGCACCCGGACAGCCTGGTTGTGCTGCGCGGCAGCATGGCGGATGATAAAAACTCCTTTGTGACCGACCTCAATGCGATTGTTAAACCGCTGACTGATCCGGCCAGCCCGACCTTTAACGCCACCGGCAGTATTCTCGATATCGATGCCGAGTTTCTCAAAGAGCTGCTGAGTAGCAATGATATGTCGAGCGGGCCATTCACGATCAAGCCGTCCATCACCTGCAACCAGGGACAGCTCAAGGGCTCGCGCATTGATCTAGTGCTGAGCGACCTCAAAATCTACGGCGCGCAAATCGGCGAAACCACCCTGCCGCTTCAGCTTGAAGGCACACTCCAGAAACCGCGGGTCAACCTGACCGCCGCGCTGCGGGCTCTCTTTTCGGAACAATCGACCAGCATCATTAAAGCGATCGGCCTGAAAGAACTCGGCATCGACTCCTCCGCCAAACCGGGTGATGTACTGATGCAGGGCCTCACCAACAACGTGAAAGAGATCAAGGGAAGTCAGGAACTGCAAAACCTGATCCGCCAGGTGATGCCGGGCACCCAGACCACAAACAACACCGCCACCAACCAGCCCCAAATTAAGGAAAGCCTCAGTAATGTGCTTTTTGAACAGCTCGAAAAAAATGTGAATGAAGTCGATAAGACCAGCTCCGACAACCTAAAGGGTCTCTTCAACAACCTCCTGAAAAAATAACCATGAATACACTGACCCTCGCCCTGCTCGCCTACCTGATCGGCTCCGTTCCGTTCGGACTGCTGATTGCCAAAACTCAGGGTAAAGATATCCGCTCTATCGGCAGCGGAAATATCGGCGCCACCAATGTGCTGCGCTGCCTCGGCAAGCCGCTGGGCATCACCTGTTTTATACTCGATGTGCTCAAAGGGTTTTTACCCGCATTCCTTTTTCCAATGGTTGGAAGCGACAGCGCGGAATTCGGCATCCTGTTCGGTGCCGCCGCGATTCTGGGCCACAACTTTCCCGTCTTCCTGAAATTTAAAGGCGGCAAAGGCGTCGCCACCAGTGCGGGCGTTCTGCTGGGCGTCGCGCCGCTGGCTGTCGGCCTCGGCATCCTGTGCTGGGTGATCGTCTTCCTCATCTCCGGCTACGTTTCGCTCGGCTCCATCCTCGCCGCGCTCATCGTCATCCTCACCGGCTGGACAGCCGGCTACGGACTGACCACCGCCATCGCCCTCACCCTGCTCGGCGCACTGGCCATCTACCGCCACCGCTCGAACATCAAGCGGTTACTCGATGGAACTGAAAATAAATTTGAACGAAAAGCCAAGAAAGCTTGATGTAGATTCACAAACCACGAAATACACAAAACACACGAAACTTCTTCACGCAAACCCAACGATATCTTTCGTGTGTTTTGTGTATTTCGTGGTTAAAACATTGCCATCTTTTGAACGGAAAGAACTGAAACCATGAATTGTTTTGTAATCGGAAACGGCGGGTGGGGAACGGCGCTGGGTATGGTGCTGGCCGGAAACGGCCATAAGGTGACCATCTGGGGGCCGTTCGCGGAGGAGATCAACACGATCCGCGAGGCGGGAGAAAACACCGTCTACCTGCCGAGCGTGAAGCTGCCCGCCGGAATCAACTGGACGGCGGATGAAACCGAAGCCGAAAAAGCGGATCTGATCGTACTGGTGGTTCCGTCGCGCTTTGTCCGCACCACACTCGAAAAATTCTCCCCGCATCTGCGGGACGACGCGCCGATCGTCAGCGCCACCAAGGGGCTCGACGAGGAAACGCACCAGCGTATAAGCGAGGTCGCCTTCGACGTCCTCGGGCGCAATGTTGTCATTCTCTCCGGGCCGAGCCATGCCGAAGAAGTGGCGCGCGGCGTGCCCACCGCGGTTACGATTGCCTCAAAAGATTTCCTGACGTTGGAAAAAGTCCAGCGCACCTTCATGGGCGGAACCTTCCGCGTCTACACCTCAGATGACGTCATCGGCGTCGAGCTGGGCGGAACACTCAAAAACATTATTGCCGTTGCCGCCGGTATCCTCGACGGCATCGGACTGGGCGATAATTCCAAAGCCGCGCTGATGACACGCGGGCTGGCCGAAATCACCCGCCTCGGCACAGCGCTCGGCGCAAATCCTGAAACGTTTTCCGGTCTGAGTGGTGTCGGCGACCTGATCGTCACCTGCGCCAGCCGCCACAGCCGCAACCGTTCGGTCGGCGAACGACTGGGCAAAGGAGAAACTCTGGAGGAAATCATGGGCGGCATGAAACAAGTGGCGGAAGGCATCTGGAACGCCAAAGCCGCGCGCGACCTCGCCAGAGAGCACGGCATCGAAATGCCTATTACCGAAGAGGTTTGCGCCATCGTCGAGGACGGCAAAGATCCCCGGCAGGCATTGACCGACCTGATGACCCGAACCCCGAAAGCGGAGTGATGGATGGACAAGCAATGCCCCATATTCTCCGAAACGGTTGATCAGAGCGTTGTGCGGATGACTGCGTTTTTCACCGTTCTGCTGTTGCTGGCCGGATTGTTTTCCTACCTGAAATGGATTGCTCTGTTTCTCTGCTTCGATTTTTTTATCCGCGGCTTCACCCGCCTGCCGCTCAGCCCGTTGCACCGCGCCGCGCGCGCCCAGGCAAAACTCCTGCGCCGCGAACCGAAACCCGTCGATGCCCCGCCGAAAAAATTCGCGGTCCGACTCGGGTTTATCGCGACCGCAATCATTGCCCTACTCGCCTTTACCGGCCTGACCGCCGCCGCGCGCGTTGTGGCTGAGATTCTCGTCCTGATGGCCGGCATGGAAGCGTTCCTCGGCATCTGTGTTGGATGCCACATCCATACGCTGTTGCAACCCGTTAAAAAAGCGTTCCGCTCCACCGCTGAATGAAGCAGCCGCCCTCCACGATGGCCTGTCACGGCTTCTGCACCGACTGCGACACCACACACTCGCTGCCAGTCGGTAACAGCCGCCAACATGCGCAGGCACTGATGCAACAGCTCGAAAGGCACGAATGCCTTGATTTCGACTTCTCACCTGCCACCCGCCACCTGCCACTCTCCACCTCCTACCTGTGGGGCGATGCGCGCGGGCAAATGTTCGGCGTGCTGGAATGTGAAGATCCCGACGGCAACACCGTGGTGCTCAAAGCCTTTTCCTGCCAGTACGACGGGGAATGGCTGATTGACGGCTGGGTGCCGCCTCTCTTCGACGTGGATGCGTTCCATCAACTAACCCAGCCCGTCTATAAAGAAATCAGCGAACTCGGGCGACAGATTGAAAAAAACTCCGGGCAGAAAGAACTGATTGAGAAACGAGCCGCCCTCTCACGCAACCTGATGATGGAAATCCACGACCTCTATCGTCTATCCAACTTTACCGGCGAAAACCGCCTCTTAAGCGAACTTCTTGGGAGACGGCAGGGAATCCCGGCCGGTACCGGCGACTGCTGTGCACCCAAGCTGTTGAACTACGCCGCGCTCAACGGGCTCAAACCGGTTGGCCTGAGCGAATTTTACTTCGGCAAAGAGAGCAAATCCGGCGAACGGCAGCACGGTGAGTTCTATCCCGCCTGCGAAGAAAAATGCCAACCGATTCTCGGTTTCATGCTGTGCGGAGCGGGAGAATGGAGTGATGGAGTAAGGGAGCAATGGAGTACTGAAAAACCCAATGCTCCAACACTCCAACACTCCATGGTCATCGTCTACCACGACGATGATATCGTCGTCATCTGCAAACCCTCCGGCTTGCTGTCGGTGCCGGGCAAAGGCCCTGAAAATCAGGACTGTGTGGCGGCGCGGGTCAAAGAACAATTCCCGGACTGCCCGGATCATCCCGAAGTACACCGGCTCGATATGGACACCTCCGGACTGATGGTGCTGACCCGCACCAAAGAAGCGCACCGCGAACTGTCGCGCCAGTTCCATGACCGCGAAACCCAAAAGCGTTACATCGCCCTGCTCGACGGCGAACTCCCCGAAGAGTCCGGAACGATCAAGCTGCCTTTCCGGCTCGATGTGGATAACCGGCCCATGCAGATCTACGATCCCGTTCATGGCAAGCTGGGCATCACGCACTGGAGGACGCTGGCGTTAGAAAACGGAAAAACCCGCGTGGAGTTTATCCCGATCACCGGCCGCACGCACCAGCTGCGTGTCCATGCCGCATCCGAACACGGGCTAGGTACACCCATTGTCGGTGACCGCCTCTACGGCACCGGCACCGCCCCCGGGCAGCTCAAACTGCACGCCGCCTTTCTGAGCTTCACCCATCCAACCACCGGCAAAAAACTGGAGTTCAAATCCGAACCGGATTTTTGATCCCTGCGGCGAAAAGTTCGACGGTTCGGAACTTTTTTCACCCGTTTTTTCCAATGTCTGGAAAAATGCTTAAATTTACGCCACGACCCTGCCCGCCAGAATGGAAAAGCTTTTCATTAATTTTGGTTTTCCCTTAATAAAACGCATATTTTCTCAATATATTGGCTACAACTCCCAGCTCATTTTCGGCATATACACCACGATTTTTCCTATACCTATATAGGTGCGGGGAAAATTTGAAATAGAACGGGCTTATAAACCTAAAAACACCAATAAAAACCGCCTAAACAATCGGACGATCCGTTAAATTCCAATGGTTGTAACCGACTGCGTCGGGGCGCTTATTTCTTTTCCAAGGTTTGGAAAACCCGCCAGCCCTAACGCGGTTAGTTGCCTTCCGTGCGGAGGCGGGGGTCGAGGGCGTCGCGCAGGGCGTCGCCGAGCAGGTTGAAGGCGAGTACCAACAGGAAGATGGCGAGAGTGACAAAGGTCATCTCCCACCAGACGCCCTGCCACAGGCGCATGCGCGCGGAGTTGATCATGATGCCCCACGACGGGTCGTTCTGCACCCCGATGCCAAGGAAGCTCATGAAAACCTCGGTGCTGACGGCGGCGGGGAAGCGCAACGTGAAGGTGACGATGATGATGTGAAAGACGTTGGGCAGAATGTGACGGAACAGGATGCGCGGCCAGCTTAAGCCCAGCGTGTGCGCCGCCTGCACGTAAGCCTGCTCTTTGTGCTTAATCACTTCCCCCCGGATCAGGCGGCAGATGCCGACCCAGGTGGTCAGCCCGATCCCCAGATACACGCCGGTCAGCCCCCTGCCCACCACCATGGCAATGGCCAGAATAAACAGCAGTCCCGGAATCGAGGCGAAAGTGGAGTAGAGCCAGACGATGAAATCGTCGACCCGCCCGCCGAAGTAGCCCGCCAGACAGCCGAGAAACACACCGATCGGAATGGCGATCAGCGCGGTGATGATGCCGACCTTGTACGCGATGCGCGTGCCCTGAATCAACCGCGCCGCCACATCGCGTCCGAGCGCGTCAGTTCCCATCCAATGTTCGGAAGACGGAGGCTGATAGGCCAGGTCGAGGTTGGTGAGTTTATAAAACGGGGTCTGATCTATCGCCTGATAATACTGGTAAACCGCTTCGCCATAAATAGCACCGAGTGTGTAGATCACAATGATGCCGAGGCAGACCATGGCGATGCGGTTTTTTCTCAACCGCCGCCAGGCGTCACTCCAAAGCGAAGTGCCTCGCTTTGAAGTTCTCAGTTCAGAGTTCTCAGTTATCAGTTTATCGCTCATCAAAAGTCTCAAAGCGGCGGTTGAGTCGCCGCACTCCAAAGCCGCTTCGCGGCAAATTTCCTATGATCTAAAGTCTAATGCCTAAAGCCTTCTTATTTTAGTTTTACCCTTGGATCAACGAGGGCGTAGCAGATGTCGGTGAGGAGGTTGGCGATCACAAACAGGAACGCCCCGATTAAAACAATGCCGCGCACCACATCGACGTCCGACGAGTTGATGGCAGAGATGCCGAGATAGCCGAGACCAGGAATGCCGAAGAAACTTTCGAGCAGCAGGCTGCCGGTGTAGAGGAACGGAATGGCAATGACGACGTTGGTGATGATGGGGATCATCGCATTTTTAAGTACATGGCGGAACAGGACACGGCTTTTGCTGACGCCTTTGGCGCGGGCGGTGCGGACGTAGTCGCGGTGCGCCTCGTCGAGCATGATGGTGCGGTAGAAACGGAGGTTGGCGCCGAGGCCGCTGACCACGCCGATCAGCACCGGCAGCGCGAGGTAGCGCGCCCCCTCAAAGCCCCAGACCGGGAACCAGCCCGCTTTAAAGGCCAGAAAATACTGCCCCGCCACAATGTAGACCAGATAGTTCACACTCATCAGCGCCACCGAGAAAATCACAAAAAAGCGGTCGACCCAGGTGTCGCGCCAGAAAGCGCAGAACAGCGACAGCGCAATGGAGGTGACCAGCCCGATAATAAAAATCGGAACCGTCAGCATCAGCGACGGGACAATGCCATCGGCCAGTAATTTGCTGACCCGCTGATTGGTGGCATACGACACCCCGAAATCCAGTTTCGCCAGCTGCTTGAAATAAAAGAGAAGCTGGGAGTCGAACGGGTTGTTCATCAAACGGCGCAGTTTAATCGATCGAATCTCCACCGGCGCGTCGATCGGGATGATCGTCGGATTTTCCGAACCTTGGAAAACCACCTTTGTTTTTTTCCAATCCTTGGAAAAACCGAGCTTCGATTTTTCCGCCTTCGCTGAAGCTTCGTCGGACAAGCCAATCATTGGAAACCCATCGGTGCGGCCTTCGATCTCCAGCTCGTATTCGCAGTCGTCGCGCAGGTCGAACTCAAGTGGAATGGTATATTCGCCGCCCTCGGCCAGCACGATCATGCCGTTGGTGTTTGTGACGCCATCGATGTTCTGCCAGTCGCCCGCCGTGCGCTCGAAGTCGGAATCTTCGTAGGCGCGCGTTTCGGTTTTGAAACCGAAAAAGAGTGGTTTGTTGAATCCACGCTGTTCGTCGAACGCTTCGAGCGTGTCGGCCTGCGCGTGCGGGCCGAGCACCTTAAGCCCCGGACTTCCTCCCGCCACGTTAAACAGGATGAACGTAATCAGAATGACCCCGAATACGGTCGGAATCATCTGCAGGATTCGTTTAAGGATATAACGGATCATTTGTACTCCGCCTTCCATTCATTCCACAGCGCGTTATCGACACGGCGGTATTTGACCATGCCGTAGGGGAAGTCGTGCTCTTTATAGTTTTTGAGCCAGTTGTGGATGAGCACGTAATTCATCGGCTGATGCATAAAGATCCAGGGGCAGTCTTCGATAATGATGTCGGCCATCTGTTCACAAAGCTGGTCTTTTTCTTCGCTAGGGAGCATAACGCGCATTTTTTCGTAAAGCGCATCAAACTCCGGATTGGTGTAGTTGGAGTGGTTGGGGCCGGGCGAGACGTTGTCGCTGTGAAACAGCTGCAGAAAGTTTTCAGGATCCGGATAATCGGCGACCCAGCCGAGCTGGAAGAGCTGTGCCTGCCGCCGATCCATTTTATCGAGGAAGGTAGGCCAGTTGTTGTAGCTGGCTCTGAGAACGATGCCTGCCTTTTCGAACATATCAACCAGCAGGTCGATCCGCTGGCGGGTATCGCCGGCGGCGCTGCCAAGCTCGAGAGTCAATTCGAGACGACGGCCGGTTGCGGGGTCAATGCCGTCGGGATAGCCCGCCTCGACCAGCATCTGTTTGGCTTTCTCAAGATTATAGGAGTAGGCGGTCGGCTCAGGCTTGAAGCCGGCGAGCGGGTCGGGAACCGGGCCGTACACGGGCGTGATGCGTCCGTTGTAGTATTTGACCATGATGTCGGGGTTGTAGACACAGGAGAGCGCCTGGCGCAGCTTTTTATTTTTGCCGACAACGGGGTCGTCCATGTTGAAGCCGATGTAGTAGAGATCGAGCGTCGGGCTGGCGATCAGGTCGATTTTCTGCTCGGCCAGTTTTTCGTCGAGGCCGCTGTCGGCTTTGATGACCACGTCCCAGTTGTCGCGCGAAATGCCGCTGAAGCTGAAGTGGCCGGAAAGGAACATCATCCACTGGGTGGCGGGGTCGTCGACGACGTACTGCACAATGCGGTCGAGAAACGGAACCGGTTGGCCCGCATCGTCGAGCAGGCCGAGTTCGCGGTCTTTTTCGGTGCCTTCTGACGGATAGAGCTCCGCCCTGCCCGTTTCAGCCCATTTGGGGTTGCGTTCAAATTCAATGCGGTAGTTGCGCGTCCATTTACTGAGGCAAAACGGACCGGTGCCGACCGGATGGTTCACAAAGTCGTCACCGTACATTTCGACGGCTTCGCGCGGCACAGCAAAACTGTAATGCATGGCGAGAATCCAGAGCAGCTGCGGATACGGGCCGGCCAGCTGAATCTGAAGCGTCCGGTCGTCGAGCGCGCTCAATCCTTCGACCGGCGCATCGTAGTCGGTCGGCTCCGCGCCGGCGGTGGAGGCGCGGAATTCATCGAGCCCGACAAGGCGGCCATTAAACGCCCAGTATCCGGATGAGGCATTCTTGATGTCGGCGATGCGTTTGATGGAATAAACAAAATCCTCCGCGACCAGCTCACGGCCCTTCCCGCCGGGGAAGCAGGGGTCGTCCTTAAAGAAAATGCCGTCGCGGATTTCGAAGGTGTAGGTGAGGCCGTCTGCGGAAACTTCCGGCATTGACCCGGCCAGCATTGGAACCACGCGATACGGGCGGTCGAGATAGGAATATTCGAGCAGGCCTTCGTACATTTTGCCGATAGCCATCGAGGAAGCAACATCGCCGGATTTGGCGGGATCAAACCCCTGAATGCGGGCGGTCTGGCCGTAGAGAACCTGTTCGTCTTCAAAACGAAGTGTGTCGAGCTCCTGCCGTCCACAGGCAACAGCGAGCAGGCACAAAAAAAAAGCGGAACCCCGGAGGAAGACATTCCATCCATGGTTCCACTGCTGCATCAAGCCAATCCCCTTACTCTGCGGGAGCGATCGGGATTTCAGGCATAACCGGAGCCGGTTGCTCAAGCGGAGCAGCCGAAGCGGCGGCGCTGTCCATCAGCGACTGTTCCGCGCTGCCCGCGAAGAGCATGCCGAGAATCAGCGTGTTGACGAGAAACAGAATGCCAATGCCGACGGTGGCTTTGGTGAGCACGTTACCGGCGCGGGCGCCGAGCAGCGAGTCGTTACCGCCGCCGCCGAATGCGACGCCAAGACCTTCGTTTTTGGACTTCTGCAACAGAATCAGCCCGATCAGCGCGAGACTGAAGGCGGCTTCTAAAATAATGAGTAATGTACGAATAACAGCCATAATTAATCCTCCGTGGATTTCAAAAAGTGAAGCTTAGGCCTTTGCGGCACCTATTGCCAAACAAATTTCATGAAGCGATGGAGTACTGGAGTATGGGATTAATGGATTCTATTCTTCCATCATCCCCCTATTCCATCACTCCACTCCCCTTACATTCCCGCTTTGACGATGCCGGCAAAAGAGGCCGCGTCGAGCGCCGCGCCGCCGATCAGGCCGCCGTCGATATCGGGCTGAGACATCAGTTCCGCCGCGTTTGCGGGCTTCATGCTGCCGCCGTACTGGATGCGCAGGCCGTCAGCCGCTTCCTGACCAACCATATCAGCGATGATGCCGCGGATAAACGCGTGCACTTCCTGAGCCTGATCGGAGGTGGCGGTTTTGCCGGTACCGATGGCCCAGACGGGCTCGTAGGCAACCACCACGTTTTCGAACTGCTCGGCGGTGATGTCGGCAAGGCTGCCGCGCACCTGTTCTTCAACCACTTTTTCGGTGTTGCCGGATTCGCGGTCTTCGAGTTTTTCGCCGACACAAACGATCGGGCGCAGGTTCTTTTCGAGGGCCTTTTTGACCTTCTTGTTCACCCAGAAGTCAGTTTCTTTGTAGTATTCGCGGCGTTCGCTGTGGCCGAGGATCACGTATTTGACGAACAGCTCTTTGAGCATGGCGTGCGAGATTTCACCGGTGTAAGCGCCGTCATCTTCGGAGCTCATGTTCTGGCAGCCGAGCCTGATTTCGGTGTCGGCGATGAGGTCGCTGACGGTCTTGAGTGCGGTGAAGGGCGGACAGACAACCGCTTCCACACCGGTCACGTCGGCGAGCTCACGCTTCAGACCTTCGACGAGAGCCACAGCCTCTTCGACGGTTTTGTTCATTTTCCAGTTTCCTGCGACAATTTTCTTTCTCATTGGATTCTCCTGATTATTTAAATTCATCCCCAAAAATGAGCAGGGAATCTACCGAACCCGCCCCCAATGCGCAACGCTCAAACGTGCAAGAAAATGAGTGATCCCCGGCATCATTCCCCTGCGCCTCTGTCCTTGTATACACTTCAACCGATTTGATACGGTGGAGCTCAATCCGGTCAGCCGGAACGGGCTGAAAGAATCCATTACCCAAGGCGGCGTGAATGCAACAGGTTGATCATTTTGGCAAACAGCGAACCGGCCTGCTGTGCTACATCGTCGGCATGGTTGTCATTCTGACGGTCTACCGCGTACTGATTGCGGTGGTTGCGCAGTTAAAGCTCTTCGACAATGTCGCCGATTACCAGCGCCATGTTCAGGGCCTGGCCACCTTTCTGCTGTTCCTGATGCTGGGATTGCTGTGGTTGGCGTACCGACAGTGGCAGAGCATCATTCATGAACGCGACCAGCTCGAGACCATTCTGGAGAGCATCGGGCCGGATATGATTATTGCCATCGACCCGAACAACCGGATTCTGCGCTGCGGCGGCGCAGTGCAGGCGATGACCGGCTACACGCCGGAAGAATTGATCGGACAAACAGCAGACACCCTCTATCACAACCGGCAAAGTGATGGACAGGGCTATGAAATCCAATCCGCGATCCAGCATGCCGGGTTCCATCTGGGCTATGCCACCGGACGAACAAAAGACGGCAACGAGTATCTCCTTGAAATTCAGACTTCCGGCATGCACAACCGCAACGGCGGCGCGGTGCTGATTCTGCATAATCTCGACGAGCGGCAGCACGCCCGGGTTCAATTGCAACGACGTGTGAAGCTGGAGGAAACCTTTGCTGATATTTCGGCAACGTTTTTGAGCGCCGATCCGGAGCTGTTCGGGAACGCCTGCCTGGACGCTCTCGAACAAACGGCCAAAATCTTTGACCACGAGTTCGCCGGTGCCGGTTTTTTTGATGCGCTGGGCCACACCCTCCGCAACATCTGGATCTGGCCGCAGCGTCCAGAATCATCTGACCCGGTGTTCACCGAAGCCCTTACAAAAGCCGTCGACGCCACGGAAACAAACGGGAAAATCGCCTATCTGTTTCCGGAAGACCTGAAGGATGCTCCCGATGCGCTGGCCGGGCTGCATGAAAAATGGAACATCCGCTCCATTGTGCTCTCGCCGATGCAGTTGCATGGCCGAAACGTTGGCTTTCTGACCCTGTTCTCAAAAGAACGGGGTCGGCGCTGGGCATCGGAAGACAACAGCAGTCTGCGAGCGCTCACCAGCAGCTTCCTAACCGGCGAGCTCAGTATGCAGGCGGTAAAACGTTTAGAGGAAATCCCGAGCCACCCGCCTGCCGCACAACCGCAGCCCGATGAGGGCGCGTCCAGCAACCTGTAAAACAAAAAAGCCCCCGGTATGAACCGAGGGCTTTCCTTTTTCCAATGGTTGGAAACTATGCTTTGTCAGTCAGGGCGACAATTCCGGGGAGCTGTTTGCCTTCCATGAATTCGAGAGACGCGCCGCCGCCGGTGGAGACATGGCTCATCTGATCGGCCAGGCCGGACTGGTTCACTGCCGCCACGCTGTCGCCGCCGCCGATGATGCTGATGCTGTCGGATTTGGCAACCGCTTCGCAGACCGAGAACGTACCGGCCGCGAAGGGAGCCATTTCGAAGCAGCCCATCGGGCCGTTCCAAACGACGGTTTTGGCGCCGGCCACTTCCGCGCAGTAGAGCTCAATGGTTTTCGGGCCGATGTCGAGGGCCATCCAGCCGTCTTCGATGCTGTCGCCGACCACTTTGGTGTTGGCTTCAGCGGAAAACGCATCGGCGACCATGTTGTCGATCGGGAGCATCAGCTTCACGCCTTTGGCTTCGGCCTGTTTCAGGATTTCGCCGGCGAGTTCGACCTTGTCGTCTTCCACGAGGGATCCGCCGATGGCTTTGCCCTGCGCTTTGTAGAAGGTGTAGGCCATGCCGCCGCCGATCAGGATGGCGTCGCATTTATCCAAGAAGTTGGTGACCACATCGATTTTGCCGGAAATTTTGGCACCGCCGATAATGGCAACGAACGGTTTAACCGGGGTTTCGAGTGCTTTGCCGAGATATTCGATTTCCTTTTCGAGCAGGAAGCCGGCGGCGCACTGATCCATATATTTGGTAACAACTGCCATCGAGGCGTGCGCGCGGTGCGCGGTGCCGAAGGCGTCGGACACATAAACATCACCGAACGAGGCGAGTTCTTTAGCGAAGGCGTCCTGTTCTTCCGGCGTGCAGCCTTTGCCCTCTTCCTCTTTGTAGAAGCGGACGTTTTCGAGAACGAGGATTTCGCCGGCTTTCAGTTCGTCGACCAGTGCCTGCACTTCCGGCCCGATCACATCAGGAGCGAGGGTCACTTTGGCATCGACCAGCTCGGCCAGGCGGTCGGCGGCGGGTTTGAGGGTGAACTCCATGTTCTTCTCGCCTTTCGGGCGACCGCAGTGGCTCATCAGGATGAGCGAACCACCGTTTTCGAGAACATAATTGATGGACGGCAGCGCTGCGGTGATGCGGGTGTCGTCGCCCACCACGCCATCTTTCACCGGCACATTAAAGTCTACACGCATGAGCACTTTTTTGCCCTGCACATCGAGATCACGAATCGTCATTTTGTTCATGGATTAACTCCTTACTGGTTAGACATCCTTAAAATAAGGCGCTGACTATAATCATATCCAAAAGCGAGTCAAACGAAAGTGGGCGAGTCAAAAGGAGTTGAGCCCGCCCGCAAATCCATTAGGATGAATGCTAAACACCAAATTAAAGGAATAAGCCATGAATAGCGCCACAGCCTGCTCCCAGATTAATTCTGCTCTCTCCCTTCTTGAAAAAAGCTTCGGCGAACCGGTGTTCGACGAGTGGGCTCTGGTCGAACGCGACGCAGGCAACTGGAAGCTCATTGAGTATGGCGGGAACCGGAAAGAGGAGTTTTTGGCAGAGTTTAAAACCGACATGGCCGCCCTGCGCGGAACGCTGAATCCCTCCCAGGATCAGATCGGCGATTTCGCCTTCTCCCACGAGGGATATGGCTCCGGCTACGACGCCCACATCTGCGCAGGGAATAATCTGTTTGTTCTGTTCAACAACACCGCCAAAAGCACGGGGGAGATCACCAGCAACCCGAAGTGGAAAATGGCGCAGATCCATTTCATGGAACTGCTGGAGGCCTTTCTCGCCGACCCGATCCAATAGCCGTCAAGCCAGTCCGGACCAGAGAAACCAACCGAAGGCTGCCATCAACAGCGCCGCCACCACGCGCGGCAGGCGGCCGGCAACGGCAACGAACAGCAGATGGACCGCGCACAGCCCCATTAAAATCAACAGCGTGTGCTGTAAAAACTCCCCGGATGCAATGGGCCGGAATGCCGCGAAAATTCCGATACATAAAGGAATACAAATGTGGGCATCGCCGGATTGCGAGGTGTACACCACATCCATCCGATTTCTGGCGCCGTAGTAAAACGCAAGCAGCGCGTTGGGAAGCACCATCAGCAATCCGCTCAACCAGCCCAGCATATACGGCCGGGTGCCTCCGCTTTCCAATGTCTGGAACCAGCACACCAGCCAGTCGGTGCTGATAAACACCGCAAAGGCGCCGATGAGCAGCAAAACAACTTCGCACGGCAACGTCTTCGGATAGGCCTTTTTGTTGAGCAGATTGGTTTTCTTCACGTCGTAAACATGGAAGCACTGCCAGAAAACAAACAGGGCCAGCAAAACAAACCCGTCGGTGCGGGAAACGACTCCATCCGCGGCAAGCAACCAGACAAACAGCGAAAAGAACAGCGCCGCCACCAGATTAAGGACAAGCGAAAGGCGCCCCGCCTTGTGCTCACGCATAGCCGCCTGTGTTTTGCGCCGCGGGATGCTTGCCATACTCCAGATCAGTACCGGTGCGCCGATCAACACCGTCAGGTTCGCCACATTATTGAACAGGCAATTGATCAGCACATCCCGGCCGTCACCCTGATTGGTCGCCAGCACCAAAGCGAAAATAATATTCCCCATCCCGGAGCAGAACGGCATAAAAATGGTGCCCAGCACCGTGCCTTCAACCCCTTTGCCCGAAAGCACCTCGAGCCGCCAGACCACCAGCAGACTGGCCAGAAGAAACAGGAGAACGCAAATAAAGGGGGCGCCCCATCCCGCGATTGTGATTAAATCGTTGATATAATCCATGAAAAGAAACTATAGCAGGATCAGAATCCGGGTCTGTAAATAAGGGAAACAAAAACCCGCCCCGATACAGCTCGATCGATGGCGGGCTCAAGGAGAAAACATCTTACTTTTGGTAGACTCTCACCCAGTCCACATACATGTGTTGCGGAAACCGGGTGGTTTCGTCGGGACAGCCCGCCGAGACTCCGCCTATCGCAAAATTCAGCAAGATGAAGAATTCCTGGTGAAACTCGCTCATCACCTCGGTTGTAATATCCTGACTGGCATATTCCTTGCCATCAACAAACCAGACAACACGGTTCTCATCCCATTCGATCTCAAACACATGGAATTGATCGGCAAAAATGCCTTCTTCAAGCTCAAAGCTCGCTGAGCCCATCTGGTCGTGAGCGTCTTCCTCATCGGCAAAGTGTATGTTCGCCTCAACGACCGCATCACTTTTGTTGCCGAACAGTTCAACGATATCAATCTCTCCGCAGAGCGGCCATGGCGTATCGCCGCCATTTTCGTTGCAGTTCGCGCCGAGCATCCAAAACGCAGGAAACACGCCCTCCCCATAAGGCAATTGAATACGCGCCGCGATCCTGCCGTACTTCCACGTTTGCTTTTGAGCCGTATTTAACCGGGCCGAGGAATACTGGTTTGGCCCATGCACATCGCTTTTGTGAATCGCCTTAATGACCAAACAGCTGTCTTCAACATAAGCGTTCTGATCGCTGTCCGTGTATTCTTGCAACTCCCCGTTGAAGCGCCCCGCCTCCAGCACCTGAAAGTTCCAATTTTCGCGATTAAGCGTATCCCCATCAAATTCATCCGACCAAACAAGCTTCCATTGCTCACCGGGGGTATAGGTATCCGTCTTTAAATTGGATGCGGGATAAGTGACCGGATCGTTTGAGGGCTGAGCATTCGCTTCAGACGTAAGCGCAATCAATAAATAAAACAGCGATATGAATGATCTTTTTTTCAACATTGTTTTCTCCAAGTAAGAGGTGTAGGCATTAAAACACGCATCCGGAACCAACGGATAAGCACCTCGGTGTTCACGGGTTAATTTTATATATTTTTAATTGTCTGAAGAAACCCTTCAGCCTGATTACCAACGATCAAGTGCATGACACCATTGGGCAGCACCGCAACCCCTTCCACACCGTGTTCTTTGCCCAGTTGAGCATGGTCGATCGTGTTTTTGAGAATAACTCGCAGACGCGTATGGGCGCAGATCGAAATCTCTTCGATATTTTCCGCGCCGCCGAGCGCTTTCAAAAGCGCCGCGGCTTTCGCGGTGATCTTCGACTCAGATAAAGCCCCCTCAGGTTTGACTGCTTCCGCAACCGGCGAGGCCGGCACGGCCGGCGCGGCCTCAACCACATCGGCTTCCGAGCCAACCGTTTTCAGATACTGCTGCATGTCGGTTTTGAGATTATCCGAACGCGTGCCGAAGATAGCCTGCACGCTGTCTCCGACGACCACTACGCCCGCGGCACCCAGCTCTTTCAGACGCGCGGCATTGGCTTTCGTCGGATCGTTCAGACTGATGCGCAATCGTGTAATGCATGCATCGAGCGTTTTAATGTTGCTGCGCCCGCCAAACGCCAGAACCAATTGACGCGCGAACCCGCTCTCATCCGTCGCCACGGCAACGGCGCTATCGTTATCGTCGTCATCCTCGCGTCCCGGCGTTTTCAGGTTAAACTTCCAAATCACGGTGCGGAACAGCACATAATAAAATCCAGCCCAGATCGGCCCGAGGACCAACAACCAGAGCCCTCTGGAGGATTTGGAAAAGAGCACAATGTAATCGATCAAACCATGCGAAAAGGTCGTGCCATGCTTGATTTCCAACAGAATGCAGGTGAGGTAGGCCAGTCCGCACATCAAGGCGTGCAACAGATAGAGAATCGGCGCCACAAACATGAACGCGAATTCCAGCGGCTCCGTGATCCCGGTCAGGAAGGTGGTCAGCGCCGCGGAAATCATGATCGAACCGACCAGTTTCTTTTTTTCCGGTTTCGCACAGTGCCAAATGGCCAGCGCGGCGGCCGGTAGCCCCCACATTTTAAAGAGATACCCGCCCGCCAGATTTCCAGCAGCCGAATCGCCGGCAATAAAGCGTTGGATTTCTCCGTGGATCACCTCGCCGTGCGAATTAACAAACTCACCGACATCAAAGAAGAACGGTACATTCCAGATGTGGTGCAGACCGAATGGAATCAACAGTCGCTCGACAAAACCGTAGACAAAAAACGCGACTTTCGGACTGCTGGTCGATGCCCAGACGGAAAAGGCCTTGATGGCAAGGCCGACTGGCGGCCAGATCAGACTCAAAATCAATCCGAGGAAAATCGCGCTAAAGGCCGTGATAATGGGCACAAAACGTTTCCCGGAAAAGAAGCCCAAATACGACGGAAGCTGGATGCGGAAATACTTATTAAACAGCGCGCTGGCCATGCCACCAACCAGAATGCCGCCAAGCACCCCGGTGTTGATCGACTCAACGCCCATGATGGGCTGGGTTTCCACACCCAGCGTCTGTGCCATCAAACCCATCGTCGAGAGCATTACAAAAAAGCCGACCGTTGCAGACAGCGCGGCGACCCCGTCGTTTTCCGTGAAGCCAAGCGCCACGCCGAGGGCAAAGATCAGCGGCAGAATGCCGAAAATCGCACCCCCGGCCGCTTCCATGTAGGACGAGACAATCGTCGGAATAAAAGGCAGATTCGCCGCCCCGACTCCCAGCAGGATACCCGCTGCCGGAAGTACGGACACGGGCAGCATCAGCGCTTTACCCATTTTCTGCATGTTCGCGAAGAGCCCGTGACTCATTGTCTTAATTTTTACAGCAAATGAACTCATTATTTTCTCCTGGTCAATTCGTAGTCAGCCACCATCTCACGGACCTCTTTTGCATCGGTCAATGTAAGGGCTTTCGCGGCCATCCCCCGGCAGGTTTCCAGCGAGAGCGTACGCACTTGCGCTTTGATCAGCGGGATCGACGGAGCGGATACGCTCAATTTTTTCACGCCCACTCCGATCAGCAGCGGAACCGCCTGCGGGTCGGAAGCAATGCCGCCACAAACACTAATTTCTTTTCCGGCTTTATTCATCGCCGTCGCCGCCAGCCCGATCAGTTTCAGCACAGCAGGATTCAGACCATCCGCCTGCGCGGCCAGCGTGGGGTGTCCCCGATCGATCGCCAGCGTATACTGCGCCAGATCATTGGTACCCACGGAGAAAAAGTCGGCCACCTCCGCAAAGGCCTCTGCCATCAGTGCGGCCGATGGGACTTCGATCATAATCCCCAGCGGTACGGGCGGCAAATTCAGTTTCGCGCGCTCCTCTTCGACCATCTCCTTGGCTTGCGTAAAGTCAGAGACTGTCGTGACCATCGGAAACATAATCCTCAACTTTCCGGCATCGGCCGAACGCAGAATCGCGCGGATCTGAGCGCGGAAAATTTCCGGGTGATTCAGACAAACCCGGATTCCGCGCTCACCGAGAAACGGGTTTTCCTCTTTTGGAAGCGGCAGGTACGGCAGCGGCTTGTCACCGCCTACATCCAGCGTGCGAATCACCAGCTCGTTCTTGGATCCAAGCGCCGTCAGCATGTCGCGATAAGTCTGCTCCTGCTCCTGCTCCGTCGGTGCTTCACTGCGATTATGGAACAACATCTCGGTGCGCAAGAGGCCAACCCCTTCGCCGCCGAGTTCGATTGCCGTCTGAATATCGGCAAGACTGGAGGCATTGGCCGCGACGGTGATGGTCTGGTTATCGGTGGTCACGGCCGGTTCTTCACAGCAGGTCAGGTCGCGCTTCGCCTGTTCGGCCAGTTTTTTCATTTCATCCTGAATTGATGCAATCATTGCGTCGGACGGATTGATCTCAGCGACGCCCGTGGAGCCGTTTAAAATGATGGGCGTGCCGTTTTTTACCTTGAGTGCGCGGCCTTCAATTCCGGTGATCGCCGGCAGCCCCATCGAGCGCGCGAGAATGGCAACATGCGATGTGCTGCCGCCATGAACCGTACAGAACCCCAGCACTTTGGTGCGATCGAGCGTGACCGTCTGCGACGGCGTTAGATCCTCTGCAATCAGAATGCTGTTTTTCGGAATCTGAATATGATCATCGGCAAGGCCGAGAATGCATTTGAGCGTGCGCTCACCCACATCACGCAGATCGTTGGCGCGTTCGGCCAGCAACTCATTGTCGAGAGCGGAAAGGTTGTTGGCTTCCTGCGTGTAGGCTTTCTGCCAGGCGAAGCCGGCGCTTTTCCCGCGGGTGATCTCCGCGGCAGCTGCGGCAAGGATTTCCGGGTCGTCGAGCAATTCCTGATGCGCCAGGAAAATCCCTGCTTCCGAGGACTCTGAGCTTTTGCAGAGGGCTGCCAGCTGGCCGATCGCGGCCAGCAAGCCCTGCTCCAGTTTCTCCTGCTCGACTGCGGCATCCTGACCATACTCTCCAAGTACCAGTACCGTTTTGGGAAGCTGGAATACATTCCCAATCGCGATGCCCGCTGATGCACTGACACCGATCAGCTCGTTCGGATTATCTGAAAGCGGCGGGGTCTCTTCCGCCGCTTTTCTCTTCACGGATGAACTGACGGTGTCTTCGCCGAGACCGGACAGAATTTCAGCGGTCAACGCCTCAATAGCTGCTTCCGCATCGGCACCGGCAGCGCGGACCTGCACCGTCGCTTTCGGGCCGATGTCCATTTTCATGATTGCCGTCGTGCTCTTGGCGTTACCCTTGTTTGCGCCGCAAATCAGTTCAATCGTGGAAGAGAAGCTTTTCGCCTTTTTGGCAAGCACGGCAGCCGGGCGAGCATGAAGACCTGACGGATTGGCCAGGATGATCGGCTCGGAGCTGATTGCGCTGTTTAGATCCATGCTTTCATCGGTGATCAGGGCGGCATCGGACGAACGAACCGTAAAGAGGTGGTCTTTGCCTTCGACAACAAAACCGGAGTTCAGTGAGAGCTCGGCTTTATCGCTGTTGGTGATCACGATTTGAGTGAGCAGACTTTTCGCATTGAGCGCCACATAATCCATATCGAATTCGATCAGCAGATCGCCGGTTTCAACCCTGTCGCCCTCTTGAACGACTGGAGCAAACCCCACTCCCTTGAGACCGACGGTATCGAGTCCAAGATGCATCATCACTTCGAGGCCGGAGGGCGTCATCATGGTGACCGCGTGGTGCGAGGGGTGAACCTGCGTAATCGTGCCGGGACACGGGGCCAGCAGTCGGCTTTCAACCGGGTCGATCGATACACCGTCGCCCACCATTCGCTCTGCAAACACCGGATCGGGAACCTGATCGATCGGGATGATGGTCCCGGTCATCGGCGCTTGTAAAATCAAGCTCGTATTACTCATGTCTATCTCTCTTCATTACCTGCTAAAATGACGGCCCTGCACGGCTTCAAACGTCGGACAAACCACGCGCCATTTAATCAAATCATTTTACAGAAGGAACGAGAAATGATTCCAATTCGTTTTCTCACATTCCTCTATCACGTTGTAAAATCAGTAAGAACCGCCATCTTGGCGTAGTTGTGTTGCTTCTTCAAGCCCTAGAAACAGCTTCGTATCGGCCTGTTTGTTTTCCACGGGACTCCTCTAGATTTTATCTACTTCGCACAACAGGAGTCTCGGAATCTCTAACGGACGGCGCGCCCGCACAACTCTTTGCTGAAATAAATATTATAAATCATTAGAAAAATAAGCTGTTTTCATCATACTGTGGATTGAATCAGCCTAGCTGAGCTTGAAGAAATAAATGATTTTGAAATGATGAAGAAAACATTCCGACAAACGATCAAATACGGCTCTATTTTAACGGTGTTCCTGGCAATGTTTGCCAGCGTTAGCCATGGGCAAACGATCCATATGAGCGAAATCGTTGCCGACAACGACAGTAGTCTGCTAGACGAAAATGGTGATTCATCCGATTGGATCGAACTGTACAACCCCTCAGACCAGTCCGTCAGTGTCGATGGCTGGTTTCTGACCGACGATACCAACAATCTAACTCTATGGAGCTTCCCCGCCACCAACATTGTAGCCAAGGGGTTTCTGGTCGTATTCGCCTCTGATAAAAACCGATCCGTGGCGGGTTCGGAGCTGCATACCAACTTTAAGCTGAGTGCCGCGGGTGAATATTTAGCACTGATTCACTCCGACGGAAACACCGTAAAAAACAGTCTCATCTTCCCGGCATTGGAGAAAGACGTCTCTTTCGGCTATGCCTTTACCAATGGAGAGATCGACACCTCTGACACCGGGCTGTTAACGACTCCAACTCCGGGATCCATCAATACCAACATCGCTTATGAAGGATATGTCGAAACACCGGTCACCTTCCCTCAACGGGGGTTCTATGATGCTCCGTTTCAGGTTTCTGTTTCCAATACAACCGACGGAGCAACCGTGCGCTACACCCTTGACGGGTCGGAACCCACCGAGGAGAGCACACCCTATTCCGGTCCCATCACGATTTCCGCCACCACCAATCTGCGCGTCCGCGCCTTCATGGATGGGTGGAAAGCCTCTTATCCGCGCACCGACACCTATATTTTTGTGGATGATGTTGTGACTCAGCCATCCTCGCAATACTACACCAACAGTCAGATCATCAACCTCGGCATGGATGAGGGAGTGCTCAACAAAACCTATCAGGATGCATCCAATCAGGTTTTCAGTGTGCAGGACGCGCTAAAAGCCATTCCAACAATTTCCGTTACAACCGATCACGACAACCTTTACGATTCCGCCATCGGTATTTACGTTAACGCTACAGAGCGCTGGGAACGGCCGGCATCGGTGGAGCTGATCAATCCCGATGGCAGCAAAGGCTTCCATATCAACGCCGGGTTGCGCATCCGCGGCGGCTGGAGCCGACACAATTATTTTCCGAAACATGCATTTCGTCTGTTCTTCAGATCGGAATACGGTGCTGCCAAACTCGACTATCCTCTGTTTGAAGACGAAGGAGTCACCTCGTTCGATAAAATTGATCTGCGCACCGCCCAAAACTATAATTGGGTAAATGGAACTGCAGCGGAGAAACTAAAAAACACTTTTCTCCGAGATATCCTCTGCCGTGATGCCGCCAGCGCCATGGACGATGCCTATACCCGCAGCCGCTACTATCACCTCTATCTCAATGGACTCTACTGGGGATTGTTCATGACCGAAGAGCGGCCGGTCGCCAGCTTTGCCGCCGATTATTTCGGTGGTGACAAAGAGGATTATGATGCCATAAAGACCACATCGTGGATCGATGACCCCTCGTATCAGATCGAGGCGACCGATGGCACCACCGATGCCTACCAGCGGCTCTACACCGCCGCGATGAATGGATTTGCTACCAATGCCGACTATTTTGCCATCCAGGGCATGGACGCTCAGGGCGAACCGGATCCAACCAAGGAAAAGCTGTTGGATCTCAACAACATGATCGACTATGTGCTGCTGATCGATTATGCAGGCGCTTCCGACAACGGAATAAGTGCGTTCGGCGACAACACGAAGGTTAACAATATCTATGCGCTCTACAACCGCGCTAACCCCGATGGCTTCAAATGGATCCAGCACGATTGCGAGCATGCCTTTGACACCTCGACTTCCCTCGACCGGACCGGACCTTTCACCAACTACAACTTCACACTACCGCACTATTTCAATGCCCAGACGCTGCACGACCGGCTGCGTACGAATGCCGAATACCGCCTTGCCTTTGCCGACCGGGCTTACAAGCACCTTGAAAACGGGGGCGCCCTCGTGCACACCAACATGCAGGCGCTGGTCGACTACCGCACCGCTCAAATCGACCGCGCCATCGTCGCCAACGCCGCGCGCTGGGGAAATACCAGTCTCGACCGCGACACCTGGACGAACGCGGTTGCCGAACTCCGCGCCTTTTTCCCAACCCGGACCCCACAGGTACTCGACTATCTCGATGCCGACGGCCTGCTACCCGCCCTCGCCCGCCCGCAGTTCGACCCGTCCGGTGGATTGGTGGATGATGGAACCGTCATCAGTCTGACGTCCTCCGGCTCGGCCATCTATTTCACTACCGACGGTACCGACCCGCGTGCCATCGGCGGCGGAGCGGCCGGGACTTTATATACAGAAGCCATCGCGATTCACCAACCCACACGGATTAAGGCGCGATGCTTTGATGGCTCCGAATGGAGTGCGCTGACCGAAACGGATTTCTGGACGGCGGAGATTCCGCTGGCCGTTACCGAGCTGATGTATCATGCCCCCGCCGGCAATCCGGCTGAATTCATCGAAATTCGAAACATTTCCGATAGGACCGTCCCGCTCAATGGCTACAAACTCGATAACGCGGTCTCCTTCAAATTCGAGCACGGCCCGACCACCCTCGCGCCCGGAGAATACCTCGTGGTGGTCGACGACCTCGCCGTCTTCAGCGCAACCTACCCGACCAACGGCATCACCATCGCCGGCGAATTCAGCGGCGACCTCAGCAACAATGGTGAACGGATCGATCTCGAATTCCACAATCAGGACCTGATTTCATTCAGCTACTCCGATGCGCGCAACTGGCCGCAAGCCGCCGACGGTGCCGGACATTCACTTGTGCCGCTGGAATCCGCGGTTGATGGCCAAGAATCCGGATCGCTCGACTATGGCGGCAACTGTCGTGCCAGCACATACACCAACGGCTCCCCGGGTTTCGCAGACCCAACACCGGGCGCAACCGTGCTGCTGAATGAGATCACGGCGCACACCGATACCGGGTTGGCTCCGCCGTTTGATTCGAACGACGGGATCGAGCTTTACAACCCGACCGCGTCCACTATTGACCTGAGCGGTTGGGGCCTGAGTGACGACCGTGATGATCTGACCCAGTTCATCATACCCAACAGTACGACAATCGCTGCGGGCGGATTTATCGTTTTCGATGAAAACGATTTTCATACCGACCGCACCAACGGCTTTGGTCTCAATAAATCAGGCGAGCAGGTTTACTTATTCGATCCCGCCCGCGGCGTGGCAGACGCGATCCGCTTCAAGGGACAGGAAAACGGGATTGCGCGCGGTCGTTATCCGGATGGTTCCAATTATTGGGTAGCGACACGTCCAACCCCTGGAAGTACAAACCAGCCCTGCCCACTTCCGTTCCGCATCAGCGAACTGATGTATCATCCGTTTCCACCGGCGGGCTCGGAAATGGAATACATTGTAATCGAGAATATCGAAGGCGCGAGCGCTTCACTGGAAAACACAGTCGGCAGCTATCGCATTGACGGCGGCGTTTCCTACACCTTCCCGGCGGGCCTGTCGCTGGCGGCGGGCGAGAAGATCCGGGTGGTTTCTTTCGATCCGGCAGTCGACACCGTTTTACTTGCCCAGTTCCGTCTCCGATACGGATTGAGCCCGACCGACTCTGTTTACGGCCCCTATGAAGGCGAGCTCTCCAATCGCGGCGAACGGGTGGCACTGGAGCGGCCGCAGGCATCGGACGACCCCCTGAACCCGCTCGACATCTCGTGGGCGGTTGTGGATGAGCTATACTATTTTGATCAGAGCCCGTGGCCGACCAGCGCCGACGGAGCGGGTCATCCACTTGTCCGCACCGGCCTCTCGAGCTGGGGAGTTCCCGACACTCCCCTCATAGTCATGGGAATTTCAGAATCATCTTTCTTTACCAGAGAAATGCTCGGGCAGACTCCACCCGACTCCACATTCGACGTCTGGAACAGCGGAGAGGCATCCCTGAATTATTCAATCACCGCGGATGTTGCATGGATTTCCGTTTCGCCGTCCAGCGGATCGAGCACGGGAGAACATGCCAGCGTATCCCTTAGCTATGACACCGCCGCGTTAACGGCCGGCTCTCATACCGGGCGGGTGGATGTAGCCGCTTCCGGAGCATTGAACTCGCCCCAACAGATCCTCGTTGTGCTGGATCTATATGAACAATTGCTCGACCATTTTTCGTGGGACCCGGTCGCAACAAATCAGGCCGCGGGACAGCCCTTCTATGTAAGGCTTACCGCGCGGGATCAATATAGTGATCCCATGTTGTCGTTTAGCGTTCCGATACCGATTTCCGGAAAAATAAAAACAGAAGAACCTGAAGAGATCGAGATAGGAACCGGCTCACAGTCATGGAGTTTCCCAATGTTTACCTATTACCATGACTCAAGAACTCAGGTGATTTATCTGAACAACGAGCTGGGGGAAGCCTGCAGTGTGACCTCTCTCGCGCTCAATGTCAGTAGCATCCCGGGACAAGCACTGAACAATTGGACCCTCCGGATGCGGCATACGTCCTTGGACAGCTATGGCAGCGCGCCGGAATGGGAGTCGGACTGGACCACTGTTTTCCAGAACAACACCACCGTTTCCTCTACGGGTTGGATCACGTTCGAATTTGATACCCCGTTCGAATATAACGGAACCGATCATCTGATGATTGACTTCAGCCACAACAATACGTCTTGGAGCAGTTACGGAGGATGTTATGCGACCGCATCACCATCCACTCGCGCAATCTATTATTATTCTGATAGTGGCTGGGGAGATCCATTGGCGTGGGAAAACAGTACGCCGACACCGAAACAATCGTCCAATGTTCCCAACATTAAACTGGGGGGCACGGTTACTGAGTCCGCCTCCGTCACCATCTCACCCTCTACAACAGGTAATTTTATAAACGGTGTGTGGACGGGCACCCTGACGGTGCAGGATATAGGCACCAATATCTTTCTATTTGCGAATGACGGAAACAGTCACGTAGGCAGCAGCAATCCTTTTAATGTTGCGATAACACTCGATGCCGATGGCGACGAAATACCCGATGCTTGGGAGATCGCCTTTTTTGGACTTCCGTCCAGCTGTGTTTCTACGAATGATGCTGACCATGACGGGCTCAATAACCTTCAGGAATATATCACAGGCATGAACCCGACAAATGCTGCGTCATGTTTCAAAATTGGCGTATCGGAACAGCCTGACGGGTTCATCGTTAACTGGGATTCGGTCGAGGGGCGGTTCTACGATGTGCTTTGGACATCGAATCTGGTGCATGGCTTCCAAACACTGGCATCTGCAATCCCCTTCCCGGCTAACAGTTATACCGACCGCGTCCATTCAGTATCTTCCGCTGGATTTTATTGTGTAGCCGTTCGGTTGCCGTTTATCGGTGATCTCGATGGTGACGGCTTGCCGGATACCTGGGAGATGAATTATTTCCTGGCTCTGGAACAGGCAAACCCTGACTGGGACTTTGACGGACAGAACAATCTCGAAGAATATATTGCCGACACCAACCCGACCAATCCGGCCTCCTTATTTGTCGTGGAGCACATATCCGGCCCGACCCTGTATTGGACAGCAAAGCCGGGTCGCGTTTACTCCGTCTACTGGACCAACGACCTTGACCAACCCTTCATCCGCATCGCTTTCGATCTGACCACAGGAAGTTACACCGACAGCGAGCACGCAGGGGATTCACCGAATTACTATGGAATAGAAGTCGAGATGGACTAAAAGTCCCCGCGCCGAACTCAAGTGCTTTAAGGAACAGGATCTTTTTCTTAGGAAACCCCCTGAGTACGCAGCAAAAAAAACCATGTGTTTCTCACAACGGCTATAGCGTGGCCTGGACACAAAAAAGCCGCCCCGGAGACCGGAGCGGCTTTCGGATCGAAGAATCGGGCGTTAGCCAACGATTACTTTGATCAGGTCGAGCACTTTGCAGGAGTAACCCCACTCGTTGTCGTACCAGGAAACCACTTTAACGAACGTGCCGTCGAGCTGGATGCCGGCTTTGGCATCGAACACGGAGGTGCATTCTTCGTCGCGGAAGTCCGTAGAGACAACGGCTTCTTCAGTGTATCCGAGGACACCCTTCATGGAGCCTTCGGAAGCTTCTTTCATTGCCGCGCAAATGGCTTCGTAGGAAGCTTCTTTGTCGAGAACAACGGTCAAGTCAACAACAGAAACATCGGAGGTCGGCACGCGGAAGGCCATACCGGTCAGTTTGCCGTTGAGTTCCGGAATCACTTTGCCAACCGCTTTCGCAGCACCGGTCGAGGACGGAATGATGTTCTCGAGGATACCGCGACCGCCGCGCCAGTCTTTCATGGAAGGACCGTCAACGGTTTTCTGAGTAGCGGTAGCCGCATGAACGGTGGTCATCAGACCTTTAGCAATGCCGAAGTTGTCGTTCAGAACTTTAGCAACCGGAGCCAGGCAGTTGGTGGTGCAGGACGCGTTAGAAACGATGTCCTGGCCAGCATAGCTGTCGGTGTTTACGCCGCAGACGAACATCGGAGTCGCGTCTTTGGACGGAGCGGAAAGAACCACTTTCTTTGCGCCAGCTTCGATGTGTTTACGAGCGGTTTCATCGGTCAGGAAGAATCCGGTGGATTCGACAACCACTTCAGCGCCAACATCGCCCCAGGCGAGGTTCGCCGGGTCACGTTCTGCGGTGATGCGGATGCTTTTGCCGTTTACAATGAGCGAACCGTCTTTGACTTCGACGGTTCCGCCGAAGCGACCGTGTACGGAGTCGTATTTGAGCATGTATGCGAGGTAGTCAACGTCCAGCAGGTCGTTGATTCCTACGATTTCGATATCTTCACGAGCAGCAGCGGCACGAAAAACCATGCGGCCGATGCGTCCGAATCCATTAATTCCAACTTTTGTAGCCATTCTATTCTCTCCCATTTGTTCGCCCCGAATAAGGGCTGTTTTCCCATAAAATCCCGCGAACCCTACCGAAACACCCCTACCCCGTCAATCCATTGCGAGGTGAAACTTGACACCCTCCCCGTCAGCCCTGAAACTCTGCCAAACCCATGAGATTTTACTATGATTAAACGTTCCTATAATTTAACTGCCGTAATGGGCATTCCGATCCGGGTGCACCTGACGCTGGTTATCCTGCTCCTTTTTGTCGCCTTTACCCGCGGACTGTCTGGTGTTCTGATCGCGGTCGGCGTGTTCGCCAGTGTCGCCCTGCACGAGCTGGGCCACTCCTGGGTGGCCATCCGCAAAGGGTGCCAGGTGCGCGAAATTATGCTGCTACCCATCGGCGGCGTCGCCAAAATGAGCCACATCCCCTCCCGCCCGAGGGATGAATTTCTGATTGCGGCGGCCGGACCGCTCGCCAGTTTTCTGCTGGCGGTGCTCTTCTGGCTCCTAACCGCCACCGGTGGTTTTACTCAGTTTTTCATCAACCTGTTCGTCATTAACCTGATGCTGTGCCTGTTCAACCTGCTCCCGTCGTTTCCGATGGACGGCGGTCGCATCTTCCGCGCCTTCATGACGCCGCGGCTCGGACGGCTGAAGGCCACGGCGCTCGCCGCGCGCATCGGGCGCATCATGGCCGTAGCCTTTGGAATCTTCGGACTGTTCAATGGGAACTTCATTCTGATTCTGATCGCGATTTTCATCTATAACGCGGCCGGAGCGGAATACCGCGCGGTGTATGCGCAGCATATGAGTCAGGAATGGTTCACGGTGGAGCCGCAGGCCGACATCCATGTCAGCCCGCCTCCCTATGCGCACAAAGCTCCACCGTTCTGGAAAAAGTGGAAAAAGAACACCAACGCATTTTTCAACGATCTGTTCAAAAACTGGGAGTAAGCCGCCGGCTTACTCTCCTTTGTATTCGTAGGCGTCGCCGGAATACTCCGCCTCGGGATCGGGATAGCGGAAGAAAAAGTCCCAGATCAAAAGCACGATCAAAATGACCCCACTAATCGATAAAGCGGTCGTCCAGAACCTCTTGCTGAACTCCGGTTTTTTCATCAGATGCAGAAAGCGTCGAAAGCCGCTGTTTTTTCGACGGCGGCGATTCGTTCTGGAAACATCTTTCTCCATCGCCTCATCAAAACTCTCGCTACTGTGCCGGCGACGACGCGTCGGCTCTGGAGGAGTCTCCTCCTTTTTCGCCCACGGCGATTCTTTGACATTATAAATATCCGACGACGGCATAAATCATTCCTTGTTGAGGGGAAACCCTACACTAACCGCAGAGATCGCAACAATTACAAACCGCGCGCAAAAGCGGCGGCCGCCTCAAACAGCAGTTCGCGACTGCGGCGCATCGACTCTTCCGTGCTCATCCCGGCCGGCTGGAGTGTCGCCACCCATTCAACCCCGGCGGCGCGCCATTCAGTTTCGGAGAGCTTTACGCAACCGGCAATGACCCCGGTTTTGGCTCCGGCGGCTTTGGCCAGCCGCTGCACGCCATCGACCACCTTGCCCTGCACCGACTGCGAATCGAATTTCCCTTCACCGGTCAGCACCCAGTCCGCGCCCGACAGCGCATCGGCCAGACCGACAACCTCCATCACGGTATCTATCCCCGGCACCAGCCTGCCGCCCATAAAGGCCACCGCGCCGAACGCGAGTCCGCCGGCAGCTCCTGCGCCCGGCAGATCGCGGATGTCTTTTCCTAGTTGCTCTTTCACCGCATCCGCAAGAGCGGCAAGCCGCCTGTCAAGAAGCTCGACCTGCTCCGGGGTCGCGCCCTTTTGCGGGCCGTAAACCTGCGCGGCGCCGTTCGGGCCGCACAGCGGGTTGGTCACATCGCACAGCACATCAATCTCAGGAAACGTCAGCTTTTCAGGAGGAATAATTGCCGCCATGCTATGGCTCCAGCCGAGCGCTTCGGCGGCGCCGACACCGCCATCGATGGTCGCGCTGCCGCCAACGGTAAGAAGAATTTTTTCGGCGCCCTTTGCGACGGCGGCTTTGATCAGCTCGCCGGTGCCATAGGTGGTGGCGATCATCGGATTGCGCTCTTCGGGTTTCAGCAGCGGCAGCCCGCTGGCCACCGCCATCTCGACCACCGCGGTTTTACTCTCCGGCAGCCAGGCGTAACCGGCTTCGACGCGCATATGCGGCAACGGACCGGTCACGGTTTGGGAAATCCATTCGCCGCCAAGCGCGGACATCATCGCCTCGGCGGTACCTTCGCCGCCGTCGGCCATCGGCAGAATCACAGCTTCCACATCCGGTCGGACAGAAACGATGCCATCACGAACTGTTTCACATGCCTCGCGCGCCGACAGGTTCCCCTTAAAGGAATCAAATGCGAGGACGATCTTCATCCGATCTGCTCCACCATGTTCGCAATCACGCCGCGCTGGTCTTCCAGCACCTGCCGCGCCGCCGCGCCGAGCTCCGCGCGAGTTGGCTCATCGCCGAGAAGCTCATCGATCGTTTTTTCCAAGGTTTGGAAGTCTGCAACCTGCCGCAGGGCATTGGCGGAAAGAAAATCATCCATAACGGACGGGAAGTTTTCCATATTGGGGCCGACCACAATCGGCCTGCCAAACAGTGCCGGCTCAATCGGATTCTGCCCGCCGTGCTTACACAGACTCTTGCCGACAAACACCACATCCGATGCGGCGTAAAAACTCATCAACTCCCCGGTGGTGTCGATCACCAGCACATCGGATTTCGATATATTCTGGCTACGAAGCGAGCAGGTCAACTCCTGCCCTTCGATGGCGCTGACAACATCATCGCGCCGTTCCGCGTGGCGCGGCACCAGCACTAGAAAGAGGTTCGGGTGTTTTTCGCGCAGGGTTTTATAGATTTTACACAGGGCCTCTTCTTCGCCCGGCCAGGTGGAGGCGCCGAGCAAAACGAGCGCGTCATCGGGAACCCCCGCCTGTTGCAAGACCGCGCGAGCGGGCGCGGCGGCATCAGCGGCAGACGGTTGCAGATCGTACTTGGCCGTCCCGATCGCTTTTACCGTCTCGGGTCGTGCACCGAGGGCAATCACTCGTTCCGCATCCTGCTGGCCCTGCATGCAGAACAGATCAATCATCTTCAGCAATGGATCGGTGAACAGGCGGATTTTTTTATAGCCGCCAAACGAGGAGTCCGAAATCCGTCCGTTGATCAACGCGACCGGAATATTCCTGCGCTGTGCCTCACGGATCATGTTCGGCCAGAACTCACACTCCACCAGAATTAACCGCAGCGGGTTGAGCGCACTGAATACCCGTTTCATCACAAAGGGGAAATCGAGCGGGAAATAGATCAGCACATCGCGCGAATCGAGTTTCTGCTTCGCGAGCTTATGGCCGGTTGAGGTGTTGGTGCTGATAACGAAAAGTGCTTCCGGATGAACCTTGCGGTATTCCTCAACAAACCGAAGGGCCACAAAAAGCTCACCGACACTGACGGCATGAATCCAGATGTGGCGGCCTTCGGCCAACCGGGCCGTCGTGCCATGACCATACAGACCAAACCGCTGCTCAAAATGTTTCTTGTAGCCGCCGCGCCGCGCCATGCGCGACAGAAACTTCGGCAGCATCAGCAAAAACGCCAACGGAAAAAGTAAGTTATATAAAATCCAGATCATTCGAAGTTCAGAGTTCAGAGTTCAAAAAAAGAGTTTCCAACATTCCATCATCAATCGGCAATCATAAATCGGAAATGTCTACGCTCTCGGATGGGCTTCTTCGTAGACGCGCTTGAGCTTTTCGATGGAGACATGGGTGTAGATCTGGGTGGTGGAGAGGCTGGCGTGACCGAGCAGTTCCTGCACGCTGCGCAGGTCGGCACCGTTATCGAGCAGGTGCGTGGCAAAGCTGTGACGCAGCGCATGCGGGGAAATGGACGGTTTGAGCCCGCAGTAGGCCACATATTTTTTGACCATGCGCTCAATGGAGCGCGCAGTAAGCGGTCCGCCGTTCTTATTGAGAAACACCACGGTGCGCGGGGCGCCTTTCTGTCCCAGTGCGTTCCAAACCTCGGAACGCATAGAGAGTGCGTTCTGCAGCGCGATCTCGGCCGGACGTCCGAGCGGACAGAGCCGCTCCTTCTTGCCTTTACCCAGCACGTTGACAATGCCGGACAGAATATCGATCTGGCTCTCCTTCATGCCGACCAGCTCGCCGACGCGCATGCCGGTGCTGTAAAGCACTTCAAGAATGGCGGTGTCGCGCACAGGAACATATTCATCAAACAGGCTCTTCTTCGGCTTTTCTCTGGCAAAGGCGTGCGGAGCCGCCAACAGCTGATCGACTTCGCCCACGGAGAGCACAGCAGGCAGATAGCTTCCTTTTTTCGGCAGAGGCAGTCCGCTGAACGGGTTGAGCGCCACATATTCCTCGCGCACCAGAAATTTGTAGAACGAGCGCAATGCGGAAAGTTTGCGCCCGGTCGTCGTCGGCGCCATGTCCAGCTTTTGAAAAAAGACGAGGAACTTGCGGGCGGCGAAGCGGTCGGCCTCTTTCCAACGGTACGGCGGCTTTGCCTCGTCGCCCCAGATCAGCCCGACAAACTGGCGGATATCCATCAGATAATTAGAAATCGTATGCTCGGATGCGTTTTTCTCCCCTTGCAGATACTGCACAAAATGTTCAACACACGGATCCATCCGCACAAATTACACCGGTTTTCCAAACATTGGAAAAAGATTCACCACGGAACACACTAAAACCACAGAAAGTTCCAAGGTTTGGAAGCAGGTTGAGCCTGCACCCATCGTTTTGCCCAACCCTTGGAAACATTTATGCCGTCAAACTATGCCTTTTTCTCTTTGGGAACGGGCAGGCCGAGTTCTTCGCGAACGGCTTCGTAGGCCGGAATCTGAGCGGCATAGCGGCCGATCATTTTCTTGAGCGCGGCGACCTGGCGTTCGGAGAGTGTGCCTTTGCCGTCGAACTGGGTGGAGAGCGATTCGTAGAAGTCGGCATCGTTGAATTCGCGCTTACCGCGTTTAACCGGCGGGTTCCATGTTTCGATGGTTTTGCACAGCTCGATCAGTTTGCTGATTTCACCGGCGGCTTCGGAGTTGTCTTTCACTTGGAGGCCGAGGTCTTCCTTAACCTGCTCGAAGTTATCGATCTGCTTGGAGTATTTAACGAGCAGGGTGTCAAGTGCGCCGACCTGACGGTCGGAAAGGCGTTTACCGCCCTGCACCTGCTGCTTGAGCGATTCAATAAATTTGCCGTCGTCGTAGGTGCGTTTGCCCACTTTGCGCGGCTCGTCGAAATCGAGCCCTTCGAGCAGGGCGATCTTTTTGCCGGTTTCGGTGCGGGGCGCTTCCGGTTTTTCGAGTTTTAGCTCAGTGACGGTTTCCTGCTGCATCTGTTCTATATATTTACAGGCGAGCCCGAAAATCATCTGCTGCTGACGCGCAGTGATTTTTCCGTCTTCTTTAAATTTTTCAGTGACAGATTGGACGATCTCTTTGTCGTCGTAAGTGCGGCGTCCGCGCTTGACGGGCTCGGCCCATTCGGCGACCTGCTCGAGGGCCTTAAGCACCCCTTCGGTCTCTTCCGGCTCGGCCATATCTTTGGCGCCTTCGAGCCATTCAAGAAACTGGTCGTAGAATGTTTTCATCATGTCGGTCCAGTCGACGGAGCCCTCTTCAACCTTGTCGAGCTTCTCCTCCATTTCGGCGGTGAATTTGACATTGAAGAGCGGATCGAGCGATTTGACGAGGAAGTCGTTCACGCGCATCCCGGATTCTGTCGGGATGAGCTGGCGTTTTTCTTTGTTCACATATTCACGCTTCTCAATGGTGGAAAGTGTCTGTGCATAGGTGGACGGACGGCCGACGCCATTTTCTTCGAGCGCTTTAATGAGCGAGGGCTCTGAGTAACGCGCCGGGGGCTTGGTGAATTTCTGTTCGCCGGTCCACTCGAGGCAGTCGAGGTTTTCGCCTTCGCTCAGCGGCGGCAGCTTGGCCTCGGCATCATCATCTTCGCCCTCTTTCTTTGTATCGGCGGCGGCTTCGATGCCGCTGGCGCGCATGTAACCGGGGAAGATGACTTCGGAGGCGGTGGCGCGGAACATATACGTGTTCTCGCCGTCGGTTTCGACTTCGGCGGTGCGGCGGGCAATTTTCGCCGGAACCATCTGGCTGGCTACGAAGCGTTCCCAGATCAGCTTGTAGAGTTTGGCTTCGTCTTTTTCGAGACCGCTGACAGACTGCGGCGTCTTGGAAACTTCGGTCGGGCGGATGGCTTCATGAGCCTCCTGTGCGCCGCCTTTGCTTTTGTAGAAGTTCGGTTTTTCGGGCAGATATTCCGCACCGTACTCAGCAGAAACAAAGGATGCGCACTCTTCCTGCGCGCTTTTGGCGATGTTGAACGAGTCGGTTCGCATGTAGGTGATCAACCCGTTTTCGTAAAGTCCCTGCGCAATGCGCATGGTGCGCGCCGGGGCGAAGCCGCAGACACTGGAGGCCGCCTGCTGAATGGTGGAGGTGATGAACGGGGCATACGCTTTGCGTTGAACCGTCTTTTCGATGACACGCTCAACGTGCAGTTTGCTCGCTTCGAGCTCCGCACGGATTTTTTCGGCCTGTTCTCCACCTTTCACTTCGGCTTTTTCGCCGTTAATTTTCGCCAGTTTAACGGAGAACGGATCGACCGGCGCAACCTGCTTGCGGACGTTGGCGCCCAGCACCCAGTATTCTTCCGGATTAAAATCCTGAATTTCCTTTTCGCGTTCGCAGACAAGCCGCAGGGCAACCGATTGCACACGGCCGGCACTGACGCCGCCTTTCACCTGCTTCCACAGCAACGGGCTGACCTTGAAGCCGACCAGGCGGTCGAGTACGCGGCGCGCCTGCTGCGAGTTGACGCGGTTCATATCCATTTCACCCGGATGGGCAAACGCCTCGGTGATGGCGGATTTGGTGATCTCATTATAGGTGACGCGGCTGAAGTTCTCTTCCGGAATAATTCCTTTGAGCAGTTCAAACAGATGCCAGGCGATGGCCTCCCCTTCGCGGTCGGGGTCGGGAGCGAGATAAACATGGTCGCATTTTTTGGCGGCGGCCTTCAGCTCGGTGATCACCTTGGCACGGCCGGTGGTGTTCACATATTCTGGTGCGAATGCGTTATCGACATCCACGCCGAGCTTTTTCGGCGGCAGGTCGCGCACATGGCCCATGGAGGCTTTGACAATATAATCGTCGCCCAGATATTTATTAATCGTCTTCGCCTTTGCGGGGGACTCCACAATCACCAGTTTTTTCATAAAAGTTCCTTTTCAACCGCTTTCTGGCGGCTCATCTAACCTCTTAAATCGTCAGCCAGCTCAACCACGCGACCCGGCAGCATGTTCACCACTCGTTTCATCTCCAATCCGAGCAGCACGCCGCTGATTTCAGCACTCGTCATTCCGACTTCGCGCGCCAGACTGTCGATGTCCAGTGCCCCCGGCCAGAGGGCTTCCACCAGCTTCTTTTCCTCCTCTGAAAGCGGCACTTCCGGCCGCGCCGAGGGCTGTTTTTTGGGCTCTTTCAGCTCTCCCGGAGGAATCAAAAGCTCGAACTCTTCTAATATATCACCCACATTGTCGACCAATTTCGCTCCGTTTTTTATTAAACAGTTGGTTCCTTTAGCCGACGGATGGTCAATCCGGCCCGGAATGGCGAAGACACTGCGCCCCTGCTCCAGCGCGGCATCGGCGGTGTGCAGCGACCCGCTTTTGAAGCCCGCTTCGACCACCAAAACCCCCTGCGAGAGGCCGCTGATAATCCGGTTGCGGTAAGGAAACGTCTGGCGATCCGCCTGCCGCCCGAGCGGATATTCGCTGATGACCGCGCCGTGCTGCGCAATGGCATCGGCCAGCTCGGCGTTTTCCGGCGGATAGAGCTGATCAATCGCCGCGCCCAGTACCGCGATTGTTCTGCCTTTGGCTTTGAGCGCGCCCTGATGCGCCGCCGTATCAATTCCCCGCGCCAGCCCGCTTACAATCGTGAAGCCGGTCTGCGCCAGTTGATAGGCCATGCGGTCGGCGACATTCAATCCGTAATGCGTGGCCTTACGTGAGCCGACCATTCCGAGCGACAGGTTATCGGCAGGCAGAAACGAGCCGCGCACATACAGCGCAAGCGGTGGGTCGTGAATCATTTTGAGTGCCTCGGGATATTCGTCGTCAAGCGACGTCACAATCCGAATACCGAGTTCTTCGGTCTTTTCGATTTCTTCGGACGCATCAATCTGCGTGCGCTGTTCTAGAATAGAATAACGCAGCTTCTCTCCTATCCCTCGAACGCTCTGCAGCTCATCGCCATCCGCCTCGAAGACCGCTTGCGGCGAACCCAGAAAATCGATCAGGGCCCGGACTTTGATTGGCCCGAGCCCCTCCATCATGTTCAAGGCGATATATGCTTCACGGCTTGTCATGTAATATTACTATTCCCCTCTGTAACGGTCACCAACTTGAAAATCTACAAGTCCACACACCTCAAGGGCTTTTCTCCTACATAAACGAGGAACCGAAAACCCCTAGACTTTATACAGTCTATCTCCTACACTTCGTCAGAATTCAAGTTAAATGGAAGGATATGGTATGCGGACGGGGTTTATCTTCTTTGTTTTTTTATTTTTCGCAACCGTTTCAACACAAGCTCAGGAAACCAACTCTGCTCCTCTGACCAATGATTCTCCAGTTGAAAAAGAAGAAACTGACAACTCTCCCTCATCAGATACTGAACAACCGAAAGAAGCAATTGTCCCAATAGAGGATTATCTGTTTACCGTACAGGATGACGGGCGAGATATTGCCTCGGCATTTCTATGCAAGGATGAAGAAGACGTCTGGATGGTTACCAGCTACCACGTCATTGAGGGTGCGGAGGAAATTGAGTTCATCAACATGAGTGATCCCGACTGCACCTTTTCGCTGCCTGCTGAAATTCAAGTGGCAATAGACCGTGATGCAATCCGCTTTGCTGTTGATCACCCGGATGGGCTCGCGATTTCTGACACCTTTAGCTTTGGTGACGAGGTTGTTGCTTTCGGAAACAGCGATGGCCGAGGTGTTATCACGCGGAATGCAGGTGAAATCATTGGCATGGGCAGCGGAGAAATCGAAGTGGATTGCGCCATTATTCCCGGCAACAGTGGCGGACCTGTTATCGATATAAATCAAAATGTTCTGGGCGTCGCGGCTTATATCGTTCCCTCCGAGTCCGAACAGATCGAAGACGCCCTCAAAGAGGCAGGTGCGGGTGAAAGGGCCATGCTAACTCAAAGAAAAGCCGTGCTGAAAGGAACCCGCTATGGTGAGACGCGGCGATTCGCTGTTCAGATTAAAGATGTCACATGGCAGCCGGTCGCACAGGAAGAACTGGATGCCTTTTATGAAGTGAAATTGGCGGTGAATGATGCATTCGATACCATGCGAAATGTTATTTATTATGGGCACGAATTATCAGTAGAAAATGGCGGCCACGGCAAGTTTCTCTCTTCAAGCTGGGTTGAGGACTATGAAAGTGAGATAAAGCGAAAAGCCGAACCCTATTACAATCGCGCGAAGCAAGAATACGTATGCTATTACAACGTTTCAGATAAAACCCGGAAAGAGTGGTTTAACGACCTGGCCAATGCCGGCAGAAGACGATCAAGAAAAATCGAGAAAGCCATAGCCTCCCTCTCAGCCACTTACCTGATTGATCAGGCGAATGATTTAAACAACCAGCTTTCCTCGGCGTCCGACGCCCTCAAAGAGATAAGCAGAAGAGATTAAGAGCCCCCTCGAAAGCTCAAAATCCACCAGGGCTTTCTGCTCTATTTTATTCCAGGCCGTTTTCTTTTCGCTGAAAACAGCTCCATCTGTGACTCCCTGAGCAACCCGTGTGTTTTGAGGATGCGCAGGATCTGGAGCAGATCCGATTTCTCATAGTTTTTGGCGACATCAAGGTGCTCCACCAGCTCAAGCAGCATGGTGCGGAACGAGAGGACGCCGTCGACACCGTTTTCACGCATCATCGCCAAGGTTTCTTCATGCAGATCGGCGGAGGCGGTCAGGTCGGAGACGCAGAGGATTTTAGTGACAGAGCCCGGCCCGAGAATTTTGCGCGCCTCTTTGGTAACCGGCAGTTCGGTAAAGCGGAAAATCTCCGGACTCTTTTTGAGCGTCGCCGGGCTGAAGCGATCCGTGTGCCAGCCGCGGATACTCACCACCGCCCGCTGCACCTTGGCCAGATTTTTAGAATCCCAAACCACTTCCTTCGGGGTATTAAACACTCCGGCCTGGCCGGGGCGGGTGATGAGCAGGTCGATCTCCTCGACATCGTGTTTATGGCGCGCAACCACCTGATGCTTGTTGGGCTGAATGACAAAAAACCCGAGCGTCTCAAAATACTCGCGAACAATCAGCTCATTGACCGATGCCATTCCAGACCTCCTCCATCAGCTCTTCAGGAACTTCGCATCCGAAATCGACATGCCCGATCCGGTCTGCGAGCACAAACTTCGGCAGGCCGCCGACTGTTTTCTTGTCGACCGCCATCGCGGCGCGCAAATCGCTCCACGCCAGCCTGCCCCGCCGAAGGCCTTGGGGCCCCGGCGCCGCAACCGGCAGAGCCAGTGCGGCGAGCAGGTTTTCAATGCGGTCGGATTCTTCAACCAAAAGTCCTTTGAGAGCCACCGAGAGGCGCGCGGCATAGACCATGCCGATTGCAACCGCCTCGCCATGGAGATATTCGCCGTAGCCCGCCGCGTTTTCGATGGCGTGCCCCAGCGTGTGCCCAAAATTTAAAATGCCGCGCAACCCGCCTTCGCGTTCGTCCTGACGAACCACTTCGGCTTTGATCTCGCAGCACTTGGAAATTATTTTCCCAAGGCAGCCTGAGTCTGCACCCCTGTTTTTTTCCGAACATTGGAAAAATGATTGCCCGCCGGTGCTACCGGCTTCCAAGGATTGGAAAAGTTCTTCGTCCCAGATGACGCCGTATTTGACGACTTCGCTCATGCCGGCGGCCAGCTCGCGTTCCGGCAGCGTTTTGAGCGTATCGAGGTCGACCATCACCAACTCGGGTTGATGAAATGCGCCGACGAGGTTTTTGCCAGCCGGAATGTTGATGCCGGTTTTGCCGCCGACGGAGCTGTCGACCATCGCCAGCAGCGAGGTCGGCACCTGCACAAATTGGATGCCGCGCAGCCAGCTGGCGGCGGCGAAGCCGGTCAGGTCGCCTATGACGCCGCCGCCGAGCGCGACCATAAAGCATTTACGGTCGAGCCGGGTTTCGGCCGCCTTGGCGTAGAGATTCATCAACTGCGCCTGGCACTTGGTCGGCTCACCGGCGGGAAGCACTTCAAGAACCGGGTCGAATCCGGCTTTTTCCAAGGTTTGGAAAACGGTGTCAGCGTAGAGCGGCGCGACGTTTTCGTCGGAGACAATCAGGCAACGTCCGGTCAGCCCGGCGGCTTTGCAGGCATCACCCAGAGTGTCAAGAATTCCCGATCCGATGCGGATGGGGTATGAGCGGTCGCCAAGGTCTACTGTTACGTCGTGTGTCATAGACTTCGGACGCTACTTAAAGAAGGCTTGAGGTTCAATCCTTCTTTTTTTAGGGCAGCTCGACCTGCAGGCGGTAAAAAACAGATTCTTCCGTGTTGGTGGCGGAAATCGAGGTATTGGAGCCTTCACCCATAATCGGGATCCCATTGGTGATCCACACCAAATTCGTCGCTGCCAAATCGTTGGTGGTATAGATCAAGCGGTATTGCCGATTCGTGCTGCCGAGAAACAACACGGTCTGATTAGTGGACAGAACAAAGCTTTCGATTTTCAGGAAGGAGTTCTCATTGGAAGGACTCGTGTCTGCAATCCATTCATCTGAATTAACAAACCCGTCCAGATCGGTATCTACAGTGCCATCCGAGTCGTCAATTGGATTGATTCCATTAACGACCTCCCATTCATCAGGAATGTCGTCATGATCCGTATCAGCAGAATTCGGATTGGTAATAAATCCGTTCGAGTTGGTGATCCCCATTTCAACCCCGTCGGGAAGGCCGTCATCATCCGAGTCGGCATTGGTAATAATCGTGGCCTCACTGCCATAAGCCGTGTTGCTGGTTCCGAAAAACTCCCATCCGTCGAGCACGGCATCACCATCCATGTCCGGGTTGGTCAAATCGGTTCCAAGCAGGTACTCGTTGGAGTTGACCAGCGTGTCATTATCGAAATCCAATCCGCCATCAACCGCATTTGTCGGATCCAGTCCGTTATCGAACTCCCAGCCATCCGGCATCCAGTCGTCGTCGGTATCTGTATCTTGCGGGTCTGTTCCAAGTACGTATTCATTGGTGTTAACCAGCCCGTCTGTATCCGTATCCGTGGCGCCGCCATCAACCGCGTTTGTCGGACACAAACCGTTGAACACCTCCCATCCATCATCCATCGTGTCGTTATCCGTATCCGGGTTTTCGGGATTGCTTCCATTCAGATACTCATCCAGGTTTGAAAGATTGTCTTCATCCGGATCTGCGGAGGCAATCATATTGGTCGTGCTACCTGTATATTGCTGTTCCCACCAATCGGGCAACAAATCGACGTCCTGATCAAAATCGGTCACGTTATTTGTAATCCAGCTATAGCGGGATGAGATTCTAGAGGAATAAAATGAACTTTTCGTTATGCCGAGGGAATCTGTATCAACCCAACTTCCCCCGTTTTCAATATACAATGGCGAGTCCCCTGAGAAATCGAGAATGGTCGCATTAAAAGGCGCTGATCCATCCGAATTGAAGCTGTAAGATGTAGCAGGCCCGACCAACCAGTTGATTCCCGCCAGCTTCCAAACGCCGTTGTCCTGAATAAAAACCCCGCCGCCGGAATCTTTATCGGCAAGCATACATTCTTCATCCCCCGCACCGGCATCCCAGTCCACTTTCAGCACAGGAAAACCATTAACCGTTGTAACCGTACTGACTTCATTGGTTCCCCACCGCTGGGTATAATTATAAGCGCCCCATTGCCACCCGTTTGTCATTGCGGCTGTTACCCATTGTCCTCGATCACGTACCTGTATTGTGTTGGTCACAACCACTCCGCGATCCAGACCTCGACCGAAGACAACCAGTCCTTTCCCTGCCTCATCCGTACTGGAATACAAAGGCGCATAACTTGGAAAACGCTCGGAAACCTCCCACAGCCTCAAATCGCTGCCCGCATCGTCCACGCTACCAATCGTCGTAAAAACCTCGCCGCCATAATAAAACTTATCGCCAATGCTCCCTCCAAAATGGTGTGCCGTAAGAAAATGATGCGGGCCAACGGGCGTTCCCAAAAATTGGTTAAACCGTCCTTGAAATTGCCAGCCGCTGCCGTCAAGCGCTCCCGCTGGAGCGGTCGTATTGTGTGAAACATCGCCTGTTGAATAGAAAATAATCGCCGGAGACGGCAGGCAAAAACCGGCCAGAACGAGGAGCAGAATCCCTAACTTTAGAAAATTTCTCATACTCGGGCATTATGACCTGCCAAGTCGCGTTTCTCAAGCAAACTTCCGCTCGACAAAGGCGGACGGATGCATATAAAACGGACAAAAGGCCCGCAAGGGTTCAACTTTTTTAAGGCAGAGTCACCTGCATACGATAAAAGACGGTGTTTTCCGTGTTAGTGACGATAATTTGAGTGTTGGTGCCCGCACCCCAAATCGGCGTGCCATTGGTGATCCATTCCAGACCGGGATCGGCCAGGTCATTGGTCGTGTAAAGAAGCTGGTACTGCCGGATCGTGCTGCCGTAAAACGTAAAGGTCTGATCCGCCAATGTAAGCTGAGATTCCACCTGCCAAAATGAGTTACTGTCCGTCGGGTCGGTGTCTGCAATGTATTCTTCAACATCAGAAATTCCATCGGCATCCATATCGGTTACAGAACGCTGATTGATGATTTGATCCCGGTAAACAGAAAGATCGGCCATATACGTCAGATTCCCAAACGCAGCAATCTGGTTTGATGGCTGACCGGAATATTCTCCGATATAGAGGATTGTTCCCGCCAATTCCCACGTGTCCCCTGACTTGATAAATACTCCACCGCCCGAGTCCGCGGGAGTGGCCTGTCCTTCGTTGGGGTTATCATCAAAATCTGTCGAAAAGCATGTCACCCCATTTGAACTGAGACCCGTACTCTCAATCTGGTTGCTGCCCCACCGCAATGACGTGTCATAAGGGGATGTTGAGTCATAGGTATAGCCGTTATAAAACCCGAAGAAAATAGCATCTTCCCAGTACTCATCCCAACCCTTCAGACCGGATGTTCTCTCGCGCCCATTACCGATCATAATGACGTTATTGCCGGAAGCGGGTGAGCTGGAACGAATCGGCAGAATGTTTGTGGGCATATCCCCGGCTACCTTAAACATAGCGAGGTCGATACCGCCCCCGACATTATTCGTCAACTGAACCCACGTCCCTGATATATGAGTGTAGTTAGTGCCGTCCAGGTTAACCGTAGACGGGGCACCATTATGGTTAGCGGTCAAAAACCACGAATTCCCGAGATAGACCGAACTGAGGTCATCCTGAGAAACACCGATCCGATTGAACCCGGGATCATCCGCGGGAGCGTTCGTGTTTGCTGCCCCGTTCAGGCCGACAATAACCACCGCCAAGGCTGGCTGACAGCAGACCCATATGACCCACATCACAACACAATATTTAAAATATCCTGTTTTCATCTTTATTTCGCCCTTTCGTTAGAACTAACAAAACTCGCATATATTTTAGCAGGATTTATTCCGGAAATCCGAAAAAATGGGTTGAACACATGGATGTTTAGCGCCTCCCGTGGCAACCAACAGCAGCATAATAAAGTAGACCTCGTAATCATCGCGGTATTCACCCAGCAGTCCGATCAGAAATATGAGTCCGGCCAGAACAAGACACACAGATTGAATACGTTGTTTCACCAGAAGCATTGTGACCTGCCGATGGATACTTCTCAAGCAAACTTCGGCTCGACGAAAACGGGCGGATGCATGTAGAGCGGGTCGAGAGGCTCGGGTTGTGTCTGAAGCAACGCCAGCTCAGCGACATCTTTAGCGTGCGGAAAGCGCGCACTTCCAATGGTTGGGAAAATCTCTGTTAACCGCTCGGCCTCCGGGCTGACCACAACGGTTCCTTCCGGCACGGAGATCTCGTCATACGCGACGAGTTTCCAATCATTGGAAAGTTTAATGCTTCCGTTTTCCAATGCTTGGAAAAATCCGATCCAGACCTGTCCGCGGCGGGCATCACCGACGACGGCAATTTCTTTGGCACCCTCGCGGCTAACGGCAAAAGCGAGCGCCGCGCCGCTGCTGACAGCACGCACGTCGTCTTTGCCCGGCAAGGCGAGTGCTTGGGCGACCGCAAAACTCATGCGCATGCCGGAAAACGACCCCGGCCCCCGCCCGACCGCAAACAGGGATATATCGCTATACGATATATGCGCCTCTTCCATCAGATTTTCCAATGTTTGGAAAATGGTGTTGTGGCGCACGCGTTCGGCGATCCAGCTTTTCTCCGCCAGCAGCTCGCCGTCTTTAAGCAGCGCCAGCGAGCCCTTCCGTGATGAACATTCAATGCCTAAGGTGATCATAGCGGGCTCTCCACAATGGCGATGGTGCGCACCTGCTCATCCTCGCCGCGCTCGAGGCGGATGTGGATGGCGCCGGGCGGAATTAGCTCGGCGGCGCGTTCGGCCCATTCAATAACGGTGATGCCGTCGGTTTCCAGATATTCATCAAGTCCAAGATCGTAGGCTTCTTCGGGGCCGCCTAGCCGATACAGGTCAATGTGATGAAACGGGACAGCTCCTTGATATTCACTGATGAGAGTGTAGGTCGGGCTGCAGACCGGCTCATTAACGCCTGCGGCCTGTGCGAGCCCCTGAGTGAAACAGGTTTTTCCCGCACCCAGGTTGCCATGCAAGGCGATCACCGCCGGAAGTTCCAGGGTTTGGAAAAATTCGGCCGCAATTTTCCAGGTATTGGAAGGGCTGTTAGAAATCCAGATGCTCATCGTTAAAACCGTTCAAGTAGTTCAAATCGTTTCCGCCTTCGGCGGATCTGCCGGAGGCAGAAAAGTCGTTAAATTAGCGAGAGGTTTTATTCAGCTCGCGCAGTAAATGCAACGGCAAAAGTTCTCGGTGCGCTACGGACTTCCATGCCGTCTTCATAAACGGCGACCGCCTGAATGCGGTGCGGCCCTTCGCCGATCGTGCGTTCATCAAACACCAGCTCGGCCCCGGCAGCGGCGCGGACCAGTTCGCGGCCGTTCCAAATCAGGTACACTTCTTTCGGAGATTCCTCCCCGTTGACTTCGGCGATAATGATGATTTCTTGCGGGTCGCGATCCGCCATGCCGGTGATTTCCAGCGAGCGCCCTTTCTTATTGACGAATATCGGAACATCAACAAATCCGCCCGGAGCCACCGGCAGTGCGGCCTGCACGATCAAGCGGACTTCGTGGTAGCCATCGTCCAATTCATCAAAGGGAAGTTCGATCAATGCGTTTCTCTCGCGGGTTTTTATTGTCTTTCCGTCAAGCAATGCGCTGTAGACGGGGGCCACGGGAATCGGCAGTTCGGCATCAATAACAAAAGCGGCGTCGAGATCGCTGGTGATTTGCTTGCTCAATCCGACAGGTTTAATCTGCACCGGCAGCGCGGCAATCTGAGAGAGCGGATCGCCGAGCAGCAAAACCTGCACAGGGCTGGCGATGGCCTGGTAGAAGCTTTCCATAGCCGTGCAGCCCGCCGCATAGTGGGCATAGAAACGGGCATGCGGGAACTTTACCCAATTGTTGTAGGGTTCGACGACCATCCCGGCGGTGACGGTCGCGCCCGCATCAAGCCAGCGAGTGCATTTGCCCTGAGGCTTCTGGAATTCAGCCGACCAGCTCGTGAGGTGCTCCGCCATCGCTCCCGGCAGGAAGGAACCGTAATCGGCAGGCTTCACATTTGCCGACCCCGTCATCACGCCGATCAGCCCGGTTTGCCGTGGCGCCGTATTGGTGGTGATGACCGCACTGCCGCCACGCGCTTTCAGCTCGGCCTGTACATCGGCAAACTGCCACTCGCGAGGTGCGGAGCGGGCGGCGTCATCGGTTTTCACAAACAGCACACGCGGTCCTCTTGGATTCCGCCGGGCGCGAACGCCGTCCTGAATGCAACGCAGGACGGTTTCCATACTGTTTCCTTTTTCCCCGACGTAGCCCAGCATCATAGAGGGAAGCGGCATCTTCTCTTTTAACCCCCTCTTCCAGACATCAAAGTCCCGAGGCGGAAGCTTCTGCCCGCCCTCACTCGTCGGCCCGGCAAACAGCGGGGAAATGATTTTCCCCTGCTCCATCTGCTCTAAATCGGGCACTTCGCCGCGCAAAAAAGTCAGCCCCAGAATGGACATTTGCTGCCGATCATACGCTGCGGTGACAATCCGGATCGGGAAATCAACGGAATAAACCCACGCGGTGATCTGACCGTCCACGCCGCGCTCCTTGAGCGTTTTCAGAGCTGGTTCATAAATGAGCGATTTAAACTCTTCCGGCGTGCACTCAAACTGGCCGGAAAACATGGATTCCGGCAGGTTGAGATATATCCGGTTGCAGTCCGGCACCCCATGAAAGCCTGCGAATACATTAGCCGCTTTTTTGGAGTCCTGTGAACAGTCGTTCACCAGCACCGCTACCTGATGCGGCATCTGAGCCATCGCGGTGCAGGCCAAAAACAGCACCAAAACTATCTGTTTGATTGTCATAACGGCGAGCCTACCCCCTTGACGAATAGCAAACAAGGACAGATAATCGGGCTTGTGAAATCACGGTCTGCCATCTTCATTCTGCTTGCTCTTGCTCTTTACGCCACGGCGGCTCAAGAGGAATTCTCGCGCTATCAGGTCATCATCGACAAGCGCCCCTTCGGCGAGGAGCCGCCGCAAGCCGCGGGGGCGATTCAAGTCTCTCTCAACCAGTCTTTCGCGAAAAACCTGCGGCTTTCAATGCTGTTTGAAGGTCCGGGAGGCGATGTGCGCGCGGGTATTATTGATAGCTCCCTAAACAAAAGCTACATCCTGAGGATCGGAGAAATCGAAAACAGCATTGAGCTGGTCGAGGCGGACATCAATGCCTCAGAGGCGCTTCTGCGCAAGGGGAATGAAGTGGCGCTGTTTAAACTGGAGGCTGGCAAGCCCGAGGTGCTTACAAGACAACAACAAGCCTCGCGCACATCCTCTTATGCCGATCGGCGCCAAGCCCTGCTGCAAAAGGTGGCGCAGCAGAAAGAGGCGGAAAAGCCAAAAGAACCGCGGCTGACCGGCGAAGCGCTCCGCAAGCATCTGGAAGAGGTTCAGATGAACGCAATCCGCGAAGGCCTTCCGCCTTTACCGATGGCGCTGACGCCGGAAATGGATGCCCAACTCGTCTCCGAAGGCGTGCTGGATCCCCAATAATATTCAATACACAACGTTCAATGGACATTGAGGATTGAATATGGGTCATTGTAAATTTTCCACCATTCGAAGAATGGTGTTTCCGATGGTCTGCATGCTCTCCGCAGACAGTTTGTCCATCGTATCTTCGGGCGTATGCCAGTAGTCGTTAAGACCCGGCGCGGAACCATAATCGAAATCAATCACATCAATGGCCGGCAACCCGGCGAGCAGGAACGGAACGTGATCATCCAGAATGGATCCTTTGCCGAGACTGAACGCCGGGCGTACCCCCAGCTGATGCGCGGCAAAAAACAGATCTTTCATCAATTCCCGTGTGCTGTTGCGCGGCACTGTAACGTTTAAATTTCTGTCTCCGATCATATCGAGAATGATCACAGCCTCGACATGCGCTGCGCCGCCCGCCTCAACGATCTGCTGCGCCAAGCGACGGCTTCCGTGCAACCCGTCGGTCGGGCCGTATTCTATGCGGCACTCCTCCCCATCAAAAAAGGCGACCAGAAATTCTGTCTCCATCGGCCCTTTTTCAGCAAGCACCCGGGCCAGCTCCATCAGAACGCCCGAACTGGATCCGGAATCGTTTGCCCCCTGAAACTCCGGAGAAATTCCCGCTTTGGTATCGAAGTGCGACCCGATCACAATCAGCCGCTTGGTTTTACCGGGCAGACGTCCCAGCACATTGTTGAAAAACATCTTTCCGGACGGAGTCTCCTCCGAAAACGTGTCGATGGTGGTTTTGCAACCCACCGCAGAGAGCTTTGCCTGGAGATGAACCGCTGCACGGCGAGCTCCGCCGGTGCCTGCGTCGCGCGGACGAATCGCCGCCAGCGCCTCTGTTTCCGCAAACGCTTTCGCGCCATCAAAGACGGGGGACTCTGCCTTACCGCATCCACACAGCAACAATATTCCAAGGATTGGTAAAATCTGTGCGCCCCTATGCAATAGGGTTCCAAGGCTTGGAAAAATCTGTAGGCCCCTATGCAATAGAGTTCCAAGGCTTGGAAAAACCCGCGCGTCTCTATGTAATGGAGTTCCAGACATCGGAAAGTCCATCAGGCTTTTTTGGCGTGAGCGGCTTCAGTGATTTTCACCACGAGACTGTCCGCCAGCTTGGGATCTTCAAGGAGTGCCTTGCGGGCGCCTTCGCGGCCCTGCCCGAGCTGCTGCCCGTCGCAGGAAAGCCATGAGCCTTTCTTTTCGATCAGGCCGTACTCAACGCCCGCATCCACAATGGAGCCGGTCCATGAAATGCCTTCGGCGTAGAGAATATCGAATTCCGCCAGGGTGAACGGCGGCGCCACTTTGTTTTTGACCACTTTGACTTTAGTGCGGTTCCCGAACACCGAACCGTCTGTGTTCTTGAGCTGACCGATCCGGCGGATGTCGAGGCGGACAGAAGAGTAGAATTTGAGCGCGCGTCCGCCGGGAGTGGTTTCGGGGCTGCCGAACATCACGCCGACTTTTTCGCGGATCTGATTCGTGAAGATCACACAGCAGTTCGTGCGATTAATCGCAGAGGTGAGCTTACGAAGCGCCTGACTCATCAGACGGGCCTGCAAGCCGACGTGCGACTGCCCCATGACACCGTCGAGCTCGGCCTGCGGCGCGAGCGCGGCAACCGAGTCGATCACCACCACATCAATGGCCCCGCTTTTGACCAGCGTTTCACAGATGTTGAGGGCCTCTTCGCCGGAATCGGGCTGGGAAACGAGCAGATTGTCGATGTCGACGCCGATCTTTTTCGCGTAAGCCGGATCGAGCGCATGCTCGGTGTCAATAAAAGCCGCCGTGCCGCCTGCTTTTTGGACGTTCGCCATGATATGGGAAACCAGTGTGGTTTTTCCGGAGGATTCCGGTCCGTAAATTTCAATCACGCGGCCCTTCGGCACGCCGCCGATTCCCAAAGCGAGGTCGAGCGTCAGCGCGCCGGTGGGAATATGGGCGATGGTCTTGGGGATTTCCTGATCGCCCAGCCGGACAATCGCCCCGTCGCCATACTGTTTTTTAATCTGTTCGAGAACCGTCTCTAAACTGACGGTGCCTATCTTGGTTTCTTTTTTAGCAGCCATAATCGAAGAGCCTACACGCCGGAAATAATTGTGCAAGTTCGGAAGCTCTCCGAGACTGATTTTGCCGCAAGACTAGCCTCCGAGCCGGGCAGAACACAGATTTTCCCAGCTCCCGACATCCTCCCAGCGGCCCGTTGACGGGCGCACCAGCGTCAGCGAATTGAACCGAATACGCGGTGGAAGCCGCACGGCCAACTCCTGCCGTAGCGCATCGCGGTCGATGCCCGCCGCCCCCAACCCGTAGAGCAGACTCAGGTGCGGACCAATCGACGATAAATGCGCGCCTTCGATGCGGGAGGGCGCCCGTTTAAACACCGCCTCGCCCCCCGCCAACCGCAAAAAGAAAAAAAAGGCCCAGTGATCTGCCCAATCGATTCCGCGCACGGTCAGCTCAACCGGCGCGGTCTGTACAGCCAGCCGCCCGAAGGCGTCCCGCAAATCCTGCTCATCCAGATTCCATGTCCCGGAACAAAACGTGGTGTGCGGAGCAAATGCCGGCGTTGCGTAACGGTTCGACAGGGCCTGGATCAGCGCTGCCAGCTCTGCGCGCTGTTCCGCGCACGGCATCAGCCAAATTGAATAGGCAAACGGTTTCATCGTTCGGACTGTTCCGATTAGTCGTGTTCGTCGAGTTCGGCCCAGCGGTCGTAGGCGGCTTCCAACTCCAGCGGAACCGCCTCGGCGCGCTCGGTGGTCTTTTTGATTTCCGCGGGGTCACGGCGATAGAAGTCCGGGTCGTTGAGCGTGTTGTTCAACTCTTCCAACTCGGCCTCCAGTTGTTCAATACGTTTAGGCAGTGTTTTCAGCTGTTCGCGCTCTTTATTGGAGAGCTTGCGCGTGCGCGCTTTCTCCGCCACGCCGGAACCTTGCACGGAGGCGGGTGCGGCGGCGGCCTTTTGCCGCGCGCGCTGCTCCACCCAGTCGTCGTAGCCACCGGCATACTCGCCGATGTTCCCCTCATCAAACACAATCGTGGAGGTGACCACGTTGTTCAGAAACGCACGGTCATGGCTGACCAGCAACACCGTTCCCTGATATTCCGCAAGCATTTCCTCGAGCAGGTCGAGCGTTTCGACATCGAGATCGTTGGTCGGCTCGTCGAGCACCAGCACGTTGGAGGGCTGTGCGAACAGTTTGGCAAGCATCAGGCGGTTGCGCTCCCCGCCGGAAAGCGAGCCGACCGGCTGATCGGCATCCGCCGGTGCAAAGAGAAAATTGCGCAGATAGCCCATCACATGCTGACGGCCGGAGGGCGTCTGAACATATTCATTATCGCCGCACAGATTCCACTTCACGCTCTTGGACTCATCCAGCTTCTGGCGGTGCTGATCGAAATAGGCGATTTCAAGGCGCGTACCGTGGATCACTTCGCCCGATACCGGCTCAAGGCACCCCAGCAGTGCGTTGAGCAGAGTCGACTTGCCGCATCCGTTCGGCCCGATGATCCCAATGCGGTCGCCGCGCAGAATTTCGGTCGAGAACTGATGAATAATTTCTTCGCCTTCATAAGCGCAGGAAATGGCCTTGGCGGTGATCACCTTGCGGCCGGTGGTGCCGGCCTCATGAAGCTGCAGTTTCACCGTGCCGGATCGCTCGCGGCGCTGCGAGCGTTCGCCGCGCATCTTCTCCAGCTCGCGCACCCGGCCTTCATTGCGGGTGCGACGCGCTTTAATCCCTTTACGGATCCAGACCTCCTCCTGCGCCAGCTTGCGGTCGAACTCCGCCCGCTGCCCCTCTTCGGCGTCTAAAAGGGCCTGCCGCCGCTTGAGATAGGTGGGGTAATCACACTCCCAGCTGGTCAGCTGTCCGCGGTCCAGCTCCACAATGCGGGTGGCCAGTTTTTGCAGAAAAACGCGGTCATGGGTGACAAACAGCACCGTGCCGCGCCAACGCAGCAGAAAACTTTCCAGCCATTGGATGGAATCGATATCGAGATGGTTGGTCGGCTCGTCGAGAATCAGCACCTCGGGCTCATTCACCAGCGCCTTGGCCAGCAGAGCCCGGCGGCGCATCCCGCCGGACAAATCCGCAAACAACTGCTGCGGATCAAGGTTCATCAGTGAGATCACTTTTTCGACCGGATGATCCAGCGCATGCTCATGGTTCCAATCGCTGGAAACGAGATCAAACACCGTGCCCTCAATATCCTGCGGCACAGTCTGCTGCAAACGAGCCACCGTCACGCCGCTCTGGCGGATGATGGTGCCGTCGTCCGGCTCCAGCGAACCGTCCACCAGCTTGAGCAGGGTTGATTTTCCCTCGCCGTTGCGGCCGATCAAACAGATCCGTTCGCCCGGCTCGATCTGAAGGGTTACCCCGTCGAGGAGTTTCGGGCCGCCGAACGCAATTTGAAGATTCTGTAAACTGAGCAGTGCCATAGAGCGGGGAAATGTAGCGGTTCGGGCTCCGGAAACAAGCCAAACTCACGATACAGATGAAAGCGGCGGGCGAACAGCAACGGGATAGCCGGGGATAATTTCCGAAAGAGCCTGTTTTATTTTCGCGATGGCGTACGGCCCGTTCGCCCGCGCGTTGACCGCGTTGATCTCGACCTGAATCGTTGGCATCTTCGATTTTTCAATCCGCAAATACGGCCTCGGGTCGATGTTGGCCGAGGCGCTAACGAATCCCTTCGCGCCCGCGGCGTACGCTTCAGAAATCTTCCGGTCACCCCCGACAAAATAGTTGGTTGTCGACGAAATCAGCGACAGATCGGCCGATGAATCCTTGATTCCCCAGTGCGGAATTTTCTCCAGCATCTCAGGCGTCAGAACGTTGCCGGTATGCTTCGGGAAATTATAGAGAATCAACGGCAGGTCGCTTTCAAGCGACAGGCGGCAGAACCACTCAACCAGTCCGTCAGCCGGCGCACCCGCAAAATAAAACGGCGGCAGCGAGGCGATGAAATCCGCGCCCACCTCCTGCGCCTGCTGCGCGGTTTCCAATGTTTTGAAAAGTGCGGGGGAGCCGAGATGAAAAACCAGCAGGCCTTTCCACGCCTCGCGGCTGACGCGCAGCAGCTGCAGCTGCTCGTCGGGAGTCAGCGAGAAAAATTCGCCGGTCGTACCGTTCACCAACAGATTGCGCACGCCGCACTCGGCCAGCCAGTCAAGATGCGCCAGATAGGCCCCATAATCGATGGCATCATCGCTGCCGAACGGTGTCGGCACCGGCACCACCAACCCATTCAATTTAAAATCCGCTTTATTCATGGAAAAATATGTTAAACTCCTCCGCTTTATGACGAAACAGGAAAACCAATCAATCTGCCCGCTGTGCGCCCATATGCCGGAGTGCTTCTGCAAAGACCGCACACGCGAATATTTGCGTTGCCCGAGTTGCGACCTCGTCTTTGTGCCCGAAAAAGATCTGCTTGCGCCCGGCGCGGAAAAGGCGCGCTATGACCTGCATCAGAACGACCCGAACGATTCCGGATATCGGGATTTTTTAAACCGGCTTTTCCAACCCCTGGAAAACAAGCTGGAGCCCGGCGCGCGCGGGCTGGACTTCGGCTGCGGCCCCGGCCCCACCTTGTCGCTTATGTTCAAAGAAGCCGGCTACGACTGCGACGTGTACGACCTGTACTACGCCAATGATCCCGCCGTCCTCAAGCGGCAATACGACTTCCTCACCTGCTCCGAAACCATGGAGCACATGTTCCGCCCCGGTGAAGAATTCGAGCGGTTCGTGAGCCTGGTAAAACCCGGCGGCTGGATCGGCATCATGACCCAGCTCCACGACGAAGCGCCCGTTCCCTTCGAGCGCTGGCACTACAAAGACGACGACACCCACGTCTGCTTCTTCTCAAAGAAAAGTTTCCAAACATTGGAAAAAACCTACGGCCTGCGCGCCGAATTCCACTCCGACAGCGTCATCCTCTTTCAGGCCAATCGGTTTTTGTAATCCTGATAGTTGAATTCGCGCACCACATCGATTTCGTCGCCGCGTTGGATGGCGATCGCCGGATGCTGGATGCCGTTAAAGAACGTGGTCTTCACCATGGTGTAGTGCGCCATATCGAGAAACTCGATCTGGTCGCCAGGCTTAAGCGGTTGATCGAATGAATAGTCGCCGATCACATCGCCGGCCAGACAGCTCAATCCGGCCAATCGGACTGTATGCGCCTTTTCACCGGGCTCCCCTGCCCCGGTAATGACCGGGCGATACGGCATTTCGAGCACGTCCGGCATATGACAGGTGCAGGAGGTGTCGAGAATGGCGATGTCCATTTCGTTGTGCACAATGTCGAGTACAGATGCGATGAGCACGCCCGCATTCAGCGCAACCGCTTCGCCGGGTTCCAGAATCACCTGTACACCGTACTTGGCTTTAAACGCATTGATGAGCTCGCAAAGCCGGTCAACATCGTAGTCGGCCCGGGTAATGTGATGCCCGCCGCCGAAGTTGACCCACTCCATCTGCGGCAGAAACTCACCGAACTTCTCTTCAACGGCCTTCAGCGTGGTTTCGAGCGCATCGACATTCTGTTCGCACAGCGTATGGAAATGCAGCCCACTGATGCCGTCGAGGCTTTCACCATCAAATTGATCGCGGGTGATGCCGAGGCGCGACTTCGGGGCGCAGGGATCGTAGATCGCATGGTCCTGCGTGGAGCACTCCGGATTGATGCGCAGGCCCAAGGCAGGCGAGACGCCTGCGATACGAGAACGGAACTTTTTAAACTGCGCGAAGGAATTGAAATCAATCTCGTCGCAGAGGGTCAGAAGTTCGGCAAAATCATCACCCGAATAGGCGGCGGCGAACGCGTGAACTTCGCCGCCGAACTCTTCGCGTCCGAGGCGCGCCTCCCACGGCGAGCTGGCGCAAACGCCATCGAGAAATTTTCCAATGATTGGAAAAAGCGGCCACATCGCAAAGCCCTTGAGAGCCAGCAGGATTTTACAATCCGTACGCGCCTTCACCGACGCCAGCGTCTCAAGATTGCTAAACAGTTTTGCCTCATCGACAATAAAACAGGGTGTTGGAGTATCTTGAAAATTCATGCGGCGGTTTTAACTTCCGGGCGCCCTGATTGCACGTCAAATCGTGAGCCTCTCAGGCGTGGCGGAAGGTGATCCGGCCCTTATTCAGATCGTAGGCGGAGATCTCCACCGTCACCTGGTCGCCAATGGAAATGCGGATGAGATTTTTACGGATTTTCCCGGAAACGTGGGCAAGCACTTTATGCCCGTTCTCAAATTGAACCCGGTACATCGTCGCCGGCAACACTTCTACAACCTCACCATCCAGCGCAATCAGATCGTCTTTTTGTTTCGCCATACAGTCTCCCTCACAGAAATTTGAGAGGCTATATATTCTTTCCAGAAATGAAAACAAGTCGAAAATCAGTGTCTTGAAATAATCGACTCGGCTAGGCGCAAGCCATCAATGCCGGAACTGACGATGCCGCCGGCATAGCCCGCGCCTTCACCGCAGGGGTAAAGCCCGCGCGCACCAACTGACTGCCCGTCCTCGCCACGCACAATGCGCACCGGGCTCGAGCTGCGGGTTTCAGAAGCATAAAGCAGGGCTTCGTCGAGCTGAACGCCGCGCATACTGCCGAGCATTTTCGGTACCGCACTGCGCAGCGTATGCTCCACAAACTCAGGCAGCAGTCCGCGCAGCTGGGCCGGGCGGGCCATCGAACAGGAACGCTCGGCGGGAATGTCGGAGTCTGTTCCCTCAAGAAAATCGACCAGCCGCTGAGCGGGAAGCGAATAATCGGAGCCGCCCGCCGCGAATGCCGCCGCTTCCAGCGTTTTTTGAAATTCAATGCCGGCCAGCACATCGGTCGAAGGGAAGTCGTTAGGGAAAACAGGAACGAGGAACGCGGCGTTACCCATCGGCTTATCGCGTTTGGAAAGGCTCATGCCGTTGGTGGTCATCATCCCTTCCGAAGAGGCACAGCACATGACCAGTCCGCCGGGGCACATGCAAAAGGTATAGCAGGAGCGGGCGTTTTCCTCTTCGCGGCGGGTCAGGCGGAAACTGGCTTTACCAAGTGAAGGAAAACTTCCACCCCACTGTGCGGTATCGATACGGTGCTGCGGAATTTCGAGTCGCACACCGACCGCGAACCCCTTGGCCTCAAGCGTTATGCCCTGCTCTGAGAGCATTGCATAGATGTCGCGCGCGCTGTGACCGGTCGCCAGCACGCAGGTGTCAGTCCGGATTTCTTCTCCCGAAATCACCACGCCGCGTAGCGCACCGTTTTCGATCTCGATGCGGTCGAGCCGCGCGCCGAAGCGCACCTCGCCACCCAGCTCGACAATTCGATTGCGCAGAGCGGGAACCAGCTCTTCAAGAATGTCGCTTCCGATGTGCGGCTCGGCATCAATTAAAATATCGTGCGATGCTCCGCATTCGACGAGGATTTCGAGCAAACGCCGAACGCGCGGACGATCTTTGCTACGCGAGGTAAGCTTGCCGTCCGAGAAAAGCCCTGCGCCGCCTTCGCCGTAGAGCACATTGCTTTCCACATTCAGCGTGCCGTCTTTCCAAAACGATTCAACCCGCTTGGCGCGCGGCGCGGCGGCTTCGCCGCGTTCAATCAGCAGCGGCTTCATTCCGGCTTCGGCCAGCGCGAAGGCCGCCATCAGTCCGGCGGGGCCGGCACCGACCACAACCGGGCGCAGGCCGGAAAAATGATCAAGCACCGGGCGGACAACCGGCTCAACCGCCTTTGCCTTTTCGACATCGCGCAGACCGTTGCGCAGCTTACCGGACAAATCCGCCTCGGCCATCACCGTCATGCGCGGCGAACGGCCGCGCGCATCGATGGAACGACGGACGACCTGCAAGCCCTTCAGATCCCCCGGCTGACAGCGCACCTTTTTCGCGGCGGCCTTTGCCAGCTGTTCCGGTGTGTACCCCGGCGGCAGATCAATCTGGGAGATTCGTATTTTCATTGAATTTTCTTTAATTCGGAACGGAAAGGTATAGTAGTGGTCACTTATTTTCGACCAAAAAGGAGCTCCATGCACACACGCCTGATTCCACAAATCTTCACCTGTTACCGTTCCGGCTATTCGTTAAAACATTTCGCCAACGATCTGATTGCCGGGATCATTACCGGCATCGTCGCTCTGCCGCTCGCCATCGCTTTTGCCATTGCCTCCGGAGTCAGCCCGGAACAGGGCCTCTACACGGCGATCATCGCCGGTTTCATGATCTCCTTTTTCAGCGGAAGCCGTGTACAGATCGGCGGGCCGACCGGCGCGTTCATTGTCATTGTTTACGGGATCGTCCAGCAGTACGGCATGGCCGGACTGACCGTCGCCACCCTGATGGCGGGCGTGATGCTGGTGATCATGGGCGTCTGCCGCCTCGGCTCAATCATTAAATATCTGCCCTACCCGTTGATCATCGGCTTCACCACCGGAATTGCGGTGATCATCGCGGTAACACAAATTCCGGCCTTTCTCGGCATGCAACTTGAAGCCTTTCCCAGCGAGTTCATCGACAAACTCAAGGCAATCGGCTCCCACCTGAATTTAATAGATCCGCTTTCCGCGGGACTCGGCTTACTCGCGCTGTTCATCATGATCATCTGGCCGCGCGTCACCCGCCGCATTCCCGGCTCACTGGTTGCCATTGTGGTGACCACATTAATGGTCTCGCTGCTGAACCTTCCGGTTGAAACCATTGGCAGCCGTTTCGGCGGCGTGCCAAATCATCTGCCCTCTTTTGCGTTCCCATCCGTCAGTCTTGAGCTGATGAAAGACCTCTTCGCGCCCGCGCTGACGATTGCGCTACTGGCCGCGATTGAATCGCTCCTGTCCGCCGTAGTGGCCGACGGAATGACCGGGCAGCGCCACCGCTCCAACATGGAACTGGTCGCGCAGGGAATCGCGAACATCGTCTGTCCGCTCTTCGGAGGTATTCCCGCCACGGGGGCCATTGCCCGCACCGCCACCAACATTAAAAATGGCGGAACCACTCCGGTGGCAGGCATCATCCATGCCGTTACACTGACGTTGATTCTGCTCTTCTTTGGGCGTTACGCCTCGCTCATTCCTATGCCCGCACTGGCCGCCATTCTGCTGATCGTCGCCTACAACATGAGTGAATGGCGTTTCTTCGTAAAACTCTTCTCCAGCCCGCGCAGCGATATCCTTGTTCTACTGGCGGTCTTTGGCCTCACCGTCTTTGCCGATCTCACCGTCGCCATTCAAACCGGCGTGGTCCTGTCCGCCTTCCTCTTCATGCGCCGGATGGAAAATGTCACACAGGCAGGCATCATCCACCTCGATGATGAAGAAGAGGATCCGGAAACCGTTGCGATCGATGTGCCGGACGGCGTGGATGTGTTCGAAATTAACGGCCCGTTCTTTTTTGGTGCGGCCAGCAAATTTCAGGACGAAATCCGCAAAATAAGAATGCCGAAAGTCCTCATCCTGCGCATGCGCAACGTGCCCGCCATCGATGCCACCGGCCTGAGAGCACTCGAAGATCTGGTAAACTCCACCCGCCGCGCCGGCACCATCGTCATCATTTCCGGCATCCACAAGCAACCGGCGGCGGCAATGCACAAAGCGGGGATTGTCGATAAAATCGGGCACGACCGGATTCATAAAGATATCCTTCACGCACTCGATCAGGCCCGAAGCCTACTCGCTGGCGAGTGATTGCGCGGCAAGATATCCGGTGGTCCAGGCGGCCTGCAGGTTGAAGCCGCCGGTCAGCGCATCAATATCGAGCACCTCTCCGGCGAAATAGAGGCCGGGAATTAGACGGCTTTCCATTGTTTTGAAGTCCACCTCTTTCAACCGGATGCCGCCGCAAGTGACGAACTCCTCGCGGTGCTTGTTTTTTCCAATGATTGGAAGAGTGAACCCGCTCACCTGCGCCGCGAGGTGACGGAGCGCCTTCGATGAGCACCCTCCCCACTCGCACTTTTCGTCGATGCCCGCGCGCTCCACCAAAAGTTTCCAATGTCTGGAAGAAAGCCCGACCGGCGACCACGTCCCTACCTGTTTTTTCGGCGAGTCGATGCGCTGTTTTTCCAAGGTTTGGAAAATCTCTTCCTCGCTCACCGACGGCAGCCAGTTGATCTTCATCTCAAAGTGATAATTCGTTTCGGCGAGCGTCCGGGCGCCGAAGGAGGAAAGCCGCAGCGCGGCCGGGCCGCTGACGCCGGTATGGGTGATTAACAGTGCGCCGTCAGCTTTCAGTTTGCCCGCGCTAACCTGCGCGTTTTCGACCACGATTCCGGACAGCGCGGTGAGCTCTTTATCTGATGTATTGAAGGTGAACAGCGACGGCACGCACGGCTCAATGGTATGGCCGAGCCCTTCGACAAACGCGCCGCCGCCCGTCGCCACCAGCAGCTTTTTACAACTGAGCTGTTCGCCGCCTGCGAGTTTCACGTTGAAGCCGCCGTCAAATGGCCAAACCTTGGAAACTTCCGCATTCGTCCGGATCTGCGCCGTGTTTTTGCACAGCGCATTGATCACATCTTCGGAGGTGTCGGAGCGCGGGAAGAGACAGCCATCATCAAGTGTGACCAACGGCACGCCGTGCGACTCGAACCACTCGACCGTTTCGGCAGGACCGAAGCGGTTGAAGGGGCCGATCAGTTCGCGCCCGCCGCGCGGATAGTTTTTGACGAATTCGCGGATGTCGGAACAGGCATGCGTGAGATTGCAGCGTCCGCCGCCAGACACGCGCACCTTCGCCAGCGTCTTGGATGCTTTTTCGAGCACCAGCACGCTCAGCTCCGGCGCCTCCTCGGCCAGCACCGCGGCGGCAAACATCCCCGCCGCTCCCCCGCCGATAATTATTATGTCTGATGGAATCATAGATTCAGACTATAGCACGGAGAATATTGGCCACAAGAAACACAAAAAGGCACAAACCCCATGCCGGATAGTGGTTCCCATATATCGTGTAACGATATATGGAGACTACCCCAACCTCACCGGATCATGAGAAGTTTCCACTGGTTGGAAACTTTCCTTCCAAACCTTGGACACTAAAAACGCCCCGGAGTGCGGAACGTCTTCTTTTTGTGAATTTTTGTGTGTTTTGTGGCGATCAATCAGCTGATGTCGATGACGGGGCCGTCAATGACTTTCCAGGGGAGACCGCAGGTGTTGAGGTGTTCCATAAAGGGGTCGGGGTCCATCTGTTCCATGTTGAAGACGCCTTCGCCTTTCCAAACATTGGACATCATGAGCTTGGCGCCGATCATGGCGGGCACGCCCGTGGTGTAGGAAATAGCCTGCGACTGCACCTCGCGGTAGCACTCCTGATGGTCGCAGGTGTTGTAGATGGTGACGGTTTTTTCTTCACCGTCTTTGAGGCCGGTGACCTGACAGCCGATCCAGGTTTTTCCTTTGGTGCGCGGACCGAGACTGGCGGGATCGGGAAGCAGGGTTCTAAGAAACTGGAGCGGAACTATTTTCTGTCCGTTGAATTCGACTTCGTCGATGCGGGTCATGCCGACATTGCCGAGCACTTCGAGGTGCTTGAGGTAGCTGTCGCCGAAGCTCATCCAGAAACGGGCGCGCTGCAGGCCGGGAATGTGTTTGGCGAGCGATTCGAGCTCTTCGTGATACATCAGATAGATGTTGGGGTTGCCGATATTTTCCGGTACCTCGAAGGAGCGTTTCACAGAAAGCGGGTCGGTTTCGATCCATTCGCCGTTTTCCCAGTAGCGGCCTTTGGCGGTGACTTCGCGGATATTGATTTCGGGATTAAAGTTGGTGGCGAAGGGATAGCCATGGTCGCCGGCGTTAACGTCGATGATGTCGATGGTGTGGATGACGTCGAGGTGGTGCTTCTGGATGTAGGTGCAGAAAACGGAGGTGACGCCGGGGTCGAAGCCGGAGCCGAGCAGCGCCATGAGGCCCGCCTCTTTGAAGCGATCCTGATAGGCCCACTGCCAGCTGTATTCAAACTTGGCGGTGTCTTCCGGTTCGTAGTTGGCGGTGTCGAGATAGTTGACGCCGGTCTCGAGACAGGCATCCATGATGTGCAGGTCCTGATAAGGCAGCGCGACGTTGAGGACGAGGTCGGGCTGAACCTTTTTGATGAGCGCGACGAGTTCGGGCACATTGTCGGCATCGACCTGCGCGGTTTCGATTTTGCGGTCGAGCTGCGCGGCGATGGCATCGCACTTGGATTTGGTGCGACTGGCGAGCACGATTTCTTCGAATACATCCGGGTGCTGGGCGCATTTATGAACCACCACACCGCTGACGCCGCCCGCTCCGATAATTAAAACTTTTCCCATCATAACCTCCGGTAATTTCTAAATACGAATTTCGAATCACGAAACAAAATCTAAATCAGAAGTTTTTAATTTTCCAAACATTGGAAATTTGAATTTGTTTCGGATTTCGAGTTTAGGATTTCTAATTTTCTCTCTCGAAATAGGTGTAGCCGCGCATGCCGCTTTCGTAGGCGTCCATGACGGCGCGGCGCTCTTTGGGCGTGATTTTACCGGTTTTCACGGCCATCTCAGCCATTGAGCGCATGCGCTGAATCATTTCTTTCGGCTCGTATTCCACATAGCTGAGCACATCGGCCACGGAGTCGCCCTCGATCTCGCGGGCGTAGTGGATATGCCCGTCGGGGTCGATGCGGACGCTGACGACATTGGTGTCGCCGAGCAGATTGTGCAGGTCGCCGAGGGTTTCCTGATAAGCACCGACGAGGAAGACGCCGAGGGTATAGTCTTCATCATCTTTCAAGTCGTGCAGCGGCAAGGTTTTACGGACATCGCGCAGGTCAATGAAGCGGTCGATCTTGCCGTCGCAGTCGCAGGTGATGTCGGCCAGAATCGCCTCGTGGGTCGGTTGCTCATCAAGCCGGTGGATCGGCAAAATCGGGAAAAGTTGATCGATGGCCCAGGAGTCGGGTAACGACTGGAAGAGGCTGAAGTTGCCGTAATAGACATCGGCCAGCGCGCTGGTGAGATGCTCAAACTCATCCGGCACATAATCGAGATCGCGGATGAGCACGGCGATGCGGGTGAGGATATGCCAAAAAATTTGCCCGGCCAGCGCGCGTTCACGCAGCGTGATTCCGCCGCGCTTAAACAGCTCATGCGCCTCATCGCGATAATAGATGGCGTCGTGGTAGCACTCCTGGACGTTTTTGGAAGTCAATGACCGGAAGGCCTCCATCAAATTCACCAGCAGTTCGTGTGAATCGTCCGGCAGGGTTTCCGGCAGGGCGTGGGTTTCGAAACGGCTGACGTCGAGCACGTTAAACAGCAGGATGGAATAGTAGGCAACGGTGGCGCGACCGGACTCGGTGATAATATCGGGATGAGGTGTTTCGGACTCATCGAGAATGCTCATAATTTCTTCGACGATGGCGGAGCAGTATTCGGCTGTGCCGTAGTTGCAGCTGCTGGTGAAGTCGGTGTGCGATCCGTCGTAGTCGACCGCCAGCCCGCCACCGAGGTCAAGCACGCCCATCGCGGCGCCCTCGTCCACCAGTCCGGCATAGATGCGGCAGCCCTCTTTGACCGCCTCACGGATGTCTCGGATGTTGGGGATCTGCGAGCCGAGGTGGTAGTGCAGTAATTTTATGCAATCGAGCATCTGCTCGTCCCGCAATCGGTCGAGGACATCCATCACCTGCGCGGTATTCAGGCCGAACACGCTGCGCTCGCCGCCGGACTCCGTCCAATGGCCGCTCGCCTGCGTGGAGAGCTTCATGCGCACACCGAGAAGCGGGCGCATGCCGAGCACCTTGGCGCGCTCAATGATCAGATCGAGCTCCGAGGGCATTTCGATTACAAACACGCAGCGGATGCCCATTTTGAGCGCGTAAAGGCCGAGATCGACAAACTCCTCATCCTTATAGCCGTTACAGACCAGGTAAGCTTCCGGGTCTTTCAAAAATGACATTGCGGCAATCAGCTCGGCTTTACTGCCGCACTCCAGGCCGTGGTGATAGTTTGCACCGAAATTACAAATCTCCTCGACCACCTGCTGCTGCTGATTGACTTTGATCGGATAAACCCCGCGGTAATTGCCGCGGTAGCCGTAGTCGCGGATCGCCGTTCCAAAGCTCTCGTGAAGACTCTTGATACGCGCATCGAGAATGTCGCTGAGGCGAACCAATACCGGCAGGTCGAACCCGCGCTCCTGAATGCCCCGGGCGACTTCATACAAACTGACCGATACGCCGCCGTTGCCGGCGGGATGCACTACCACCTCGCCCTTTTCGGAAATACTGAAATAGCCTGCGCCCCAGCGCTCTACGCCGTAAAGATCCGTCGCCTGCTCTGTGGTCCATTGTTCCGCCATGTGCATTCTCCTGAAGATTGAAAAAGTGAGACGGTTTTACGCCCCGAGCCCCCGCTTGGAAAGCGCATTTTTCCAACCATTGGAAAACAAAAAGGCTGATCTTCCAAACCTTGGAAAACCGGCCTTGGGTATAAACGTCGCGGACGTTTACTTGGTGGCGATGTGGAGCCACTCCTGAACGATGGGCGAGAACTTCACAACAACCGGCGTAAAGACCACGCTGACCATCGTCATCAGCTTGATGAGAATGTTGAGCGACGGGCCGGAAGTGTCTTTGCAGGGATCCCCAACCGTATCGCCCACCACTGCGGCTTTATGGGCATCAGAACCTTTTCCGCCGTGCGCGCCGTTCTCGACATATTTCTTGGCGTTATCCCAAGCCCCGCCCGCATTGTTGAGCATAGTGGCCAAAACGAAGCCCGTGGTGAGTCCGCCGGCCAGCAGACCCATCACACCCGGCACGCCGAGTACAAGTCCGGTCGCAACCGGAACGATGATGGCGAGCAGTGAGGGAACGAGCATTTCGCGCTGCGCGCCCTGAGTGGAGATCGCCACACAGGCGGCGTAGTCCGGCTTGCCGGTGCCTTCCATGATGCCGGGGATTTCGCGGAACTGACGGCGAACTTCTTCCACCATCGCGCCCGCGGCGCGGCCGACGGCTTTCATGGTCATGGCGCAGAAGACAAAGGCCATCATGCCGCCGAGGAACAGTCCGCACAGCAGAAGCGGGTTCATGATGTGCAGGTCGAAGGCGTCCACAAAATCGATGATGCGGGCGTGTTCGGCGGCATACTTGGTGAAGCCGAGGAATTCTCCGCTTTCGCCGGCGAGTTTGCCGATCCAGATTTTGACCTCTTCGATGTAGGCGGCAAGCAGCGCCATGGCGGTCAGCGCGGCGGAACCGATGGCGAAGCCTTTGCCGGTGGCGGCGGTGGTGTTGCCGAGCGAGTCGAGCGCATCGGTGCGCTCGCGCACTTCCGGCGGAAGATGCGCCATTTCCGCATTACCGCCGGCGTTGTCGGCGATGGGGCCGTACGCGTCGGTGGCGAGGGTGATGCCGAGCGTAGCGAGCATCCCGACGGCGGCAAAGCCGATGCCGTAAAGGCCCATGGACATATCGGAGAAGCCGCCGGCGAAGCCGAAGGCGCAGATGATGCCAATGACGATGGTGATGACCGGGATCCCGGCGGAGTACATGCCGGTGGCGAGACCATCAATAATGGTGGTCGCCGGCCCCATGACCGCCTGTTCAGCGATCCCTTTGGTCGGCTTGAACTCAGCCGAAGTATAATACTCGGTGGCCTGTCCGATGATCACCCCGGCAACCAGACCGGAAATGACGGACAGCACAATGCCGCCGGAAATCATGTCGAGCTGCCACATGCCGACGAGTGCCAGCACGATGAGAACGGAGCTGCCGAGCGTACCGGTGAGAAGTGCACGCAAAAGGTTCTTCTGGGTGGCCCCGTCTTTACAGCGAACCATAAACATACCGACGATCGAAAGCAGGGTTCCGATGCCGGCCACAACCATCGGCGCGGTCACCAGACCGGCGGCATCCGCGGCGGTGCCGGTTCCGGTCATCACCTGATGCGCGCCAACGGCGGCCCCGAGGGCGGCTGTAGCGAGAATAGAGCCGCAGTAAGATTCATAGAGGTCGGCGCCCATGCCAGCCACGTCCCCGACGTTGTCCCCGACGTTGTCGGCGATGGTGGCGGGGTTGCGCGGGTCGTCTTCCGGAATTCCGGCTTCGACTTTACCAACGAGGTCGGCGCCGACGTCCGCGGCCTTGGTGTAGATACCACCGCCGACACGGGCGAACAGCGCCTGAGTGGAAGCCCCCATTCCGAAGGTGATCATGGTGGTGGTCATGTGGACCAATTTCTCAGCCACGGTACATCCGGCCGGGACCATTTCCATACCCAGGAACGTCCAGCCTTCCAGCATATTGGCAGAGGTGTAAACCACTTTATCGAGAACCCAGTACCAGATGCAGATGTCGAGCAGGCCGAAGCCGACCACAACCAGACCCATGACCGCGCCGGAACGGAAGGCGACCTGCAGGCCGCGGTTAAGGCTTTCGGAGCAGCCCTGCGCGGTCCGCGAGGAGGCGGCGGTGGCGGTTTTCATGCCGATGAATCCGCAGAGCCCGGAGAAAAACCCGCCGGTCAGGAAGGCGATCGGCACAAAGGGGTTCTGGATCCCAGCCAGAGCAAGCCCTGACAAAATGATCAACAGGACAAGGAAAACGAGCGCGACCACTTTGTACTGGCGCATGAGGTAGGCCATGGCGCCTTCGCGGACGTGGCCGGCGATTTCGATCATGGTGGCGTTCCCTTCAGAAGCCCCCATCATCTTTTTATAGAAATATACGGCAAAAATAAGCGCCAGAATCGACGCAATCGGAGCCACCCACCAAATACCCGGAATCACTGAACTTTCCATCTTCTTTCCCTTTCATCCACAAGACGCGTTTCCCAAATTTTAAATTGTCGGCATTGTTACATTACGAAAGGGGAAAGAAAGAGGCAAGCGGGTACTTTGTGCAAATAAATTTGCGCTATGTGCGCAACAGGGTCCGCACGCTCTCCGGAGCACTTTCCAGACTCGGGAAAATTTCGAGCTCGCGCTTGCAGACAGTGGAAAAGTTGGCGAGCAGACGGTCGCGGACGGCGTCCATCGGCGGGCATTTTTCGCCCAGAACCGTCTGCATGGAGGCAACGGGCTGGCCGACCAGTCCGCAGGGGACGATGGTCTGGAAGCCGGAGAGGTCGAGGCTGACGTTAAAGCTCATGCCATGGAAGGCGACCCAGCGCTTGAGGCGGAAGCCGATGGCGGCCAGCTTGCCCTGCTCCGTCCAGGCTCCGTTTTTGCCTTCGACACGAAACCCTGCGATGCCGAAATCGGAAAGTGTGCGCAGGGCGACCTCTTCGAGGTTCCAAAGGTATCCGTGGGAGTCGGCCTCGGAGCCGCCGAGGTAGATGATGGGATAGAGCACCCACTGGCCGGGAGCGTGATAGGTGACGTCCCCTCCCCGTTCGGCGTGAAAGACCTCGATGCCGAGCGTTTTGTACTCTTCAGCTGTTTTGAGCAGGTAGTTGTCGCGCCCGCGGTTGCCGAGCGTGACGGTCGGGGTATGCTGAAGAATCAGGACAGTGTCGGGAATTTCGTCGTTCTGCCGCGCTTTGAGCAGGCGGTGCTGCAGATCAAGCCCCTGCTGATAGGGAACCGGCTCATCAAACTGTATGGCCAGAGCGTTCATGATAAAAAGAAAGGGCAGTTTTCACTGCCCCCTGATTTCTGAGTTCTGATCTCTGTTCTTATTCCTCGCACATGTCGTCGTATTCTTCCGCGCTGAAAAGATCGTCAACATCCTCTTCTTTGACAAATTTGATTTTGAAGAGCCAGCCCTCTTCGTAGGGGCTGTTGTTGATCAGCTCGGGTTCATCATCAAGCGCCTCGTTCACTTCGATAATTTCGCCGGCGATCGGGGCGTAGATATCGGAAGCGGCCTTGACGGATTCGAGCACGGCGACTTCATCGCCGGCCTCGACGATGCGTCCAACTTCGGGAAGCTCAACGAAGGTGAGGTCGGAAAGCTGGTTCTGCGCGAAATCGGTGATGCCGACGGTCGCGGTGTGATCATCAATGCTAAGCCATTCATGTGTTTTCGCGTAATAGAGATCCTGGGGTGCTGCCATAATTTTTCTCCTCAACTAACCATCTAAATTCTGGAGGCGTGAAGCGGAATTGAACCGCTGTAACAGGTTTTGCAGACCCGTGCCTAACCACTCGGCCATCACGCCCTCTCGAAAGGCAAAACAATGTAGTCGGCCAAAAAATTGTTTAAAGCAAAAATTTGTAAAATCGTCATTTATTTTGAGAGCACGGCGTTATCGATCAGCCGCGCGCCGGAAAACTTCACCGCCAAGGCAATCAGAGAGGGCTTCACGTCTCCGGCGTGACGGGTTTCCAATGGTTGGAAATTCTGAAGCGACTCATCATCGACGATCTCAATGTAGTCTACCGTGCCGGATGTTTTTTCGATCACCTCACGAACCGCGGCCTTCAAAACAGCGGCATCGCGCTCGCCGGCGGCAAACAGGCTCTTCGCTTTTTCCAAACCTTGGAAAAGGCAGACCGCTTCGGCGCGCTCTTCCGGTGAGAGGTGCTTGTTGCGCGAGCTCATGGCGAGGCCATCGGCCTCGCGGACCGTTGGGCCGGACACGATGTCGACCGGGATATTCAGGTCGCGCACCATACGACGCAACACACGCAGCTGTTGGGCGTCTTTTTCGCCCAGCACCATGAAATCCGGCAGCACGATGTTGAGCAGCTTGGTGACAACCGTGCAGACGCCGCGGAAGTGACCGGGCCGGGCCGCGCCGCAAAGCATGCCGGAGAGCGAATCCTCATCCACCCAGATGCTGTGACCCTCAAGATACATCGTTTCAGGCGTCGGATAAAAAAGCAGATCCACACCGGTTTCGCGGCAGAGCGCTTCGTCGCTGTCGAAGTCGCGCGGATAGGCATCAAGATCTTCATTCGGTCCGAACTGAGTTGGGTTCACAAAAATGCTGGCGACGAGCACATCGCAGCGCCCCCGGGCGAGGCGCATCAACGACAGATGCCCTTCATGCAGAAAGCCCATGGTCGGCACAAAGCCAATAGTTTTCCCCTCACGGCGCAACGTCTGTGCCGCAGCCTGCATTTCAGCGGGAGTGGTAATGATTTTCATACTTAGTCAGCCAATTTTACATCAACCTGATAAAAACTCTCAGAGCGGTTGACTGTATCGGTCCAGCTCGACTGAGGCCAGAGGATATTGGTTTCCAAGGGCTGGAAGCTTTCCAGCAGATTGGTGGTTCCGAATACGGAATAAACGCGCCCGGAGGTTGCGTTCCACTGAACAACAAATCCTGTTTCGTTGGTCAGCGAGGCCTCGAAAAACGACGCAGGATTGGTCGGGTTGATGCCGGCGATGTACGCCTCCATGACTGTATTCACCCCATTGGATGCCACGGCGTCCGGGTTTGCATTCGTTTCACCGCCGAAATACAGCAACTCCCAGTCGTTCGGCAGGCCATCCAGATCCACATCGGGCTCCAGAACTCCGGTGATCGAAACGGAATCGATTGCCATATCACTCCAGGCATACGCGCCAACAATCCCTCGAAACCGGACCTTAACGCCGGTTTTCCCGGCAAATGCGCCTAAATCAACCGTTGCATCGGACCACGCTTCCGTTTCACTGGTGTGCTGCTCGCCGATCCGCTTCCAGACATTGTCGTGCCACATTCCATCGTACACATCGACCGAGAGGGATCCCATATCCACGCCATACATGTGATATTTAAACTCCAGCGAAGCGGACTGAAAACGGGAAAAGTCAAACACCCGTTCAATTTCAGCAATCCGGTGGCAATAATTTCCATTCGCCTCTGTAAAAAGAAAATAGGTGCTGTCTGCACCGTCGGCAGGGCCTGTCTCCGTGATCGGAGTATAGCTGTCACGCGTCCAGTTCATGTCGTCTGAGGCGCTTTGGGCCCATCCGTCAAACCCGCTCTCAAACGACGCCGTAACGGGCGGTTCCACACTGGGATCCACATCAACGGCTCCCAGCGAACCATTCAGAACATACTGCCCAAGGCTGCCATACGAGGTATAGCCGGTCGGCGGGCTGGACAACGGCGACCCGACACCGGTCGGCAGCAGGTGCAAATAATAGGTCCCGGGAGACAGCTCCGTAACAATACGGGCTGACACTTCCAGCTCATAATTATTCGACACAATCAGCGCATCCGCCGCATCGCGAAGCTCGAGTAAAACATCCAGATTGGCGCCGCGGGTGTTGTCCGTATTGAGCCGCAAGGTTCTGGCATCCACCTCCAGCAGACAGTTCGATGAAACAACCAGCGAAAACACATCCGGGTCATCTGTTTGTTCAACGCGCCCGGTTACGGAGAAAGTGCTGTTACTATCCAGCACCAAAGAGAACGCCGTCCCGGCGGAATCGCCGTAATCGTCTGCGATGTACCCGAGCTTCCCTGAAATGACCACCAAATCATCTTCGTTCGTGTTGTTTGCGCGGTAGTATTCGCCCTTGCTCCACTGGCTGACATTTTCATCGTAGGCGGTCCCCATAATGGCACCCCAGCTCATGGACCCGTTCTGGTGACCATCGTAATAGCCGTCAATCGTAGTGCCGCCTGCATCTGTCAATCCGTCGTGAGAAAGACCCAGGTTGTGCCCCAGCTCATGGGAAATGACTTCAGCAATGTCCGCGGCATTGCCGTAATCAAGAATCCAGGCGGGCGAATAGCATGCGTGCGGAGAATTATAAGAATAATTATTCAAACCAAACACATCGAGATAGGCAATGCCGGCATATCCGTCATGCGGACAGGCGATGCCATTCGTATCAATCGTTCCGGTAATCAATGCGTGCCCCGTATATTTGCTCCATGCCGCGGGTTGCTCGGTCGTCACATCCACATCAAATGACGCATAATCCTCCGAAACCCTCAGCCAGGTTTCATAAATGATCTGCTGCTCTGCAACGCTGAACTCGGTATAGTCATCGTCCGTATCGTACGGATAACAATACCAGGTATCCGGCATCGCATAATTGGTATTCACATTCCACGCTGTGCCAGAGACATCGTGCCCGTTGAAATCAAGAAACAGCACCCGGGCGCTACCCGCCCGACTATGAAAAACCGGAGGAAAGGAAACGGGAACCGGAGCATCAAAAATCGGAGAGGAGGACAAAAAGGTTGAGGTGCCGAGACTTGGCTCAGCCCCTGAAGCGATGCTCTCTTTCTCCAGCTTACAGACATAATAAATCATTCCCTGTGCATCAACACGAATGGACTCAATGTCGTTAAGCAACTGAGGAGCCCTTCTGATCTTGTCCAACACATCCTTTTGTATATCAGCCGGCAAACGCTGAACCTGATTTCTGAACTCTCCATCGGGAATGTCCTCAAGTGTGATCACGCGCTCGATCCGCTGAATGTTGGCATCCTCACTGTTTGAAATCAAAGCGGTTGCGGAGGATTCAGGTGCAGTGTTTGTGAAGGAAACGGAATTAGAGAAAAGGCCGCCGCCCGTCGGCAGCATATTTGTTGGAAATTCCCGGGGAATAAAGCCCGGAACCTCCTCGGGAGACGGCGCAATATCCCGCACGGAAACCAACTGCAGAACAAGCAGTCCGCCAACCAGAAGGGACAAGATAAACAGGATAGTTTTGAAAATTCGCATGGGTTTACCAACTCCCTAATACTAGCAAAATCCATGCCTTTCGGCAGGTCTATACTTGGGGAAATCCACCGCTTTCCACGTCAGCCTTGTACGCGGCCAGCGCCTGTTCAATCTGCGGCTTCAGGTCGGCAAACTTTTTGACGAAGCTCGGGACATGCCCCTGCCCCATGCCGAGCACGTCGGTAAAGACCAGAATCTGCCCGTCACAGTGCGGGCCAGCACCAATTCCAATGGTTGGAATGGTCAGCGCGGCGGAAAGGGTCTTCGCCAGCTCTGCGGGCACACATTCGAGCACAATCGCGAAGGCCCCGGCCTGCTCGAGCACCATGGCATCATCCATCAGATTGCGGGCGGCCTCTGCGGTTTTGCCCTGCGCCTTAAAGCCGCCGAACTCTTTCACGCTCTGCGGGGTCAACCCGATATGGCCCAGCACCGGGATTCCGTTGGACACCAGTTTTTCAACCAGCGGGCCGCGCAGCGCGCCGCCCTCGATCTTTACCGCATCGGCGCCGGCTTCTTTAATGAAGCGCCCGGCATTCTCAATCGCGTGCTCCACCGTGCCCTGATAGGACATAAACGGCATATCGGCCACAACAAGACCCTCGCTCACACCACGCGAAACAGCGGCCGTGTGGTGCACCATTTCATCCATAGTGATCGGAAGCGTGGTTTCGTAGCCCAGCACCGTCATGGCCAGCGAATCGCCGACCAGAATCAGCGGAATACCCGCTTGATCGGCATAGCGCGCCGACAAGGCGTCATACGCCGTCAGCGCAACAAGTTTCTGCTTCCCCTTCAGGGCTTTAAGTTTTGGAACGGTCCAGGCCATAAATATTTCCAGTTCAAAGTTCAGAAAAGTTACCACTTTTCGGAGAAAAGCCGAACATCATCATTTGCAGGCAGGCGTGCAAGAATATTCGCCACGGAACACGCTGATCCCGGCAGTACAAGGTCCGGACACACCTCCGCCAGCGGCTGAACCACAAACCGCCGCTCCGCCCAGCGGGGATGCGGAATCTGCAGCAGATCGCTATCGACGATCTGCTCGCCGGAAAAAAGAATATCCACATCAATGGGGCGCGGGGCATTGCGATCGTCGGTGCGTTCCCTCTTCAGCACGTCCTCCACGCATTTGATTTTCGGAAGCCACTCCTCCGCCGTGTAGGGGCTTTCAACCACCAGCACCGCATTGAGAAACTTCATCTGACGATACTCATCTTTCACGCCCACCGGCTCGGTTTCATAAATCGACGACTGATCAACAAACGTCACTTGCGAATCCAACAGCAAAAGCGTTTTAGCCTGCGTGAGCTGCCGCAACCGCATGCCCATATTCGATCCCAAAGAAAAACCGGTCTCCATAAAATCCCTTTGGACTGCGGTGATAAAGCAAAGCGTATCACCGCCTTCAAAGCGGCGATACACCCTACTGGACGTTATCGCCGCACTCCATATTGTTATACTCCACTTCCCCTTTAAAAACATGCTCCGTCGGGCCGGTCAGCGTCACATTATTCACGCTATCCGCGGTCAGCTCGCCGTCGACCGTCAGCATATCTCCGCTACGGGTATGCACCAGCACCGGCAGCTTCGCCCAGCCGTTCTTCGCCGCCACCAGCGCGCAGGCGGTCACCCCGGTGCCGCACGCCAGCGTTTCCGCCTCCACGCCGCGCTCATAGGTGCGCACCGTAATGTCTCCTTCCGGCTGAATCTGCATGAAATTCACATTGGTGCCTTCCGGCGCGAAATCGCGATGGCGGCGCACGACCGAACCGACCTCGACCACATCCACATCCTGAACATTTCCGGTGCGCATCACCACATGTGGAACCCCGGTGTTCACAAAGCCGTAAGTCAGCGTCCGCCCCTCTGCGTCAAGCGACCCGTCGAGTTTCCAGCCCGACGGCGGCGTCATCCACAACCGCACACTCTGCTGCATCACCTCTGCGCGAATGATTCCGGCGGCGGTTTCAATCGCCATCGTTTTCCCGGTCACACCCAGCTCGCAGGCCAGCCGCGCGGCGCAGCGCGCGCCGTTGCCGCACATTTCCGCCGTGCCGCCGTCCGGATTGAAAAAGGTCATGCGGAAATCGGCGGTATCAGACGGTTCAATCAGAATGACGCCTTCCGCGCCGATCCCGGAATGCCGCGCCGCGATATGGGCGATAAACGTCCGGTCATCGACCGGAAAATCGCCGCACCGGTTGTCGAACAGAACAAAATCGTTCCGCGCACCGTGCATTTTCCAGAAATTGATTTTCATAGAGTAGGTCCCGTGATAATTTGCGTCCCCTTATGAGCGACCCATTAAACAGCACCGAAGCGCAGAAAGAAATAGCAAAACTGCGCGCCGAGATCGAGCGGCACAACCGGCTCTACTACATCGAGGCCGCGCCGGAGCTAACGGACCGCGAATTCGACCTGATGCTGCGCCGCCTGACCGACCTTGAAACGCAGTTCCCAGAGTTCGCAGACCCGAACTCCCCCACTCAGCGCGTCGGCGGCGAACCGCTCAAAGGGTTTCAAAATGCGGCGCACGCCGTGCCGATGATGTCGCTCGACAACCTCTTCACCCAAGAGGAAGTCGACGCCTATGCCGCTAAACACGAAGGCCCGTTTGTGCTGGAGCCAAAAATCGACGGCATCTCCATCTCCGTGCGCTACGAAAACGGCCAGTTTGTTCAAGCGCTCACCCGCGGCGACGGCGAACGCGGCGACAATGTCTCCGCCAACTTGAAGACCATCTCCAGCTTGCCGCTGCGCCTACAGTCTGATAATCCGCCCGCGGTGTTTGAAGTGCGCGGCGAGGTCTACATGACCCGCAGCGGCTTCGCCGCGCTCAACGAACAGCGTCAGGAGGCGGGACTCGAACCGTTCGCCAACCCGCGCAACGCCTGCGCCGGATCGATGAAACTGCTCGACCCGCGCGAAGTCGCCAAACGCCCGCTCGATATTCTTTTTTACGGAACCGGCCAGCTCGACGGGATTGAGTTTTCCACCCACCGAGAACTGCTCGACACCCTGACGGCCTTCGGCTTCAAAACCGCCCCCTTCGCGCCGACCTGCGCGGACGGTTCCGACCTTTGGAAAAACATCGAACAGCTCGACCAAATGCGCGACGAGTTTGAATACGAAATCGACGGAGCCGTCATCAAAATCGACGACCGCTCCCGCTACGCCGGGCTCGGCGGCACCGCCAAATTCCCGCACTGGGCCACCGCCTACAAATACCCGCCCGAACAGGCCGAAACCACGCTGAAAGAAATCACCATCCAGATCGGACGCACCGGCGTGCTGACGCCCGTCGCCGAGCTCGAACCCGTCCAGCTGGCCGGAACGGTCGTGAAGCGCGCCACCCTGCACAACGAGGACGAGATCCAGCGCAAGGACATCCGCATCGGCGACCGCGTGATCGTCGAAAAAGCCGGCGAAATTATTCCCGCCGTTGTGCGCGTCGTAAAAAAGAAACGCACCGGCATCGAGCAGCCCTTCAATATGATCGCCGCCTGCGAGGCGCTCGGCATCAACCCGGTCAAGATTGAAGGCGAAGTGGCCTGGCGCATCGACGACCTGCACCACCCCGCCATGCTCAAGCGCTGGCTGACTCACTTTGCCTCGCGCAACGGAATGGATATCGATGGGCTTGGCGAATCGATTGTTGAGCTGCTCGTCGATGCGGAGCTCGTCAAAAGCCCCGCCGACCTCTACAGCCTGACAAAGCCGCAACTGCTCGGCCTCGAGGGCTTCAAAGAGAAGAAAGCGCAGAACCTGGTCGACGGCATCGAAGCCAGCAAAAGCCGCCCATTCGACCGCATCCTCTTCGCGCTCGGCATCCGCCACGTCGGCAGCGGCGCGGCGCGTATCCTCGCCAAGGAGTTTCCAAACATTGGAAAACTGATGGAGGCGGACGTCCAGGCCTTGGAAAAAATCCGCGACATCGGTCCAATCGTTGGAAAAAGCATCGTCGATTTTTTCCAATGTTTGGAAAACCGCAAGCTGATCGAACGGTTGCAGGCGGCGGGCGTCAATTTTGAGCAGGCCGCCAAAGGCGGCAGCGACGAGCTGGCGGGCCTGACGTTTGTTTTGACCGGCACCATGGAGAGCCTGAGCCGCGATGAAGCGGGCGACGAAATCCGCAAACGCGGCGGATCGGTTACATCGAGCGTTTCCAAAAACACGGACTATGTCGTCGCGGGTGAAAAGGCCGGCTCCAAGCTGGCCAAAGCCGAAGCCCTCGGCGTGAAGGTGCTCGACGAAGCCGCCTTTTTAAACCTGATAGGCTCGGCCGCTCAACCGCAGGGGAAATCGGGGCAACAGGAGCTTTTTTTAGGATAAAAGAATTTCTGTCCAACACATCCTGATTAGTGTTCAGTAGTGACGATTTGAGCAGCAAGCTGTTATCCGGAGACAATACAATGATAGAAACATTTTCCGAATTCTGGAACATTTCAGAAACCGCAACCGAAAAGATTTTTTTCACATGCACCGCATTAACGTTCATTGTCCTCTTACGCCTGCTCACCGGCATGCTAGTGAACCGCAAGGTGAAAGACGATAAACGGCGCTACCACCTCCGCCGAAGCGTCACTTATGTCTACACAGCCATTGTCCTGCTCGTAATCGGCTCGATCTGGTTCCAGGGCATCGCCTCGCTGAGCACATTCCTCGGTCTAGCCAGCGCCGGTCTGGCGGTTGCCTTGCACGACACGATTGCCAACATTGCCGGCTTCTTTTTTATCGAAGCGCGCAAGCCGTTCCGCGTCGGCGACCGAATCGAACTGGACCATGTAAAAGGTGATGTAATCGATATCCGGCTGTTCGAGTTCAGTATTGTCGAGGTCGGCAACTGGGTGGATGCCGATCAGAGCACCGGCCGCATCGTGCACGTGCCCAACAGCATCGTAATGAGAATGCCGCTGTCGAATTACAACATTGGCTTTGAATATATCTGGAACGAAATTCCGGTGCTGATCACCTTTGAGAGCAACTGGAAAAAGGCCAAGGCCCTGCTCTCGGCGATCGGGAAGAAAAACACAGAGCACCTCTCACAGGGGGCACAGGCGCAGATCCGCCGCGCGGCGCGCAAGTATCTGATCATCGCCGGCACGCTGACGCCGACCGTCTACACCACGGTCAAGGACAGCGGCGTGATGCTCACCATCCGCTACATCGTCGACCCGCGCCAGCGGCGCGGGACTGAACAGCAGATGTGGGAAGAAATTCTCGACACCTTCGCGGCCGAACCGGATATTGATCTGGCTTATAACACCACCCGCTTTTTTACTGCGCCGTCACATGCGGCGGAACCATCCCAACCCCTTCCCCCGTCTAATTGATCATGGATACGGTTCTAATAAAAAAACTAATCTTCTCGGCCGCCGTCTTCCTTGCGGTAAACGCGCTGTTTTATCTGCTGAAACTTTCCGCCCGCAAAACGCAACAGAAGTTCGGTATCCGCAAATCGCGTTATTTCGCGATCCGCCGGATCATGACGATCGCATCGATGCTGATGACCACCGTTCTCCTGCTGTTGGTGTGGGAAATCAGCCTACACAATGTCTGGGTCTCACTGTCCGGCATTCTGGCGGTAACCGCCATTGCCTTTTTTGCGATATGGAGTCTGGTCGGCAATATTCTGGCCGGCATTATTCTTTACTTCACCTCCCCGTTTAAAATCGAAGATGTCATTGAGGTGATGCCGGACGAAATCTGCGGCACGGTACTGGCCATCAACACCTTCTATACCGTCCTGCTGGATGAAGATGGTGGTTATATCAACATTCCGAACTCCCTCTTTTTCCAGAAATACATCCGGGTTAAACGCGACCGGAAACATCGGCCCGACCTGGACAATCCGGGGAACAACGAGGATTGACCAAAAAAAGGCCGCCTCCACCCGTAGGTTCTGAAAAAAGAAATTCTATCCAACACGGTTTAATTCGTGTTAATTAATACAAATTCACAATTTCCAAAAAAGGCACACAGATGGCAAAGAAAATCGGTTTAGGTCGCGGGCTCGACGCCCTGATTCAGGAAAAGAAGGTCACCGCACCCGTTGCGGAAGCTCCGGCGCCGGACGGCGAGGGCATCACTAAGCTTTCGATTAAAAAGTTGAAAGCCAACCCGAACCAGCCGCGACACACCTTCCGCGACGAGGCCCTCAAGGAGCTCACCGCCTCCGTCAAAGAACACGGCATTCTGCAGCCCCTGCTCGTCCGCAAAAAAGAGAAGCACTTTGAAGTGATCGCTGGGGAGCGCCGTCTGCGCGCCGCCATCGCCGCCGACCTGCCCGAAGTGCCCGTCATCATTCTCGACATCGGCGACCGGGAAGCCCTCGAAATCGCCCTGATCGAAAACCTGCAGCGCGACGACCTCAACGTCATGGAAACCGCCGAAGGCTACAAAGAACTGGCCGAAAAGTTCGACCTCACGCAGGAAAAAATTGCTAAGCGCGTCGGCAAAGCCCGCGCCTCGGTAGCCAATATGCTGCGCCTGCTTGAACTGCCCGACTCCATCAAAAAGTTTCTCGAAAACGGACAGCTCTCCGCCGGACACGGCAAAGTGCTGCTCGGCGTGGAAATCGATCAGGAAAAAGAGCTACTCGCCACCCGCATCATCCGCGAAAACCTCTCCGTGCGCGCGCTCGAAAAAATCGTCGAGAAAATGAAAGCGCCGCCGAAAAAGAAACGCGCCGAGAAAAGCGATCTGCCGCTCGACTACGTCCGCCACCTCTCCGAAAAACTGCACCAGCACTTCGGAACAGCCGTTCACATCAAGAGCACCAAAACGCTGACCAACGGCAAAAAGGTGAAGGGTTCCATCGAGATCAACTACTACAACAACGACGACCTCACCCGCGTCCTCGAAATCCTCGGCATCACATCCGACGACCTGTAAGCGGCAAAGCCGCTGTAAAAAATCGAAGGTCTGAATAAAGAAATCCGCAATTAAGCGGATTTCTTTTTGGTGTCACCCAGTTCAATCGGATGGGCGCGGCCTTCGACAACGTCTTTGGTGATGTGACACTCAGTGATGTCAGTGCGCTGCGGCACTTCGTACATGACGTCGAGCATCAGATGCTCAAGTATGGCGCGCAGTCCGCGGGCACCGGTCTTGCGTTTAAGCGCCATTTTGGCGAGTGAGCGTAGAGCGTCCGCGTCAAACCGGAGTTCCACATCATCCATGGCGAGCAGTTTCTGGTACTGCTTGATCATGGCGTTTTTAGGCACGGTTAGAATATGGACGAGATCGTCTTCGGAAAGTTCCTGAAGCTGAACAACCAGTGGGATGCGGCCGATGAATTCGGGGATCAGACCGAACCCGAGCAGGTCTTCCGGCTCAACGTTCATGGTTTCCGGTTTCCACTCCTTGGAAACTTTGTCGGCGGCGCCGAAGCCGAGTACTTTTTCGTCGGTGCGGCGTTTGATGATTTCGTCGATGCCTATGAAGGCCCCGCCGCAGATGAAGAGAATGTTGGAGGTGTCGAGGTCGATATATTTTTCCTGCGGGTGCTTGCGGCCGCCCTTCGGCGGAATTTTGGCAATCGTTCCCTCAATGATTTTAAGCAGCGCCTGCTGGACGCCCTCGCCCGATACGTCGCGGGTGATGGATACGTTGTCGGTCTTGCGGCCGATTTTGTCGATCTCGTCGATATAGACGATGCCGCGCTCGGCCTTCTTCACATCAAAGTCGGCGTTCTGCAGCAGAGAGAGCAAAATGCTTTCGACGTCTTCACCCACGTAACCGGCTTCGGTGACGGTGGTGGCGTCGGTGATGGCGTACGGCACGTCGAGAATACGGGCGAGGGTCTTCGCCAGCAGAGTTTTGCCGGAACCGGTGGGGCCAACCAAAAGCACGTTGCTCTTTTCGAGCTCTACACCATCGTCATCGCCGGTGTGCAGCATCCGTTTATAGTGATTGTGCACGGCGACGGAGAGAACCTTTTTGGCGTGCTCCTGCCCGATGACGTACTCGTCGAGACGCGCTTTAAGCTCGTGCGGTTTAAGCAGGTTAGCCGGTGCGGCGGCTTCGCCGTCGCCGGGACGCTGCGTCTGCTGCGAAATCATCGCATCGCACAGTTCCACACATTCATCGCAGATGAACACGCCTTCGGGCCCGGCAATCAGGCTCCGCGCGTCTTTTTCGCTTTTTTTGCAGAAGGAACAGCAAGCAGTTTTTGTATTCATGGAAACTTCGTTTCTATTATTCGTTACTTGTTATTGGGTCTTCGGAAGAACAGTAAAAACTGCTCCCCGAATTTCAAATATCCAATGTCAAATATCCACTACTGGGTTTTGGCGACCACTTCGTCGACGATGCCGTATTTGACGGCTTCGGCAGCGGACATAAAAAAGTCACGGTCGGTGTCTTTTTCGAGGGTTTTGACCGGCTGACCGGTGTGATACGCAAGAATCTCATTGAGCGTCTTCTTCATGCGAAGAATCTCTTTGGTCTGGATTTCAATATCCGTGGCCTGCCCCTGCGCGCCGCCGAGCGGCTGGTGAATCATGATCCGCGAGTTGGGCAGCGCGAAGCGTTTGCCTTTGGTGCCTGCGGCAAGCAGTACCGCGCCCATGCTGGCGGCCTGCCCCACGCAATAGGTGGTGATCGGGCATTTCAGGAACTGCATCGTGTCATAAATCGCCATGCCGGCGGTGACCACGCCGCCGGGCGAGTTGATGTAGATGCTAATGTCTTTGTCCGCATCCTCGCTCTGCAAAAACAGCAGCTGGGCAATTACCAGATTACTGACGACGTCATTGATCTCGGTGCCGAGAAAAATGATGCGCTCCTTGAGCAGGCGCGAGTAAATGTCATACGCGCGTTCGCCGCGTCCGGTTGTTTCAATCACTGTTGGGATAAGCATCTGTGCAGTTTCCTTCATTTCTAGACCCCGTTATTCGTTATGAGCTGTTCGTTATTGGGGAAAACCCGATTTTTGCCCGATTCTTCCGCAAATAACAAATGTCGAATACTCAATATCTATTTGATCTTCGCATTTTCGATCAGGAATTCAACCGCTTTACCAAAGCGGATCTGGTCGGCCACATCATCCATGTGCCCCTCTTTTTCCAGTTCCTTGCGGAATTCGGCGGAATCGCGCTGCTGTTGAATCGCCATTTTGGTGATTTCTTCAGAAATTTCCTCTGCACCGGCATTCAGAGATTCGGCGGCGGCGATGGCCATCATGATGTAGCGCAGTTTGACCTGCTCATCGGCTTTCACCTGGGCTTCAGCCATCATGTCTGCGGACTGCGCGGAGACCTGTTCCTGGCTCATGCCCTGCATCATGCGCTGGCGGGCCATATCGTACATCACGTTGCGGGTCTGCTGCTGAACCGCTGTTTCCGGCACTTCCAGCTTGGTTTTCTTCAGCAGGAATTCGCAGATGGCATCCTCTCGGCGGTGTTTTTCTTTCGCCTCGGCCGCATCGGTCAGGTGCTGGCGAATGTTTGTGCGCAGCTCCTCTTCGGACTCCACACGCAGTTTTTTCAGAAACTCTTCGTCGAGCTCCGGCAGCTTGCTTTCACGCAGGCCGGTCGCTTCCACTTTGAACTCGGCCTTCAGGCCGGACAGCTCTTTCACAATGAACTCGGCGGGGAATTCAACGGTGATGTCCTTCTTGTCGCCGATTGAGGTGCCGATCAGCTTTTTGCCCATGCCCGGCAGGAAGGATTCGTCGTCGCAGGTGATCCAGTAGCCTTTGCCCTGGCCCATGCCGCGCGCTTCCGGAACTTTGGTTTCGAGCGGTTCGCCGTCGATGGTCGACTCGTAGGAAACCTGAACCATATCCTTCTCTTTAGCGGGGCGCTCAGAAATATCTTCGAAGGTGGCATGCTGGCGAAGGATGCTCTCGATGGTCTCATCGACCTGTTTTTCGGTCACTTCAACCTTTTCAGCCTTGATCGGGATGCCCTGATATTTGGGCAATTTGAACTCCGGCTCCACATCCATCGTCACATCGAAGGATAGCGGCTTGCCTTCGGCCAGCTCCGGCTCGCTCACGTTGATGATCGACACCACCTTAACGCCCTCGGCTTCGATGGCTTCATGATAGAACTTCGGCACCAGACGATCCTTGAGATCGGCGGTCATTTCCTTGGCAAACTTCTTCTCCACCAGGTGCTTAGGCGCTTTACCCTTGCGGAAGCCTGGAATCGCCACGCCCCTGGCGTAAACCTTCAGCAACTCGGTGCGCTCTTCGGTTACTGCCTCAGCGGGCACTTCAACCGTCATTGTTTTGCGGCAAACACCGGCATTCTTGAGTGAAACCTTCATAAAATTCTCCTGTTCGGTTCAAAATCGAAAACGGCAGACCTTACGGCAGGCCCCTTACAAGGTCAATTTCCAAGGGGTGGAACTTTTTTTAGGTGCAGCTTTTTTAATCCCGATCGGTCGGGGCTCAGTTGAAAGCCCGATCCTTCGGGCCTGCTTCCACTCGAGACAAGTGTCGAGAGAGGCCGATGCTATTGCGACGGCAGTGACCGTTAGGGAACGGCAATGCCTGGAAAAATGAAAATCCTCAACAGGTGACTTTTCCAGCAGGCTACTGTATCGTGTTCTTTCTCATGTTCGCAGGTATGCGTACCCGCACCTGCACAATAGATGAATTTATTTAACGAAGAGGATCAAACAAATGCTACCACTACTTATTTCAGCGGCTGTTTCAGCTGCATCCGTTGCCGCCTGTGTTCTTACAAACACGAAATCGGAAACCGCCGGGTTCTGCGGAGTCGCCGGGTTTTTTGTTACCTACTTTCTGGTCGGGTTTCTGGTCCGCCGAAAAGTCAAAGCCGTTCAGAACGAACTGCAGGAACAGATGGAGAGCGGCCAGAAACGGATGAGCCGGAAAATTCAACAGTTCCAGAGCAAGCCCAACGGCAACATCAAAGCCATACAGCGCCAGCTCGAAAAAGATCAGATGGAAATGATCAGCAGCGCGCTCGATTTCACCAAGCGTCTGGAGCCGTTCAAAAAATGGAGCACCCTGATGGGGCGGCAGATTGACACCATACGCATGCAGTTCCTCTATCAACTGAAAGAGTTCGAGCAGGTTGATGAACTCCTCGCGAAAAAGGGCCTGTTCAAGGGGCCCATGATGATGGAGCCCATCACCCTTGCCATGAAAATGGCGCGGCAGTACAAAAACGATGATATCAAGGGTGCTGAAAAAACCTTCAAACGCCGCATCAAGTGGTTTCGCGGAAGCCGGGGAAGCCTGCTTTACGGGCTGATGTCCTGGATCTACATGAAACAGGGCGAATCTGAAAAGGCGCGGCAGCTACTTCTCAAAGGAAAGGAAGCGACCAGCAACGAGGCGCTTGCGAGTAACTGGCAGCTGCTTTCAAACAACAAAGATAAAAGCTTCTCGAATGCCGGCCTCGGCGAAGAGTGGTACGCCCTCTATCTGGAAAACCCGCCGACTCCCAAACCGCAGCGGATGCGCGGGGACGCACGCGGCGGCCGAGGATTTTAACAGCCTCACCGCCCGGGCCCTCCCGCCCCAATAAAATCATCTCTCGCAGATACATAAAAAAGCCCCGTTCTTTCGAGCGGGGCTTTTTACATGCCCACTTCGCGCCGTTGCGGCTTAAGTGAGCATTGCGGACGGGCGAGAGCTATGCTTTCTGCGCTTCGAAGAGCTCGTTGATGCCCTTTTCAGCGAGGTCCATCATCTGGCTCATCTGCTCTTTGGTGAAGGGTTCTTCTTCGGCGGTGCCCTGCACTTCGACCAACCGGCCGGAGGCAGTCATCACGACGTTCATGTCGACTTCCGCTTTAGAGTCTTCGAAGTAGTTCAAATCGAGAACCGGGACGCCTTTGTAGATACCAACACTAATGGCGGCGATGGCCTCTTTGATCGGATCTTCTTTGAGAAGGCCCTCTTCCATCAGGCGGTCGACCGCCAGACGCAGCGCAACGTAAGCGCCGGTGATCGAGGCGGTGCGGGTTCCGCCGTCAGCCTGAATGACATCGCAGTCGATGGTGATCTGGCGCTTGCCGAGCTTCTGCAGGTCGACCACGGCGCGCAGGGCGCGGCCGATCAGGCGCTGAATTTCCATGGTGCGTCCGCCGATGCGGCCGGTTTCGCGGCGGCAGCGGTCGGAGGTGGCGCTCGGCAACATACCGTACTCGCAGGTGAGCCAGCCGCCGGCTACATTCTGCGCGCGCATCCACGGCGGAATGCTTTCGTCCACGCTGGCCGCGCAGATCACTTTGGTATTGCCCATTTCGACCAGCACGGAGGCTTTGGCGTTGATGGTAAAGTCGCGCGTAAATTTCACGGTCCGCAATTCGTCGGGAGTCCGTCCGTCATATCTTTTTTCTTCCACGTTGATAAACTCCTCGAGGTTGATGCCGGTATTGATCTTGTTAAATAGTTTTTTGCTCATAAGGCCGCCCATTATCCTGATGAATGCTCCGATTGCAATTTCCAATGCTTGGAAGAAGGCAACGCCTTCATCCGGCTACTGGAGTTGTTTAACCGCGAATCACGCGGATCAGTGCGGGCCAGGTTTTCACCACGAAATACACGAACCACACGAAAACAGGTTCAGATCGGCCTTTCGTGTGGTTCGTGTATTTCGTGGTAAACACTCTACCGGCGACGGCGGTTTCCGCCGCCCTGTCCGGCGGGCCGTCCACCGCCACCGCGGCGGTTGCCCTGCCGGCTCTTCGGCTCGGGGCGCGCATCGGAACCCACCGCGCGGCGCGCCACGTCAGAATGATATTTGTGACCGGTATCAACCGGCACCTCTTTGCGGATCAGTTTTTCAATGTCGCGGAGAAAATCGCGCTCGCGGGCGGAGCAGAACGAGACGGCATCGCCATCCAGCCCGGCGCGGGCGGTGCGGCCGATGCGGTGAACGTAGGTTTCGGGCTCTTCGGGCAAATCGTAGTTCACCACGTGGGTAATGCCATCGACGTCGATGCCGCGCGCGGCGATATCGGTGGCAACGAGCGCGCGCACGTTGCCGGCTTTGAATCCAGCCAGCGCCTTGGTGCGGGCGGTCTGCGATTTATTGCCGTGAATGGCGGATGCGCTAATGCCGGCTGCTTCGAGCTTGACGACTACCTTGTTGGCCCCGTGCTTGGTGCGGGAGAACACAATCACTTTGTCCATTTTATGTGAGTCAATTAGATCGATCAGCAATTCGTCTTTATTGCCTTTATCGACAAACATCATTTTCTGCGCGATGCGTTCGACGGTCGGCTTGCCGGGATCGATGGTGATTTTGACCGGGTTGCGGAGCATATCCATGGCGAGCTTTTCAACAACCGGCGGCATGGTGGCGGAGAAAAAGAGCGAGTGGCGCTTTTTCGGCAGCTTGGCGATCACTTTACGGACGGCGGGGATAAACCCCATGTCGAGCATGCGGTCGGCCTCGTCGAGAATGAACAGCTCAATTTGGTCGAGCTTCACAAATCCCTGATCCATCAGATCGATCAAACGGCCCGGCGTGGCGACGACCACATCGACGCCGCGCTGCAGGGCTTTGACCTGCGGGTTCTGGCCGACACCGCCGAAGATGACGGTGTGCGACACGCGCACGTGGCGGCCATAGGTGGCGATGCTGTCGCCGATCTGCGCGGCCAGCTCGCGGGTTGGCGTGAGGATCAGTGCGCGCGGTGTGCGCGCCTTCGGGGTGATGTTGGTTCCCGACATTTCCTGCAGCAACGGCAGCGTGAACGCGGCGGTTTTGCCGGTTCCGGTTTGCGCGCAGCCGAGCAGGTCTTTACCTTCGAGCAGATGCGGAATGGCTTCCTGCTGAATGGGTGTGGGTGTGCTGTAGCCCTCTTCGGCGACAGCACGCTGCAGCGGCTCAATGAGAGCCGCGAATACGTTTTCTTGTTTCATGTGTTCTTCTTTTCCCGTCCGGTATCTAAAAATCTAAGCCATGCGGACGGTGCAGGAAAAGAAGGGGCCGCGAAAAACGGGCCAAGTGAGCGGGGGTTGTAGGCGCATTCCCCTCTGGTGTCAACCTAACTTTCCAATGTCTGGAACTGACTGCGTCAGGGCTGGCTGTTTTTTTCGGCTCTTCTCGGAAGTGTGTCGCAAAGGCCTCTTCATTGCGAATGAGCATGAGAGGGAAGGCTTTTTACAAAATCATGGACAGCAAAATCATTTTTAAATCAATGGGGTTGGGAAGGTTGTAGCCGAGACCCTCGGTCTCGGAGCAGGAATCATCTGCCCACAGTGCTGCAGCGTTACAGGCGGGCGGATCCCGACTCAAAAAAAAGACACCCAATTATACGCACCCAACAGCTAAGACCCTCTTCCTAATAA
>JACNKZ010000085.1:0-15554 GCA_014381785.1 Kiritimatiellota bacterium
CAGTACTCCACCACCCTGGCACGTCGTAGCCTTTGGTGGAGACGGTTCCCGTACTCCATTACTCCAACGTTCCTCTATTCCAGTATTCCTCTACTTGAATATGTCCTGCCAGTTTCCTGTCGTAGAGGCTTTGGCAGGAGAGGGTCCGCAACTTGTCAGATTTGAAAAAATGTTCTACTTTTCACGATATGAAACTGTTTGATGCCCATTGTCACCTGCAGGATGACCTGCTGTTTCCAGACCTTGGAAACGTTCTTGAACGCGCGGCCGCCGCCGGCGTTGAGCGAATAGTCGTCTGCGGCACATCGCCTGACGACTGGGCTCAGGTTTTGCAATGCCCGAAAAAAGAAAAATATGCCCTGACGCTGTCAGTTGGAATTCATCCGTGGTTTTGTTCCGAACATTGCCACTCCCTGCGGTCGTTGCCTCATCACGATAGCGATGAGGCCTCGCTCGCTTCGCTCGGGTGGAAAGAAAACTTCCAAACATTGGAAGAAATGGTGCGTGCCGATGCAACAGGCGAAAAAGGCGCCCCGATGCTATCGGTTGGAATTGGAGAGTGTGGTTTGGATTTTTCCGAGCGTTTCAAAAACCGGGCGGAGCAGGAGGAATGTTTTGCGGCGCATCTGGATTTGGCGCGCGAGCTGAATCGACCGGTGACGGTGCACTGCGTGCAGGCATGGGGACGGCTGATTGAAATTTTGCGAGAGCATCCAGCGCCGAAAATTGTTTTGCACGCCTTCGGCGGGGCGGTGGAATTGATTCCTGAATTAAGCGAGCTGAACTGCTGGTTTTCGTTCTGCGGCAATGTAACGAATCCGAATGCAAAAAGGGTTCGCGCCGCCGCCGTTGCGGTTCCGGCAGAACGCCTACTGATCGAAACGGACTCGCCCGATTTTCCGCCCGCTGGATGTGAAGCGCCGAATGAGCCGGCCAACCTGATTGTTGTGGCGCGCGCAGTGGCTGAGCTGCGCGGCGTTTCGGTTGAAGAGATCGCCGAACTGACGTTTACTAATGCGAGCCATGTGTTTCGAGTTTAGCCGCGTCCTTTCCCCAGAAACCATTCGGCGATGACCGCGCATTCAAGCCCGAAGGGGAGGTAACCGCTGTAGCCGAGGATTGGCATTTCAAAGAGGCGGAAGCGGCTGACGTACGGTACGGTGTAGATCCATTTGGCGAGGCTGAAAAAATTCCACATTTCCCAGAAAAAACCGCACAGGAGTGCGGCGAGGCAGAGCCGGCAGACCCGCCGCCAGTCGCCGTTTCCAATGTTTTGAAAAAATGACGGCTTGTTTTCCAACCATTGGAAACTCAGCAACAGGAGCAGCGGCGCGACCCAGAGCAGGGGAAAAAGGAGGTCGGGAAACCGTCCAATGCAGAGGAGTCCTGCGCAGGCGAAGATCATGACAATGAATGCGATGAGTCGCGGCCGGCTGAGTCGGAGCGGAAGGAACTGATCGAGCCCGGTGGTCAGGCGCGGGTTTGAGGCCAGGCATTCTTCGGTGGAGAGCACGGCGGGCAGGACGGTGGCAAAGGGAAGGGTGGCGGCGATGAAGTAGTGCAGTCCGGAAAGGCTGTCGGAGGCGGTGTAGTACCAGTTTTGCACAAACCGGTTGAGGTATTCGAAGAACCACCAGAAGGCGGCGCTGAGCGGGAACAGCTTCAGGAGATAGCGGGTACGGTGCGTCAGCAGGCAGCGGCCGGTGCGGCGAAACGTGACGGCATTGATGACGATGATGTAGGCGAGCCACAACGGGGTGAAGGTGTAGAGCTGAAGCGGTGCAAGCCAGTCGAAGCGCGTCCACGCCAGAATCCATGAAACGATTCCCAGCATGATTCCGACCGTGCCCCACCACGGAAATCTGTCGGCGGGAATAGTGCGGGGAACGCTGTTTCTGCATTGATAAACACGCCGGAGGAACGGAGTGACGACCGCTGAAATGGCGGCGGTGAGTCCGATGAAGACCGGCCAGGAGAACGGCGCATGAGCCACATACTGGGTGCGCGGCGGAAATTCAAGATAGGTTGCTGCGTCGTATCCAGCCAGAACGATTCCCAGCAGCGGCAGGGTGAGCAGCAGGGCGAGTAAAAGAAAAAAGGCAGATGTTTTTTTCATTCGGGCTTCTCCGCTCAATCCCAGATGATCGATTTCCAGTGAACCGTTGAATCGTACGCCGCAGGATGTGCCGACTCAACTGCGGATTTTACGTGCGCAGTGGTTGCGCGCTTTAAAATGAACCGGGTTAAACAGTACGATCTGCGGCCGTTCTCTGTATAATCCTCCTGTTGAATGAGGAATTCTTATGAGCATTGAAGAACAGCAAAACAATCCGCTACACGGTTTAAGTACAGAGACAATGGTGACCAAGCTTGTGAAGTTTTACGGGTGGGATCTTTTATATGCTGCATTGGGGCTCAACTGTTTTCAGACCAATCCGTCTGTTCCTAGCACAGTGAAATTTTTAAAAAAGACGGAGTGGGCCCGCTACAAGGTCGAGAATTTTTACCTGTATCGCTTTTGCCAGATGCCGAAATTCCGCGGGGAGGACTTCGACATACCGCCTCGTGCGCGCGGCTTCGCCAATGGGATTGTTCCTTTAGAACCGATGGAGCTGACCTTCGGAATGATTGCCGCAATGAAGGAGCAGGCCGAAGAGGCGTACCAAGCCAGGCAGGAACAAAGTAGGCAGAATGATTTTCAGGCAGAATAATTTTCTTCCACGGCGGAGAACTCGAATTATTCTGCCTAAACCTGAACCGAACCGTTTTTGCGTTTTCGCGATGAATCAGGCGGTGGGGGCTCCGGAAAAATCAAACAATGAGACAAGCTGAAGACATCGTATGGGGCACCATTACGGAGAGTGGCAAGCGGCGGTTTGACTACGCCGGGTTTAAGAGCAGTCTGGGCCTGTCGGGGGATGAGCGCACAGCGGAATATATTCTGTTCCAGATCATCGAGGGGTTTGCCGAGAAACGTTCTGTTGAGGAGGTGTTGTCGAAGATACGCGGCGGTCTGCTGCTCTTCGGTTATTCCGTTGCAGAAGATGAGCTTGGCCGGTTGCTCGCGGATAAACAGAAGGTCCTGAAAAAGGAAATCCATGCGGCCGAAGAGGCGTTGGCGGGATTTTCCCAAGGGAAGGGTGCGCCCGCCGTTTTGGCCGATATCCGCCAGCTTCTCTAAATCTGCTATTCATTTGTGGACGGTATAATCCTGTTTTTAGGACTATTTTCTTGCATACGGTTGCAGATTTCGCATAGCTTACTCTTTTTCACGTAATGAGGAGATTTGCATGAGCCACGAGATTATGACGATTGAAGAGGTTGCAGAATACCTGCGGGTATCCGAGCGCACCGTTTATGACTGGGCGCAGAAGGGGCAGCTGCCCGGCGGCAAACTGGGAACCACCTGGCGTTTTAAGCGGGCCGATATCGAAAGCTGGGTCAATCGTCAACTTGGAGCTTCCTCCGCACCGGCCGCCGCGCAGGACAACGGCCTGCTTTCCAAACTTCTGGCTCCGGAACGGGTGGTTTTTCTCGAAGGCGGCGAAAAAGAGAATGCGCTTAAGACACTTTGCGCGTTACTGGCAACCTCTCCGTTGGTTCCGAACGAAGAGGAACTGACCACCGCTATTTTTCGCCGCGAGGAGCTGATGAGCACCGGCATCGGATTTGGGATCGGTGTGCCGCATGTGCGGTTGCCGGGCGTCAACGATCTGGTGATGGCGCTGGGCATCGCCCGCGAACCGCTGACCGATTATGCATCCCTTGACGAAGTACCGATTCAAATTGTCTGCATGGTCGCGGCCGGCAGCACGCAGCATCCGCAATACATCCGCGCGCTGTCCGCAATCAGCACCCGCCTCAAAGAAGAGCCGGTTCGCACTGCGCTCATTGCGGCAACTGATGCTGTATCCGCTTTCAACCTGTTCACCGGCGAGGAGGCGTAAACCATGGGTTTGCTGACAATTATCGGACTTTGTATTTTCTGCGGTGTAATTGGGGCCTGGATTTTTCAGAAGCTCCATGTTCCGCAGGTGGTTGGCTATATCGTGATCGGCGTGCTGATCGGCCAGAGCGGATTCCATCTGGTCGATCAGGCGGATATTCTGGCGCTGCGTCCGTTCAATCTGTTCGCGCTCGGTCTGATCGGCTTTCTGGTCGGCGGCGAACTGCACGGTTCCATTTTTAAAAAATACGGCAAACAGTTTACCGCGATTCTGCTCGGTGAGGGGCTGGGCGCCTTTTTTCTGGTCGGTATTACGTCCACGCTGATCGTTCAGATGGTCTGTCACGACTGGGTCATCTCACTGGCCGCCGGAACGGTCTTCGGCGCCATCGCCTCCGCGACGGATCCGGCTTCAACCATTGATGTGCTGTGGGAATATCGCACCGCCGGCGTCTTGACTACTGCGATTGTCGCCATTGTTGCGCTCGACGATGCGCTGGCCATGACGCTCTACGGCATCGGCACCAGCGCCGCGCAGATGCTCACCTCCGGTAGCGCCGATCTGGGCCAGGAGGTGATCAAGGTGGCGGTTGAGTTGTTCGGTTCGGTGATTCTCGGTCTGGCCGCCGGATACGGCCTCAATCTCATCCTGCGCTTTCTGCCGCAAAAAGAGCGCCGTCTCGGGCTGGCGCTTGGCGTGATTCTGCTCACCATCAGCGCCGCCGTTATTTTTAAGATGGACGTGATTCTGGCGACGATGTCGATCGGGATTCTGCTCACTAATATCGCCCCGCGCCGCAGCAAAGAGCTGTTCGAAGTGATCCGGTCCTTTTCCGCCCCGATCTATATTCTGTTCTTTGTGTTGGTCGGCGCGCGGCTCAACATCACGGGTATGCCGCCATGGCTCTGGATTTTGGTCGCCGCCTACGTGGTGATGCGCAGCCTGGGTAAATGGCTCGGTTCCTACTGGGGCGGGCGGATCTCCAAGGCTGAACCGGTCGTCAGCCGCTACATGGGCTTTTCGCTCTTTGCGCAGGGCGGGGTAGCCGTTGGTCTGTCCATCATGGCCTCGCAGCATCTCAATGAGATTGCGATCACCGAAACCATGTCGCTGGGCGACATGATCGTGTTTACCGTTACCGCCACCACGCTGGTTGTGCAGCTGATCGGTCCGGCCTGCACCCGCTATGCGGTTCGCGCCGCCGGCGAAGTGGATAAAAACATCACGGAAGAGGATGTGATTGCCGAGCTGACGGTTGGCGATGTCATGAATCCTGATGTGCAGCCGATTCCCGAAGATCTTCCGCTGTCGGTTGTGCTCAAACGCTTTACTGATAACGATGCGCTCGTTTACCCCGTGGTTTCCATGGAGGGAAAAATTATCGGGGTGCTCACGTTTGATTCGCTCAAAGAATTGCTGGGCGATGCCAACAGTTGGCAGTGGCTGGTTGCCAGCGATGTGATGGAGCCGGTGGACGAAAAAACCACTCAGCCATCCAAGTTGGCAGACGTGCTCGACGACATGAACCGCATGCAGGTCGAAGCGCTGCCGGTCACCCGCGGCGATGGCACCGACTCTGCTGTTGGTGTGATTGACCTGCGCTACGCCCGCCGCCGCGTCCGCGAAGAACTGATTCGCCGCACCGCCATCATTTAGGATGATTGAATGTAAATGAATCATCGAATTCCATCTTCATTTGCTCTGCTTCTACTCGTGGCCGGTGGATTATTGTTGGCCGGCGCAGCAGGTGTGTATGTGGATGATAGGCACGGACAGGTTCAGCCGTTCGGCACGGGAGTTGAAGAAGCACTGGAAGAACCTATTGAAGAGAGTCTCACTGTCGGGGACGTTCCTCTTTTTAGAGGGTTGCTGGTTGTTCAGGGAATGGAAACGGTTGGTTCAGCCCTGAGCACTTGTTCGTTTCGCTGTTCGCCGGCTAGCTGCTGCGCGGCCGCTCTGCCTCTCTGGCGGATTCCGCTTCGAACCTGAATTCCCCCTCTGAACTCCGGAATGCGCAGAACGCGTTTTCTGTCCTGCCGGGCTTTTTCAGCCAGCTCTCTGTTTTTTTCCACAAGCATGAAAGATTATTATGAAATCCAACTTAGAAAACACCACCGTGAAAGACGTTTCGCGGCTCATGAATACGACGTGCCTGCAGGCACCGATTTCAACGTCACTGGAAACGCTGGCTGAAATGCTCTGCACGTCGGAGCGGTATAAAGTGTACCTTACGAACGATTGCGGTCAGATGAGCGGTGTGATCCAGGCCAAGCAGATCGCCATGGAAGTGCTCAAGCTGTCCAAAGGTAAAGAGGATGCCGATGAAATGCTTCCGGCAATCTCCTATGTTCTGAATTACCGTCAGGCTAAAGATCTGGCTTCGGAGGTTGTGAGCGTTACGGTGGATTGTTCGCTGAAAACGGTTCTGAACCTGATGGATTGCAACAGCATCCGCGAGGTTGCTGTGGTCGATGCGGAGGGGGGCTTAATCGGAACCTTGGAAGCCAAGCATATCCTGACTCAGTATCTTCATGCGAAAAAAGAAGTCAGTTTGTAAGAGGAGAGCAATATGAATATTCTAAACTATACCACCCGCCCGGCATCCTGGCAGATCGACCTGCAGTCAGCGCAGCGTAATGAGCTGCTTGAGGAGATGCTGAACCGTTTTTGTACAGAGGAGTTTTTAGAGGCAAATCCAGAGTTGAGCAAGGCGGAGATCCTGCAGGCGCTGATCGCCCGCGAGGAGATGCGCACGACGGCAATGGGCTCTTCAATTGCGTTTCCTCATGCCCGGCTCGAAAAACTCAACCGCGCATTTCTTGCGGTGGGCATCCTGCCGAAGCCGGTTTCCTTTGAGAACGAGCCGGTTCAGATCGTCTGCCTGATTCTCGCGCCCGCCTCCGAACCGTCGACCTCGCTGAAAATGATGGCGCAGCTGTCGCGTGTGCTGATGGATGCGGAGGTGCGTCAACAGGTTCTGGATGTGAAGACGCCGGAAGAGCTGCGCAGTCTGTTCAAACAGCATAATCCGCGAATCGACAAATCCATCACGGCTCGCGACATCATGCGTCCGCCGCGGTTCAGTGTTGAGGAATCCGACCGGGTTTCAACCTGTTCTCATTTGATGAGCGTGAATAATATGCAGGCCGTTCCGGTCGTAGATGAAATGAAGAAAATCAGGGGAGAAATCACGGTCGACCGGCTGTTCCGCTACGGCCTGCCGGACTTTTTTGCGCAGCTCAAAAGTGTTTCGTTTATTGCGGAATTCGATCCTTTCGAAAAATATTTTGAAGACGAACGCGACATGCTTGTCAGCGACATTATGACGCCGGAAGCCCTCACGGTTCCGCTGGATTACACCATTATGGAAATCGTTTTCGAGCTCACCATCAAGTCGGTTATCAAGCTGTATGTCGTCGATGAAAATGACCGCTGGGTCGGCACGATCGACAAAAGCACACTCCTCGACAACGTCATCAATTACTAAGCCGGAGAATCCAATGCTTATCCCCATTCTTGTTTTTTTGCTGATTTATTTTTTCATTGCGACCGAGCTCATCGATAAAACCATCGCCGCGTTAATCGGGGCGGGGCTGATGATCGGGTTGCACTTCGTCCACTACGAAGCAGCCCTGCACGCGATTGATCTAAACGTCATCTTCCTGCTCATCGGAATGATGATTGTGGTGAACACGCTGACCGATACCGGTATTTTTGAATGGCTGGCCATCAAGCTGGCCCGGCTCGCAAAAGGAAACGGATTACTGATTACCGTGTTTTTCATGATTCTGACCGCCGTGCTTTCCGCCTTTCTGGATAACGTAACGACCGTCATTCTAATGGCGCCGATTACGATCTTGCTATGCCAGTTACTGGAAATGCCTGCGGTTCCGGTTTTGATTATGGAGGCGGTGTTTTCCAATATCGGTGGCGCGGCCACGCTGGTCGGAGATCCGCCCAACATTTTGATCGGTTCCCAGACGCACCTTTCGTTTAACGATTTCATCCTCAACATGACACCGCCGGTGCTGGTCATCATGGTTCTGCTGCTCGGCGTGATGGCGTTGATGTTCCGCAAGCAGATGCGGACTACGGAGCAGACCCGTAAGCGGATTGAGCAGTCCCGCCCTGAAAAAGCGATTTTGCAGCCGCTGGTGCTCAAAAAGGCGCTGGTTGTCTTCGGGCTGATTCTGACCGGTTTCTTTTGCGGCCGTCTGCTCGACATCGAGCCGGGCATCATCGCTTTGGCGGGCGCCATGGTCATGGTGCTGGTTTGTAAAAAGGACATTCATCATTCGCTGATGCATGTGGAATGGAACACCATTTTGTTTTTTGCCGGTCTGTTTATGATGATTGCCGCGCTGGAGCATCATCATGTGTTTGAGAAAATGGGCGACTTTATCCTGCACATCTGCGGCGGCAACCTGATGGCAACTGTACTGACCATTCTCTGGTTCAGCGCGATTGCGTCAGCCATCATCGACAACATCCCGCTGGTCATGGCCATGATTCCGCTCGTGAAAGGCATCATTCCCGTGTTTGCTCTGCAGATGGGTCTGGAAGACCCGATGCTCATTCAATCGCAAATTGCGGAGCCGTTGCTGTGGGCGCTCGCGCTCGGGGCCTGTCTCGGCGGGAACGGCACGCTCGTCGGCGCATCCGCTAACGTGGTGATTGCGCAGATGGCCAATCGCAACAAGTGCCCGATCACTTTCTGGTCATTCACCAAATACGGTTTTCCCTTCATGATTGCTTCGCTGATCGTGGCGCATCTTTACCTCTATCTCCGTTTTTTTGCGTAGACAGGCAGGCGCTTCTCCTTTTGGTTCGACAGGGGTGGAGAGGCTGTGGCTAGATGTTCGCCCGTACGATCCAAAGGAGAGGATACTTCTTGTTTATACAAACCTTTTTTAAAAATCCGACCTACTATCTGTTGTGGGTCGTGTTTGCCGCGTTTTCAATCTGTGTTCATGAATATGCACACGCCTATACGGCCGTGCGCTATGGCGACGACACGCCGCGTGAACACTTGACCCTCAATCCGTTGAAACAGATGGGGCCGGTTTCGCTGCTGATGCTAGTGCTGATCGGCATCGCGTGGGGAGCGGTTCCGGTCAGTCCGCACGGCACCGGTTCTGCGCGCAAGGATGCGATGATTTCTTTTGCGGGTCCGTTCGCCAACCTGATCCTCTGTGCCGTGTTCGCGCTGCTTGCCGTTGTTGCTTATTTTGTCGGCCAGGAAGGCGCCTCGGAACTACTCTCCTACGGCGGATACGTCAACGGCGCGCTGTTCGTGTTTAATTTGCTTCCGCTACCTCCGCTGGACGGGTTCAGTATCGTGCGCGCGCTGGTTCCGCAGGTGAAACGTTACGACCTGCAGGCCCAACAGTTTTTGGGGATCTTTTTCCTGCTCTTCTGGCTCACGCCCCTCGGGTCGGTGATCTTTCTTGTGGGGAATAAACTGTTCGGCCTATTTCTTGTTCTCTGGGCTCTCCCCGCCGGGTTTTTAAAGGGCCTCCTGAGCGGCGGCTGATTTGTGAACGCGAAGAAATCGATCGGCAAACCTCGTTGATTTTGAAGACCGAATGATTTCACCTGAGCGGCGGTATTTTACAAAAGTCGACTCGCTATTTGTCTCATGTTTGGAAACACTGGATAGGCTATGGATTCGGTTCAAAATAAGCATAACGTAAGTTATCGCGAGCTTCTACATGTCGCCCTGCCGCTGATTATCACCTCGGCATCATTTACGATGCTGCACTTCTGCGACCGGATGTTCTTGAGCTGGTACGATCCGGTTTCTCTGCAGGCGGTGGTTCCGGCCGGCATTCTTTCGTTCACTCTGATCAGCTTCTTTATGGCGCTGTGTGCGATGGCCAACAGCTTTGTGGCTCAATACTACGGCGCCGGAGAATATGAGAACTGCAGTCGTTCCGTAGCGCAGGCGCTGTTTATGGCATTGCTGTCCTGGCCGCTGATCTGGTTATTGATTCCGGTGGGCGTTGCGCTGCTGTCGTGGAGCGGTCATGCGCCCGAAGTCTTTGCGCAGGAAAAAGCCTATTTGTCCATTGTGATGTGGGGCGGGGTGAGCATCCCGCTGGCCGCCGCGGCGGGCAGTTTTTACAGCGGGCGCGGAAAAACCCGCGTGATTATGACGGCTCACCTGATCGGGAGCAGTACGAATGTCCTGCTGAACTGGTTTTTGATTTTCGGGCACGGCCCGTTTCCGGCGATGGGAATCAAGGGGGCTGCGATTGCCAGCCTGATTGCCGGGTTTGTCGCTCCGGCGATTCTGTTGGGACTCTATTTTTCCAAAGCGAATGCTCTGGTGTATCGAACCCGAGAGACGCTGCGGTTTAACCGTCCGATTTTTCTGCGGATGCTTCGCTTCGGCTTGCCGTCCGGCGTGCATATGGTGCTCGATGTCGGCTCCTTTTCGGTGTTTGTTCTGTTGCTCGGGCGTCTGGGAGATGACGCATTTATTGCCAGCAACATTGTGCTCAGCATCAATATGATCGCGTTTATGCCCTCACTGGGTATCGGGCAGGCGGCCTCCGTGCTGGTGGGGCAGTGCATGGGGCGCAATGATGCCGATGAGGCGGAAGCCGCCGCATGGAAAGCCGCACGCTTCGGATGGATTTACACACTTTTGGTGGTGTCGAGCTTCCTCTGTTTCCCCGGGGTCTACATTCGCGTTTTTGCACGCGGCGATGTGATGGTCAGCGAGGTGTTTGAGACCGCCCGGCTTCTGCTTTTCTTTGCGTCCGCCTGGGGGCTGATGGAAGCAACCAATGCAGTGCTCTCCAGTGCATTGCGCGGCGCAGGGGACACCCATTTTGTGATGTGGTTCCACACGACTGTCGCCTGGGGGTTTTTCGCTCTGGGCGAAGCAGTGATTGTGCTGGTGCTGAAGCTGGATGTATTTGCGGCGTGGGGCTGGGCTATCGCTTACTTTTTCCTACTGGGCACAGGATGGATTTTGCGAATGAGGTCCGGTCGGTGGAAGACAATTCAGCTGATCGAACGCGCGCCGTCCGCAGTGGAACAGGCCGGCGGCATTCCGGTTTAAGCCGCCTGCCGGGGCCACTTCTTAATCGTCTGCAGAACTTCCCGCACCCAGTTGCATTCACATTTTAAAGGACAGAGTTCGAGTGCGCCTTCGCGCACACACAAACCGGGGCAGCCCTGCGTCGGTTCAGACCGTTTGTTGAGAATGGGCTGTTTGCTCAGAGAAACAAATTGTCCAACCGGAATCCCTAACGTGGTGTAACAGCCGTCATGTACGTGGGAAAACAGAAACAGCCCGCCGAGCAGGTCATCAAAGTGAGCTTGGTATCCAGCAAGCATCACTTCCGGATCAGATAGAAACTCTTCCAGAGTCGGCCACGAAGCGTGGCAACTCGTGCAGATTTTAAAGGCTTTCGGGTTCATACAGAAGAAGGACTATCACATTTAGCGGCGTTTGTCATTCGGGTTTATGGCTGTTTCGGGATGCTGGTCGGATTTTCCGCGTTGTCCCATTCTCTGACCGTTTTGAGGATTTCTCTGACCCAGGCGCATTCGCACGCCGCTGGATGGGGCAATATGGAGCCCTGCCGCGCACAGAAGTCCGAGTTGTGGCAGAGTTCCTTGTCGCGCGTTGCGAGAAACGGAATGTCATTCAAGGGGAGAAAATCTGTCACGGGAATTGAGAGCGTTGTGAAACAACCCTCGTGATGATGAGTGAAAAAGAAGATACCGCCGGCCAGATCATCAAAATGAATCTGATAGCCGTTCATCTTCAGTTCGGGGTCGGACAGGAATTCGTCCATCGTCGGCCACGATGCTTGGCAGTTTGGACAAATTTTAAACGCGTCTGTTTTCATACGAGACCAAACCTATCACATTTAAAGCGGTTTTTCATCCGGGTTTTTCATCCGCCTTCATTTATTACGGCGTGACCGGGATGTTTGGAAAAAAAGAAAACCCCGCCGGGTAAGGGCGGGGTTTCGATTGGATCAATGGAGTTTTGGAGTGATGGATTTTTCAATACTCCACTATTCCTATATTCCATTACTCCATTCTTAGTGAGCCACGCTCACTTTTTGGCCTTTCGCCTGGCCGATATCAGCCAGCAGTTCGCCGAACCACGGCACATAAATATCGAACGGCTTACCACCCGCAATGCGTGGGAACTCGCAGGCGCGCAGTTCGTCATTTTTGTCTTCGTCCTCGCCGATGACGCCGCCGATGCCGGCCAGTGCGCATTCCACCGCTTTATCGCAGCAGGCCAGAATCAGTTTGAGGTCCGCTTCGTTGGAGGCGGCCGCGCGGGCGTAGTAGCCGGACTTCTGGATCAGAACTTTTTCCGCATTGAGCAGTTGGGCAAACTGTTTGCCGAACCATGCGCCGGGGTTGACGGCATCGAGTTTAACATGTCCGAACGCATCGCGCGGAACTGTCTCGCCTGCGGCTTCCATCTGGGCAACAATTTCCTCCAGCCCGGCACCTTCAGAGATGAAAATGTTCACGTTGTCGATTTCGTCCATCACCTGAGTGAGGCGGGCGGCTTCGGCTGTAATGTCGATCGCCATTTCGGGTACGAAAACCGCATGGACATCCCTGCGTGCTTTGGAGAGACCCATCTGCGGGAGGAAATCTAATTCTTCAAGTTTTTCATGGTAGACTTTGGCGGTCTCGGCGGTCAGCCATCCGCAGTTGCGTCCCATCACTTCGTGAATGATGAGCATGCGCGGGTTTGCGTTATGCTCCGCCACCACATTGGCGAAATATTTCGCGCCTTCTTCGGCGGCGGTCCAGGCTCCGAGCGACTGTTTGATCGGGAACACATCGTTGTCGATGGTTTTCGGCAGACCGACCACGGTCAGGGCATAGTCGTTTTCGGCAAGAAACGCCGCGAGGTCGGCGGCGGTGGTGTTGGTATCGTCGCCGCCGATGGTGTGAAGCACGTCTACGTTGTCTTTAACGAGCTGGGCGGCTGCCACTTCGAGCGGGTTTTCACCCTCTTTAACCAGACCGCGTTTTTCACAATCCTTGATATTGGTCAGTTTGACGCGGCTGTTGCCGATCGGGCTGCCGCCGTGTTTATAAAGAATGGTCGCTTTTTCGCGGATTTCGGGGGTCACAGCAATCGATTCGCCGAGCAGAAGACCTTTGTAACCGCCGGTGTAGCAGATGATTTCGATTTCGGGGTGATCTTTGCTGTAGCGTTCAATTAAACCGCCGATTGCGGATGAGAGGCAGGGGGCCAGTCCACCGGCGGTTAAAAGGGCCACTTTCTTTACTTCTTTCATAATCCAGATCCTTTTCAAATATACGGGTTAAAATTGAGCGCCTATGATGGGAACTTCCGTCCGCTTGACAAGGCAAAACAGGCCGAAAATCCGCAAGAAGCTTCCCGGCTGCCGGCGAGAAACAGATGCGGTCTTTCCCAAACATTGGAAGCCCGTGTCGGCATCATGCTGATTCGCAGTGGTTCGATGCGGAGAGCGGCGGGTGTTTAGCCGTAAAAATAGGCTGAAAACTATTCTTTGCGGGGTTGACTTGCACCGCTCATCCCGCTTTAATCCCGCCCTTCGTTCCGCAGAAGGATTATCACGAAAGTGAACGCCTGAACTGAGTCTAACGATAACAGGCGGCCTGAAAGGGCTTAATTAGACGGAACACAGGACAACAGAAACCAAATGGAGAAATAGATGAAGTTCACAGGACCGAAAATTAAGAAGTCGCGCCGTCTGGGTATTGCCCTGACGCCAAAAGCCGAGAAATATCTCGAACGCCGCCCGCATCCTCCGGGACAGCATGGCCCGTCCCGTCGTCGGGGTAAACAGTCTGACTACGGTAAACAGCTCGTTGAAAAACAGCGTCTGCAGTATCAGTACAACCTGACGGAAAAACAGGTTCGCCGTTACTACCAGTCCGCTTCCCGCAAACAGGGTAACACCTCTGACATCCTTTTGCAGCTGATTGAAACCCGTCTCGATGCCCTCGTGCTGCGTGCCGGGTTCGCCCGCTCGATCTACCAGGCTCGTCAGCTTGTCAGCCACGCTCATTTCAAAGTGAACGGCAAAAAGTGCAACATCCCGTCCTACGCCGTGCGTATCGGTGATGTGATCACTGTGCGTGACAAAAGCCGCGACCTCGAAATTTTCCCGGCCGCTCAGCAGATTGCCACCACACCGGAATACCTGACGGTTGATGACAAAAAACTGACCGCCACCCTGAGCCGCCTGCCGGAACACGGTGAAGTGCCGGTACAGTGCGAAATCGCCCTCGTGGTTGAGTTCTACTCACGCTAAGGTGGCATTGCCACGTTTCAGAAGAGCCTCCGCTCCGGCGGGGGCTTTTTTTTATACTCGCATCCCGCATCCTGAATCCCGCATCATCTTTCCATGCTGATTCGCGAAACAACGCTCACCGTGCTCGACTTCGAGACCACCGGCTCCGTGCCGGGGTTCGACACCGAACCGTGGCAGATTGGCGCAGTGCTCCTTCGGAACGGACAGGTTACTTCAGAAACCTTCGAGAGCCTCATATGCGTTGATGCCAATCGTCCGTTCAACGCCTATGCACCGGGCGATCACCATAAACGGCGCGACGAAATTGCCACCGCACCCGGCGTTTCCAAGGTTTGGAAAAATCTGGAAGGGTGGGTGACGGCCCGCCCGCTCGTTGCCCATAATGCGGCCGTTGAAAAAAAGTTTCTGCGACAGATGGCACCCATGCACCGCTTCGGGCCGTGGGTCGACACACTCAAGCTGGCGCGGCAGGCCTGGCCGGATGTCCCGTCGCACAAACTGGAAGATTTGATTCATGGGCTCGGTCTGATCAGCCGCGTCCGCAATGGCTGCCCTGTTGGCAGGCCGCACGACGCGCTCTACGATGCCGTCGCCTGCGCCGTGCTGCTCGAACATCTGCTTGCCCAGCCCAGCTGGGAAAATCTGGAGATTTCATGACGTTTTCAAAATTCGGCGAAAAGTTCACCCGCGGAGCGGGGATCACCCAGTTGATGGATGATCTCGGCGCGGCGTTGACTGATGGAGATATGCTGATGCTCGGCGGCGGCAACCCGGCACATATTCCAGAGGTGCAGGCGATCTTTCGTGAGCGGCTAATGGCCATTCTGGAGGAACCGGGCGCGTTTGAGTCGATGATCGGCAACTACGACGGCTCGCGCGGCAATGCCGCTTTTATTGAAGCGTTGGCAACCCTGTTGCGCGACACCTTCGGCTGGGACATTGGGCCGCAGAACATTGCGCTGACCAATGGAAGCCAGAGTTCGCTGTTCTGCCTGTTCAATCTTTTCGCCGGTGAAATGCCCGACGGCTCAAAAAAGAAGGTGCTGTTTCCGGTAACACCTGAATATATCGGCTATGCCGACACCGGCCTGTGCGACGACTTTTTCACGGCGCAACGTCCGGCCATGGAGCTGCTCGATAACCGGCTGTTTAAATATCATGTGGATTTCCAAACCTTGGAAATCGGCGACGATATCGGCGCAATCTGTGTATCGCGCCCGACCAATCCGACCGGCAACGTATTGACGGACGAGGAAATGAGTCATCTGGATGCGCTGGCACGGGCAAAGAATATTCCATTCATCATCGA
>JACNKZ010000085.1:16265-32428 GCA_014381785.1 Kiritimatiellota bacterium
GACGGTGGCTTTTGAGAGGGTTTGAAGCATGTTGAATGACAAGAAAATTGTGGTTGTGATGCCTGCCTACAACGCGGCGGAAACCCTGCGTAAAACCTATGATGCGGTCATGGAACAGGGAATTGTCGATGAAGTGATTCTGGTCGATGATGCCAGCTGCGACAAAACGGCCGCGATTGCCGGCACACTGGAGCATGTCACGCTGCACGTTCATCCCGAAAACCGCGGATACGGCGGCAATCAGAAAAGCTGCTACCGTCTGGCGCTGGCTGCCGGCGCGGATGTTGTCATTATGGTGCATCCCGATTATCAGTACACCCCCGCGCTGATTCCCGCAATGGCTTCCATGATATCCGGCGGGCTCTACTCCTGCGTGCTGGGGTCGCGCATTCTGGGCGGCGGCGCACTGAAGGGCGGTATGCCGTGGTGGAAATATGTCGCCAACCGGGGACTTACACTGGTTGAGAATATTCTGCTCGGCGCGAAACTTTCGGAATATCACACCGGCTACCGCGCGTTTTCCCGCGAACTGCTTGAGCAACTTCCGCTGGAGGAGAACTCCGATGATTTTGTCTTCGACAATCAAATGCTGGCGCAGATTCTCTGGCGGAATATCACCATTGCCGAAGTGAGCTGCCCGACGAAGTATTTTCCGGAAGCCTCGTCGATCAATTTCCACCGCAGTGTCCGTTACGGTATCGGCTGCCTGTGGACCGGTCTTTGCTTCCGTCTTGCCCGCGCCGGACTGCTCCGGTCCCGGTTATTCCAATAGGAAGGCCGCATATGACCGTGTCGTCAACACAGCGCATCATCGGCGGGATCTGTCTGATTCTTACGTTGATGACATGGTTTGTTTTCAGCCCGGCGCTTCAATGTGATTTCATCAACTTCGATGATCCCGGCTATGTGGTTGAGAACCCGATGATTTCCGGCGGCCTGACATGGCAGGGGTTGCGCTGGTCTCTTACCAACAGCCACGGTGGAAACTGGCACCCGTTGACCTCGCTGTCGCATATGCTCGACTGCCAGCTGTATGGACTGAATCCCACGGGCCATCACCTGACCAACCTGTTGTTGCATACGGCTACCGCACTCGTGCTTTTTCTGCTGATTTTCCGCATGACCGGCGTGATCTGGCGCAGTGCTATAATCGCAGCGCTGTTCGCTGTCCACCCGTTACGGATTGAATCGGTGGTCTGGATTGCCGAGCGCAAAGATGTGTTGAGCGGCTTGTTTTTTTTGCTGACTCTGCTGGCCTATGTGCGTTACGTCCGGCTCCCGTTTTCAGTAAGACGCTATCTCCTCATCATGTTGCTGTTTACACTCGGCCTGTTGTCAAAACCCATGCTTGTCACACTGCCGTTTGTTCTGCTGCTGCTCGATTACTGGCCGTTGGGACGAACCGTCGCCAAACGCCGGTTGATTGTGGAAAAGATTCCGCTGTTGCTGTTATCGCTGGGGGCCTGCGCTACCACGTTCTGGGCGCAGCAACACTCCATGCTCACAATTTCCGTACCGTTCGCCAACCGGGTCGCCAATGCGGTTGTTTCCTATGCGGTTTACCTGAAACAACTGGTTTACCCATTTAACCTGGCGCTGGTTTATCCTCATTCCGGAAAATTACCGGAAATATCGCAGCTGGTCATATCGGCGGGAGTGCTGATCAGTGTATCTGTATTGGCCTGTTTTTCGTGCCGAAAACGACCCTGGTTTCTTGTCGGGTGGCTCTGGTATCTCGGCATGCTTGTGCCGGTAATCGGGCTGGTTCAGGTCGGGGTGCAGGCTCATGCTGACCGCTATACTTATCTGCCACAGATTGGTTTGTTGCTGATGCTGGTCTGGATGATCGCTGAAATGCCGGCCTTCCTGAAAATCCGGCGGGGAATCCGTATTTCCTTTATCACCGCGATTCTTATTTCATCCATGCTGATTGCCCGCGCTCAAACCGCTTATTGGCGCAACAGTATTACCATTTGGACTCATACGCTGGAATGTACCCAGGACAATCTCTACGCGCTCACAAATCTGGGTGTGGCACTGTTTAATGAAAATGAAGTAGACACAGCTATCATCTGTTTCCTCAATGCGCTGGAGATTGATCCGACGGATGAAGATGTGATCCGCAACCTGAAAATTGTGCTACTCCACAAAAAAGCTCTGGATGAATAACTCCACAAAAAACATCGGCACTTCCGCTGCGGCATTCAGCATCTGCCTGGTGCTGGTCGTGCTTGTATGCATTGTTTTCGGGCAGGTGATCTCATTTGATTTTGTAAATTTTGATGACGGTTCTTATGTCTATGCAAATCCTCAGATTTCAAATGGCATAACGCTTGATGGCATCAAGTGGATTCTTACGCACCCGCATAGTGCCAACTGGCATCCGCTAACCTCTTTTTCTCATATGCTGGACTGCCAGATTTATGAACTGAATCCGTTCGGACCTCATCTGACGAACCTGTTGCTTCACAACGCGGTTGTGCTGGCATTCTTTTTTGTTCTGCGCGCCATGACCGGTTCGGTGTGGCGCAGTGCTGTAACCGCGGCACTGTTTGCCATTCATCCTCTGCGAGCCGAATCCGTTGCCTGGGTTTCCGAGCGCAAAGATCTGTTGAGTGGTCTTTTTTTCATGGTCACTTTGTGTGCATACCTGCGGTACACCCGCCGGCCGTTTTCACTCCTTCGCTATTCGTCAGTCGCCGCGCTGTTTATTGCCGGACTGCTTTCCAAATCTATGCTGGTTACGCTGCCTTTTGTTTTGTTGCTTCTGGACTTCTGGCCGCTCGAACGGTTTCGGTCTGAAAAACCGACCCGGCTGATTCTGGAAAAGGTGCCGCTTATTATTATTTCTGCGCTTTTTTGCGGCGTCACCGTTTGGGCGCAGCGGGATGCCATCGCATCCACGGAAGCCCTGCCGTTCGGTTGGCGAGTGGAGAATGCGGCGGTGTCGTATCTTGTTTACATTAAACAGCTGATCGTTCCGTCCGGACTGGCGGCTCTGTATCCGGTGCGGGAAGGGCTTTTCCCTGTCTGGCAGATCGTTGGTGCGGTTGTATTTCTTGTTGCCATAACAGGGATCGTCTTACGCAAAATAAAAACCTGCCCCGCTCTTTTTACAGGCTGGTTCTGGTATCTGGGCATGCTGATTCCTGTTGTTGGCATTTTGCAGGTCGGCAGTCAGGCCCATGCCGACCGCTATACCTACCTGCCGCAGATTGGCCTGGTAATGGCCGTTGTCTGGCTGATTGGCGACTGGGCAGACTCCAGACGACGCCGGATTGCGGCCTCGGTTGTGAGCGCCGCACTTCTCTGCGTGTTAACGATTGCCGGTCGGGCTCAGACCGGTATGTGGAAAAATGGAACCGCTCTTTGGACCCGGACATTGGCGCATACCGAAAACAATCCCGTCGCCCACAGCAATTTCGGGGCGCTGCTGCTGGTTGAAGGCGATCCCGACGGAGCCATTGAGCAGTTCGAGAAATCCATTCAACTCAATGCAGGCCGCGCGGAGGTATTTAATAATCTGGCGGCGGCGTATGCAGAAAAAGGGCGATATGCAGAGGCCGTGAGAGCCGCTGAAATTGCTCTGGCGCTGGCGGAGAAGCGGTGTGACCCGGCGATTATCGAAGCCATCCGCGCCCGCCGTGAAGAATATCGTTCTAATCTTCCCCGATAGACTTCAGGTGATCCAGAAACCGTTTATCGAGCAGGGTTTCGGGGCGCAGGTCACCCATTGAATGGAGCATTGATTTTCCAATGTTTGGAAACGTTTCTTCCAATGTGTGGAAAAGCCGCTCAAGGGTTGCCCGGTCTCCGTCCTGATCGAGCTGTTCGGAGTAGTCGCAGTTCCCAATGTTCGGAAAATCAAACGCGCCGGCGCTTTCCTCGATCAGCTTTTTCGGGGCGTAACACAGCGGACGGATCAGCCGCTTGGTTCCGCTGTCGGCCGCAATGTTCGGCGACATGGTTTTGATTCCTTTTCCGCGAAACAGACTCATCAACAGACTGACGCACAGATCGTCGCGGTGATGGCCTAGAACCAGTTTGTTGCAGTTCAACTCGTCAGCGTGCCCGTGGATGAAGCCGCGCCGCAGACGGGCGCACAGGCCGCAGGGATGATCCGTTGACTCTTTTTCAACAATCAGCTGAGCGATCGGCGTTTTAATAATTTTCAAATCCCAGCCCTGTTGTTCCGCATATTCGGCGAGGGGGGCGTGGTCGATTCCGTCGAAGCCTTCATCGAGGGTGACGGCGAACAGCTCAAAAGAAATCGGGGCGCGCTTCTGAAAACGGGTCAGCACATGCATCAGCATCATGCTGTCCACGCCGCCACTGATCCCGACCAGCAGACGGTCGCCGTCCTGAATCATCTTGAAATCGACAATGGCTTTGCCCGCTAACCGGCCGAGCTCTAATAGGGGATCCGTTCTTTTTTTCATTTCATCTATAGTATTGCGATATATGCAGGTTCCGATGCCTAAAAAAAAGCCCCGTTTTCCAAACATTGGAAAACAGGGCCTTGCGCTTTGCCTTCAGCCTGAAAGCAAGCTGTAACGCAGTTACCCGCACAATGCCAGCAGAACCCCGGCGGCGACGGCGGAGCCGATCACACCGGCAACATTCGGGCCCATGGCGTGCATCAGCAGGAAGTTGTTCGGGTTTTCTTCCAGACCAACCTTGTTGGCCACGCGCGCAGCCATCGGCACAGCCGATACGCCGGCGGAGCCGATCAACGGATTGATCTGATCCTTGCTGAGTTTGTTCATCAACTTGGCCAGCAGAATCCCGGCGGCGGTACCGATCATGAAGGCAATCAATCCGAGTGCGAGAATCCCGAGGGTATTCGCGTTCAGGAACTTGTCAGCTGCCAGTTTGGAGCCGACAGCCAGTCCGAGCATGATGGTGACAATGTTGATCAGCGCGTTCTGTGCGGTGTCAGAGAGACGATCCACAACACAGGACTCTTTCATGAGGTTACCGAGCATCAGCATTCCGATCAGCGGCGTCGCCGATGGAAGTAGCAGGATACACAGAATGAGCACCATCAGCGGGAAGACAATCTTCTCGGTTTTGGTGACATGGCGAAGCTGCTTCATTACAATGGCGCGTTCTTCTTTGGTGGTCAGCCAACGCATAATCGGCGGCTGAATGATCGGCACGAGCGCCATGTAGGAATAGGCGGCCACAGCGATGGCGCCGAGCAGGTTGGGCGCCAGGCGCGACGACAGGAAGATGGCGGTGGGTCCGTCGGCTCCTCCGATAATCCCGATAGAGGCGGCATCCTGCATGGAGAAGTTCACCACGCCGTTGGTCCAGCCGGTCAGCGCCAGCGCGCCAAGCAGGGCGATGAAGATACCGAACTGCGCAGCGGCGCCGAGCAGGGCGGTTTTCGGATTGGCGAGCAGGGGACCGAAGTCGGTCATGGCGCCCACACCCATGAAGATGAGCAGCGGGAAGACCCCGGACTGCACACCGACGGTGTAGAAGTAGTACAGGAAGCCCGCAGGCTGCCCGGGCATCGGACCCATCGCGATTCCGGCGGCCGGAATATTGGTGAGAATGGCACCAAATCCGATCGGCAGGAGGAGCAGCGGCTCAAATCCTTTGGCAATCGCCAGCCAGATCAGTAGCAGTCCGATCAGGATCATCACAAACTGACCGGCACCTTCCGGAAGCAGACCGTGCGAGGTATAGCCTTCCGCTTCGGCGACCACCAGCTTGGCGCTCAGATCAGTAAGAACTGCCGGCTCAACACCGTGCTGGGCCGCTTTCTCAAGGACAGTATGCACATTGGCAAAGTGTCCCGCTGAAATCTCCGCATCCACGGTTTTGATGGTGGCGTCCAGATAGGCCGCCTGTTTTTCCGCCGCAGTTTCCGGATTCATGAACCGATAGATGCCGGTCGACTCCCAGAGGGTTTTGAATCCTTTGCCGATCGAAAGCTTTTCGGATGTCTGAGCCTTTTCTGCCGCCCGGTCGGCTGCGGAGCCTGTATCCGCGACAGCCGTGCCCGTCAGCAGCAGGGCAGTCAGGGCGATCAGCCCAAATGTTTTCTTCATTTTAAACATGGTAAATTCCCTTAGTTGATGGAGGCGAGAGCCTGGCCGGAGGTCACCTGATCGCCGACTGATACAGCGATGGATGTGATGGCACCTTCGGAAGGAGCTTTGATTTCAACTTCCATCTTCATGGCTTCCATGATGAGCAGAACTTCACCTGCAGTGACGTGACTGCCATCGGTAACATTGATCTTCATGATTTTACCGGGCATCTGCGCTTTCACCTCAATGGAGTCAGCGGAGACATGGGCCACGCCGTCCGAAGCGGCTTCTGCGCCATCGGCCACATCGACACTATAGGCTTTGCCGTTGACGGTCGCTTTGTCGCCTTTCATTTCAACCGCAAATTTCTTGCCGTCAACCGTGACCGTGTAGGCCCCGTCGCCGCCCGGAGCCGCTTCCGCGGCGGCCGGAGTGAGAGCCCCTTTGCGCACGCCGTTGATTTCGGCTTTGCCGAGCAGGAAGTCGATTCCCTTCTGCTTACAAGCCGCAGCGATGAAGATGTTTTCTTCGCAGAGATCGGTAATGCCGGCTTCGGTGAGCATTTTCTTAGCGGCCTCGACCCCTTTGTTCGGGTCGCGGTCGTTGATGTCGACCGGGTTTTCGGTGGTCGGCTCGAGGTTGAGCTTTTCAGAAGCGAGTTTGACGATTTCCGGATCGGGCTCACACGGAGTTTTTCCGAAGTAGCCGAGAACCATTTTACCGTATCCTTCAGCGATTTTTTCCCATGGGCCGAACATGACGTTATTAAAGGCCTGCTGGAAGTAGAACTGGGAGACCGGTGTCACGGAGGTTCCGAATCCGCCGCGGCGGACCACTTCGCCCATGGCGTGGATGCAGTCTTCGTATTTATCCATGATGCCGTTATCGCGCAGCATCTGGGTATTGGCAGTCAGCGCGCCACCGGGCATCGGCGACCATGGAATCATCGGCTCAACCGCTTTGGCTTCCGGCGGCACGAAATAGTCGGCCATGCACTCTTTAAAGACGGTTTCGGCGTGCATCATTTTATCGATGTCGATGTCCAGTTCGTAGTCTTCGCCGCGCAGGGCGTGCCACAGAGTGGAGACGTCGGGCTGGCAGGTTCCGCCGGATGCCGGGGCCATGGAACAGTCAACCTGATCCGCACCGGCTTTGATGGCGGCGATGTAGCCGATGGTTCCGACGCCAGCGGTTTCGTGGGAATGGAAAACCAGTTTGGTTTCGCCCGGGAGCATCTTGCGAGCCATGGCGATGGTCTCATAGACCTTCTTCGGTGTGGAGGTTCCGGAGGCATCTTTGAAACAGACGCTGTCGAACGGAACACCGGCAGCCATGATGTCTTTGAGTGTTTTTTCGTAGAAGGCGACATCGTGCGCGCCGGAGCAGCCGGGGGGCAGTTCCATCATGGTGACCACGACTTCGTGCTTGAGGCCGTGGGCGTTGATCGATTTGCCGGAGTCGAACAGGTTGTTGACGTCGTTCAAGGCATCGAAGTTACGGATCGTGGTGATACCGTGCTTTTTGAACATTTTTGCGTGCAGGTCGATGATGTCGCGCGACTGGGAGTCGAGGCCCACCACGTTAATCCCGCGACCGAGGGTCTGCAGGTCGGCGTCAGGACCGGCGACCTCGCGGAAACGATCCATCATATGGAATGCGCTTTCGTTGCAATAGAAGAACGGAGCTTGGAAGCGTGCGCCGCCGCCAGCTTCGAAGTGGGTTTGTCCGGCTTCCACACAGGCTTTTACAGCCGGGAGAAAATCTTCGGTTAGTACGCGGGCGCCGTAGACGGACTGGAAGCCGTCGCGAAACGCGGTGTTCATGATATGGATTGTTTTTTTAGCCATCGGTTACTCCTGATTAGTTTTTAAATTATTAGCCGCGTTTTGCGCGGATTGCTGCCAGTGCCACTGCGATTGCCGCCGCGGGATTTACCGCAGGGGTGGATGTTCGCGCCACTTCTTCGGGGAAGAGGTGTGCATATTTCTTAAAGAATGCGGCGGCGGCCTGCATTGCGATAACGAGAAGAACCAGAAAAGAGAAAACCGTCGCCATTCCGATCACCAAAAGTACTAATCCTTGTGCCATAATGTTGTCCTTTATTTTATGCGGATGTGTAAAATAGCCTGCTTTGTACGGAAACCAAGCCATTAGAACCAGTCAAAACCGGCAAAAAATAACTTACAACATCGTATGAACTTTTATCTTCAGTGGATTGATCGCCTGCCGTCCACCAACACCTTTCTGAAAGAGCGTTTGGAGCTGGAGCCGCAACTGCCGTCAGGCACGGTGGTTGCAACGCGCGAGCAGACGCAGGGGAAGGGCCGGAGAGGGCGGGAATGGCTCTCTGCCGCCAACGAAAACCTTACATTTTCGTTTTTACTACGCGGTGAATATGACCCTCGCACATTACCCGCCGCCGCGATGGCCGCGGCAATTTCGGTCGCTGAACTGCTTGCCTTGGAAAAAATAGACGCCGATCTCAAATGGCCCAACGACGTTTTAGTGAATGGCAAAAAAATCTGCGGCATCCTGTCCGAAGGAGTTCCGGGCGGAATCATTGTGGGAATCGGACTGAATGTGAATATGCAGCGTGCCGATCATATCGACCAGCCCGCCACCTCAATGCTGATTGAATCCGGGGAGCGGCGAAACATCGACGACTTGCTCGAAAAGCTTTTGCCGATCCTCTCGGCCCGTCTCGACGAATGGGCGCAGGGCGGGTTTTCCAAGGTTCGGAAAAAATGGGAGGCCAATGTTCCAAACATTGGAAAAATGATTTCCGTTTGTGACGGCGATGCCGTTCGCGAAGGCCTGCTGGCCGGCTTTGGTGAACAGGGCGAACTGTTGCTTCAGGACGAAGCCGGAACCGTCTCACCCGTCTGGGCCGGGGATGTTTCCACTTGAACGTCTGAAAGGAGCATCGTGCCTTGTGCTTTCGCAGACCCTCGACACTTCGGGGCATCTGAGCGGCGGAGCCGAGCATCCCGCCCCGCAAAGGGCGTAAAGTTCCGTTATCCTGTCATCGGACTGAATCGCCCCGGCTATCTGGTTAGAATAACGATAGACACCGCACCCAGAACCACGATTCCTGCTACGAAGCTGGCCCACAACATTTTCTTTGTGGCCGGAGTTGTCTTGCGATCCCGCATGAAAAGCTGAAGCAAGGTTGAGATCAGGATAGTGGCAATCGCAATGGCTACAACGAGCATCTTCTTTTCCATAATGCATCCTTTCAGCTAACAGTGACATAAATGAAAAATTTTACATCTATGACCCCATATGGAGCGGGCTTGCTTTTTCATCAATTGCTTTTCCGCTCAAACGCGGGTAATTTATGCGGAATTGTGCGGGAGGTAAAGAGTGGGTCAGAAAATAAAATTTCATCCGAATCCAGAGTTAAAGCGGGTGAATAAAGAGTTTGATGCGGTTCAGAGCCCGTTGGATACATTGTGAAAATTCTACTGATTACTCCACCGCTGCTGCAGCCCAATACGCCGTATGCGGCAACGCCTTTGCTGACGTCCTGGCTGCGTTCGCAGGGGCACGATGCCGTCCAAGCCGATCTCTCGCTCGAACTGCTACTAAAGCTCTTTTCTAAAGAGGGGCTCACCGAACTTTTCCAAACATTGGAAAACGTCGCAGAGGCCGCCGACTTTCTGGAACAGGCGGATGCCTATCTGGAAACCATTGAGCCGGTTATCGCCTTTCTGCAAGGCAAGGCTTCATCTCTAAACATTGCTCTGCCGGAAGGTCCGCATCTCGCGCGGGCGTATGAGCAGGAGGACCAGCTTGAGTGGAACTTTCGCGGGCTGAACGAAGAAGACCGCGCGCGTCATCTGTGCAGCCTCTATCTCGATGACGTCGCCGAGGCCTTTAAGCTGGCCGACCCGAACTTCGGCTTTTCCCGTTATGCCGAGACGCTTGCGGTATCGGTTCCAACCTTTAGAAAGATTCAAGAGTTTCTGAATTCCAAGGCAGCCGGGACGGCTGCGATACGTACCGCAGGCGTCCCGCCTGCCTCTCTCTTTCTGCAATGTTTGGAAAAACTGACCGATGAGTTGCTTGCGCGACACAATCCAGAGCTGGTGGCGATCACCGTGCCGTTTCCCGGCTGTCTAATTGGCGCACTAACTATCGCTCAGCGAATTAACCATACCTTTAAAGGTATGAACATTGTGCTGGGCGGAGGATATGTGAACACGGAGCTGCGTGAGCTGTCTGACCCGCAGATTTTTGATTTTGTCGATTCTATCTGCCTCGATAGCGGGATGACTCCGCTACTGCGGATCGCCAACGGCGAAACGCCCGTCCGCACGTTTGTATGTGAGGAGGGCGCGGTGCGCTTTTATGAGGATGACGGAGAACCAGTGCCGCACAATAAATTGCCCGCGCCGGTGTTCGATGGTCTGCCGTTGGATGACTATTTTGGTCTGTTTGAAGTGCTCAATCCGGTGACACGCCTGTGGAGCGACGGACGCTGGAACAAACTGGTTCTGGCGCACGGCTGCTGCTGGAGCCGCTGCGCGTTTTGCGATACGTCGGTAGACTACATCTGCCGCTACGATCCCGCCGCGCCCGCCACCATCTGCAACTGGATGAAGTCGATGATCGCTGAGAGCGGATTTAACGGATTCCATTTTGTCGACGAAGCACTGCCGCCGGATCTGCTCGACGGGTTATGCGACGAAATTCTGAAGCGCGATCTTGATGTCGAGTGGTGGGGCAACATCCGCTTTGAAAAGCGAATTTCAAAAGAGCTGATTCAAAAAATGGCGGGGGCGGGTTGTATTGCGGTAACCGGTGGGTTGGAGACCTGCTGCGACCGCACACTCAAGCTGATGCGCAAAGGCATTACGGTTGAAACTGCCTCCGATGTGCTTCGAGATTTTGCGGAGGCGGGAATCCTGACGCACGCCTATTTGATGTATGGCTTCCCGACGCAGACGGAAGAGGAAGTTTTCCAGGCATTGGAAAAAGTCCGTCAGCTGGTGGAGGAGGGGGCTCTGCACTCCGCGTTCTGGCATCGTTTCGCGCTGACGGCGCACAGCGAAATCGCCCGCGACCCGGAACGTTTCGGCATCCGGCTACTGCCGGAAGAGCGCACCGGCTTCGCCCGCAATGAGATTCCGTTTGCGGGGGAGTTTGATCATGATCTAGACGCAGTCGGAGCCGCGCTGCGCGCCGCCACCTATAACTATCAGCTCGGTCTCGGCCTGGACTTGCCGGTTGAAAGCTGGCTGGCGAAATAACTACACACACGCTCCTCTTCGAGGAAGCGTGTCCTACAATGCTTGCGCGTGGTTTTCATCTTCATTGGTTTTGTTGTAGGACAGGCTTCCCACGGGGAGTTTGTCAGGTCGTTGATTACGCCTACAAAAAATCAAAACATCCAGAACCCAGTACGATAGCATTTTTTAGGCAGAATGATTAAGGGCAGAATGATTTTCACGACCAACTGCACATGAATAAGTAATCATTTTGCCTTAAAATCATTCTGCCTATGTTCCATATCGGTTGTTAAGTCGGCCTATTCGAGAGTGATTATAAGAGATGGACTATAACAGGAATTGCTTCACAAGCAGGTCGTAGGTGGCGCTCAGCGCTTCCGGCACGACATGGGTGTCTCCGATAACGGCCATAAAGTTGGTGTCGCCCACCCAGCGGGGAACAATGTGGCGGTGCAGGTGATCCTTGAGGCCCGCGCCGGCCGCCGCGCCGAGATTGGTGCCGACATTGAAACCCTCAGGCTGCATAACGGCGCGCAGCGCGTCGATGGCCATGCGGGTCAACCGGCTCATTTCCAAATCTTCCTCTTCGGTCAGATCGGCAAACTCCGCGATATGGCGGTTGGGGAAGACCATCAGATGGCCGCTAGTATAGGGAAAGCGGTTCATCACCACCGAGCAGGCTGCACCACGGAAAAGAATCAGGTTTTCGCGGTCATCCGTTTCGGCAAGCATCCGGCAGAGAAAACATTCGGTTTCCTTTTCGCCGCGGATGTATTCAATCCGCCAAGGGGCCCAGAGGGGTCGGTTCATAGCGCACCTCCGGTGCGATGGAGTTGTGGAGTATGGGAGTGTTGGAGTATGGGAAAGCAGGCTGGAAAGGGATTTAACAATCCAAACCTCCGATGCTCCATTATTCCAATCCCCTGCGTGTTGCTCATAGCTCCATATTATGATTAAACTGAGCGGCCAAATCAAAACGCAAAAGGACATTTTCTCGTGGCAATAAAACTGATTCATGGAACGGACGAGTTTCTGGTGAGCACGCACTCGCGCAGGGCGGTTAACACGCTGTGCCCGGAGGCCGAGCAGACGCTGGGCCTTGAAACGATTGAAGGCGATGTAAAAACCGTCGACGAGGCCATCACGGCGGTCAAAACGGCCATCGGCGCGCTGCGCACGGTCGGACTGTTTGGCGGGCAGAAGACGGTTTGGTTTCGCGATGTTTCGATTTTTAAGGACAAGGTCATTTCAAAAAACGAAACCGTTAAAAACCTGCTCGGACAGCTGGCCGAAGATATTACCAAAGGGTTGCCGGAGGGGCATCATCTGGTGATCTCCGCGCCGGGGGTCGACCGCCGTTCCGCGTTTTATAAAGCCTGTGAGGCCGGGGCGGAAGTGGAGGGCTACGATCTGCCGGAGCAGGCTTATCTCAAGGAGCCGATTATCCGCGAACGGGCGCAGAAGCTGTTTGCCCGAGCGCAGTGCCGCGTCAGTCCGGCCGCGCTGGATCTCTTTATTGAAAAGGTCGGCATGGACACCCGTCAGCTGGTGATGGAAGCCGATAAGCTGGTTCTTTATATCGGTGACCGCAAAGAAATCACCGTCGACGATGTGAAGGCCATTACCTCGTCTTCCGCTGAAGCCATTTCCTGGGATTTCACCGATGCGCTGGGTGAGCGGCGTCTGGATGAGGCGCTCAAAATCCTGCGCCAGCTGATTTTTCAAGGCGAAAAGTCGGTGAAACTGATGTTTGCCATTGAGTCGCTCTACCGCAACTTAACCCAGTTTCGCGCCTACCTCGATCAGGGCTGGCTCCGGCTGACCGGTTCGCGCGGTGCGGGAGCCGTCCAGTGGGCGCAGGATTCAGACATGGACATCATGTTCAATCAACTTCCGGCCGACCCGCGTAAAATGCACTGGTTCCGCGTGGCCAAGCTGGGCCAGCAGGCAAAGAATTACGACGCGGAAGAGCTGCGCGTCTGTCAGAAACGTCTGCTCGAAACTCACGAACAGCTGGTTTCCGGAACCGTGGCAAAGGAAATGATTCTCGAAATGCTCGTCATCAAGTTAATCGCCAAAGTCTAGATCTACAAAATCATGGACAGCAAAATTATTTTCTAATTCTGTGCATTATGAAGCAATGATTTTGCTGTTCATGATTTTGTAAAAAATGAGATGAACCGGTTATGGGAATTAAAGAAAATTTAGAAACGATCGAAGAGCGGATCTGTGCCGCCTGTGAAAAAGCGGGGCGGGCCCGCGATGAGGTCAAGTTGATTGCGGTTTCGAAGCGCAAACCGTTTGAGGCGGTGCTGGAAGCCGCGGAAGCCGGGCAGATTCTGTTCGGTGAAAACCGGGTGCAGGAGGCGCAGGAGAAAATCCCGCTGTGCCCGGCAAATCTGCACTGGCACCTGATCGGCCACCTGCAGAGCAATAAAGCCAAGATTGCCGCGTCCGGCCTGTTTCGAATGATTCACGCGGTCGATTCGGAAAAACTCCTGCGTCTGCTGGATGAGCACGCCGCCGTACCGCTTCCCATTTTGATTCAGGTGAATGTTTCCGGCGAGGGATCCAAATCCGGCTGCGCACCCGAGGAAGCCGCCGCGCTGGTTGAAGCGGCGAACAGCTGTTCTCAGGTTGAGGTCCATGGATTGATGACCATTCCGCCGTTTACACCCGACCCGGAAAAAGCGCGCGCCCATTTTTCCAACCTTCGGAAACTGCGCGATGAGCTGCAGGAAAGCACCGGCACGCCGCTGCCAGAACTCTCGATGGGCATGTCGAACGATTTCGAAATCGCCATTGAAGAAGGGGCTACTCTCGTTAGAGTCGGGACTGACATCTTTGGAGAGAGAGTTCTGACAGGATAACAGGATAAACGGGATTCTCATCTTGTTGATCGCTTTCGCCAAGTTATGGGCTTTAGTTTCGATTTTTTTGGTCAAGAGTTTGGTACATGGATTTTCTGATTGACCGGATTTTGCCACTCGATCGAGCCATTATGTAGATCCTGTTATCCTGTCAAAAAACCTCTGCGTCTATGCGGGCTCTGTGGTAAAAACACTTTGTTGAAGGAGGTTTTATGAGCATTATGGAATCAAAAATTGTTTTTATCGGAGCGGGCAATATGGCCGAGGCGATTGTCAGCGGCATGGTGGCGGCGAACTTCTGCGCGCCGGAAAAAATTATACTGACGGATATCCGTCCTGAACGTCTGGCCGATCTGGAAGCGGATCATGGCGTAAGCACCTCCACGGATAACCGCGTGGTGAAAGATGCCGAGATTGTCGTGCTAGCGGTGAAGCCGCAGGCGATGGGTGAAGTGCTTAAAGGCATTGCCCCGGTGCTGCGTAAAGAAACACTGGTGATCAGCATTGCTGCCGGAATTCCCGCCGCGAAAATTGAGGCGGCGCTGGGCAAGGGCACCCGCGTGGTGCGCGTGATGCCCAACACACCCGCCCTGATCGGGCAGGGGGCCTCGGCGCTGGCTGCCGGCTCACTCGCCGATGAAGCCGACATGGAAGTGGCTGAGGCCATTTTGAGTTGCGTGGGGATCACTGTGCGCGTTGACGAAAAACAGATTGATGCGGTAACCGCGCTGAGCGGCTCTGGCCCGGCGTATGTCTTTTATCTGCTCGAAGGCATGCTGGCGGCCGCAGAGGAAATGGGACTCGAAAAAGAAACCGCCCGCACGCTGGCGTTGCAGACGGTGGAAGGTGCCGCGCGCCTGATGAAAGATTCCGGCGAAGATGCCGCTGAGCTGCGCGCCAAAGTAACCTCGAAAGGCGGCACCACTGAGGCGGCTATTCACACGCTCAATGATGCGAATGTGAAGGGGGCGATTATGAAAGCACTGAAAGCGGCCGCGGCGAGATCAGTGGAGTTGTCTCAAGGGTAGGGACGGTTCAGACCTGTTGGGTCTACACCCGTCTGTCCTCCAGAAACAATTTTTGTGATTGAAATCAGATCTCTGCCTCAGGGGTTTCATAGCCACTTCGTGCGCAGATTGTATTTTCTGAACTCGTTTTAGATCGGCTGAATACGCCCGTATATCTTCCAGTTAACAGAATCAGATAAGAAGCAATCAATCCACTGATCATAATCAGGTTGAACTTGTCTTGAGCTAGCGGCATCAGCACACACGCGAGACAGAATCCGCAGATCAGGTTCTTTGTTAAAAAAATGTACACATAGGCAAAATTGATTGCCAGCCATGCACACCAGTAGAGACGCGAAAAGTCATCTGTATCCAATACAATAAAGGCGTGGTCAAGAAGAAGAACCGCAAGTCCGAAACCAACCCACAGAAAGCGCCTCATGGGTTTGGACAGATCCTTTCGTAACGGATCTACAACCGCGACTTTTAATAAGCCAAAGGTCACATAAATCCAAATAAACAACCCGGCGGCACCGGCCCCAATGGCCATTGCCCAATCCAGGATCCCATCAACAGGGCGCACAACGGAAGGAAACAGATAGATCAACAGCCCGATAGGGGCCACAAAGCCAAGAAGCGTTGCTCGTAGAAGATAGGATTGCACATCCTTACATTCCTGCGTTCTTCGGTCGGGTAGTATTGATAATTTCATTTTTTAGACCATAAGCAAAAAGCCATGCTCTACAGAAGTTAATTTGAACATCCAAACGTTTTGAAATCCACCAGAGGGTCTGGACATCACCAAGGCCCGATCGGTGGAGTTGTCTCAGGGGTAGGGAGTGGTTTTTTTAATCCCCCGTAATAAGGAACAGGTCCGGACGTTTCTCCAAACCGTCCCAGACTGTTGATGAATCTCTACAAAAAATCAGAACATCCAAAACCCAGTGCGATAGCATTTTTTAGGCAGAATAATTTTTGCAACCAACTGCACCTGAACAAACAATCATTCTGCCT
>JACNKZ010000054.1 GCA_014381785.1 Kiritimatiellota bacterium
CGCCCAACCGCCGCAACGCCAAGCAGGGTCATGATCGGCGCCGGCGCCCAGAAGGCGTATTCCGCAGTCTGCTACTCAACCGCAACCTGCGCAGTGGCCATAACCACTCTTGAAAAAGGCGGCGCCAAAGACGAGCCGACAATCCCGGTCAGGAACAGCACCAGAATAATTTCCAGTAAAGAAAACCCGGCGCGTGACGCGCTATGGAAGCCGCTGCTCATAAATTCCCGAAAACCTTGCTCAGCGACGGCCCGGTCGGGGACAGCCCCACCCGAACATTCAGTAGCGCCGTCACCCCGTTCGTTGTCTGAGCCGTATCACTGCCGTCAAAATAAATGTAATCAGCGGAATGCAGGTAAAAATCACCCAGCTGCCCGATTCCGGTTTTCGCCCCCGGCCCGCCCAGCGCCGCCTTCATCGCAACGACATCGTTCTGGGCGTTCCACGCGCTCAACCGCTCAACCAGCGACTGCAACTCAATCACATCCCGCACCTGCAACTGCATATCGGTGCCGCGAGTGGCCGCCATGCGAACCAGCGGAAGCATGCCGATCATAAAAAGCGCCCCCACCACCAGAGAAATCGTCAACTCCAGCAGGGTAAACCCGCGTCGTGAGCCTTTTCGTTTTGCGATCCTGCTCATCATGTCGGGTCCTTTACCTGGGAAATTTATAACCCGCTGTACTGTTTCCAAGGTTTGGAAGCAGGCTGAGCCTGCACCCATCTATCTGGAAACCCCGGCTCATTGAATGGCGCCAGTCGAATAGACCGTCACCGCGGAATTAGCAAACGCAACCGTTTTGGTGCCGCCCACCAGGGTTCCGTTCGGCGAGGCAAACTCTATAGTTGCGGGAGCCAAAAAAGGAGCCCCGGAAATGTGTGTTCCCGCACCCAGTGCGGGAAAAACACCATCGGGGCTCCCATCGCGCTGGAGCGTATAGATGTTGCCACTGAACGATACGCTCCAGTTATTTGTCGTATCCATCGAGCGCTGCCGCGCATAGCGCAGATTGCTTTTCAGCAGCAGCCGCTCTGAAAACTCCGACTCCCCGACCTTTGGCAACGTGGAAACCGTCACCGCAGAGATGATTCCGATGAGTACCAAAACAGCAACCACCTCAACCATCGTGAAGCCGGATTTTTTCATAGCTCCTAACTTAATTGCTTGGCAGGTCCCATGTGTCCGTCACGGCACCGGCATCAAGAGCAGTCGTATCGAGCTTAGTTGCTTCAAGAGCAATGCCGGCGCCGTCAGTAGCTACAAGTGTTACCGTTACATCGCCAAATGTTTCAGTAGCACTTAAGCCTGATTCTTCAAGAACTTTCGTCTCAGTAGGCTGAACTCCGCCAGCATTCAGATATGCTTTTGCATACGCGACAGACAGGGATGCCTTGGCTTCGCTAATACCGGCAACGGCCGCTTTTTCACGAGCGTCCTGAGCCATACCGATGAATTTCGGGGCAGCAACAGCAGCCATGATTCCAATGATAACCAGTACGGCAATGATTTCCACCATTGTGAAACCGGATTTTTTATTTGTTTTCATTATTTCGACTTCTCCTTGTTTGCTTTCACTACTCCGCCGATGCTCAGTCATCCGGCGCACTCTAACCCTCGAACCCGTCTGCTCCTCTATTCAATCCGCGTCCCGTCTCGTCCTGATCCGGCGCCTCCGCACCAAAAACAAAATTGATCGAGCCGAACCGCATGAACTCAGAAACAAACAGTACCGAGTACTGTCCAGAGTTTAGAGTGAGGAGACAATTTGCACAAATTTTTTAGGCAAGTATATCGTAAGATATTAACGCTGTGTTATTCGCTGGGCGGATGTAGAGATCAGTTCTCGTTTTTAACAAACGAAACGTAAGGCAATAGACCGTCGAAAAGCATTCCGGCTGGCGAGCTATTCGAACTCAAATCCAACCTCAACCTCCATCGCTTCCCCGACCGGTTCTCCGTAATTGCGTCCGATGATTTTCGCGAGCATCTTTTCGAGCGCCTGCCGCAGGATGCGATGGCCCCCGCCCTCCAGAACCTCCGCCGAAAGAATGGTTCCTCCCTTATCGACCACGATCTTCAGATCAAATATTCCAGTGATTCCAAAACGCTCAGCCGAAGGCGGGTAATATTTTTCTGTCTCAATCAGCTCTTGCACCCAGCCCTGCACGCTCTCAACCAAAACCATCCGCTCCGGCGCGGTGGCCTCTTGCGTCACCTGCGCAACCAGGGCATCCGGCTCCGGGATGGGCTCCGGCTCGGATTGCGGTTCCGGCGTTTCTTCAACCTGCTCCAGCGCCACATCGGCTTCTTCCGCCTTCGCTGAAGCGTCGACGGACACGTCCGGCTCGGGCAACGGCGCGGCCGGAGCCTGTAACGCCATCTGCACAAAATTGAGTGTCACGCGGCTGGCAACGGATACGCTTTGATCTTCCCATTTTTCCAAGGTTTGGAAAATCAGCCCCAGCGCGGCGAAATAAACCACTCCACACAGGCACAGCGCAATCAGCCGGATCCCCCGCTCCCCTGGACGCGCCCTATTCACGGCTGGCAGGCAACGTGGTTATAGAGACATCATCACGCCCCTGCAGGCGGGTTTCGTCGATGACCGACAAAAACGACTCGAACGGCGCGGCGCGGTCCACAAACAGGTTGATGCCCAGATCCGGATTCGCCCGGATCAGCGCCGGGATCTCCTGGCGGACCAATATCATTCCTTCGTGAAAGAGCCTTCCGTCCGCATCGATGGTGATCACCAGTTGTTCCCGGCGTTCAGCGGATGCGGACGCAGATGCCGCCTTCGCCAGGTTCACCGGCAGCGACGGGTGGATAAAGGTCGAGGTGATAAAAAAGAAGATGAGCAGAATAAAGACCACGTCGATCAACGGCGTCAGGTCGATCTCCTCATCAAATTCTTTATCCAATGAAAAATCTTCAATCATTTTCTTTATCCACTAATCCTCACTAATCCTTACGAATGAACCTCATCTTTTCCTGATTAGTGTCCATTCGTGTTAATTCGTGGTTAAAAATTATTTCATCAAGTCCCGAGCGGCTTCGATTGTTTCAATCATGAGCGAACGGGTGCGGAGGCGAAGCAGGTAATAGAAAACGAGGGTCGGGATGGCGACGGTGAGTCCCATGATGGTGGTGATGAGCGCCTCCCAGATGCCGCCGGCGAGCGCGGCGTTATCGACCGCGGCCTGCAGCGACATTTCGCGGAAAACTTTGGTGATACCCAGCACGGTGCCGAGCAGACCCAGCAGCGGGGAGATCACCGAAATCAGCCGCAGGATGGTGAGCGACACATAGGTGCCGCCGAGATTGCGCTGGAAAAGATAGGACACCTCGCCCTGCAGTTCGGTGCGCGGGGTCTTGTGCTCCAATGCCGTCCACAGCACCTGAGAGATCGGATTTTTCTGTGCACCCTCTTCGGTAACGGCGGGCTGATCCTTTTTCAGTGCCGCCAGAAACTTGCGGAATCCAATCGGCACCACAGCCAGATAAATAGCGCTGGCCATAAAAAAGTAGAGACTCAGGAACGACAGCACGGCGATGACCGTTCCGGCCGGACCGATTTTCGCATAGAGGGTTTCAAACATAGCACTTCTCCAAAGTCAGAAGCATAGGCCCGCGCAGCGGGGATGTTCAATGCTCAATGTCCACTGTTCACCGTCCAAGGGTTGGAAAAACCGCGCAAACACACCGATTGTTTTTCAAATGTTTGGAAAAATAAAAATTTACCATTGATTTTTGTTTTTGGCATATGCTATAAACCAACCATGTCAAGACCACCCATACAACGTCAAATCGGATACTGCCTGAATGCCACGCACTTCAAGCCGCAGGGCGTGCCGATGAATCTGCTCGAAACCGTCGAACTGGCAAAGGACGAGTTGGAGGCGATCCGCCTCACCGACCTAGAGGGGCTGTATCAGGAACAGGCCGCCGAACAGATGGGTGTGTCGCGCCAGACGCTGGGAAATATTCTGAAACGGGCGCATCAGAAAATTGCCGAAGCACTGCTCGAAGGCAAAGTCATTCAGCTCGAATCGGCCTGCCCGGTTTCAGTCTGCGGATCACCAAACGGTCGCGGACGGTGCGGCCGGCGGCGCGGACAGGGGCAATGCGGCAGAATCGGCAAATAGAATTTTTGAAGAAAGGAGGCAGATGATGCCAAGAGGAGACAGAACAGGACCGGCGGGCGCAGGCCCGATGACCGGACGCGGCATGGGAATCTGTGCCGGATTCAATCAGCCCGGATTCGTTACGGGCGGCGGCGGCGGAAGGGGAATGGGACGCGGAAGGGGCTTCAATTTCCGCAACCGGTTTTTTGCCGGCTGGCAACATATACCGCAAGCACCCGCACAACCGCTGAACAAAGCGGAACAGGTCTCGATGCTCAAAGAGCAGATGACCCGCATTCAACAGCAGATCGAAGCACTCGGAGACGACTAAGTGCAAGAGACCGCTTCCGATCACTATAAAGCACGTCGGGGCAACTGTGCACAATCAGTCGCCCTGGCGTGGAAAGATAAAAAAGAGCCCGACTCTACGCACGCCGAGGCCTGGACCTCGGTCGGCGGCGGTCAGGCGCCGGAAGGCCTGTGCGGCGCGCTGCACGCCGCCCGCGAGTTGGTCGGTGAATCCCGCAAAGAACACCTGACTCAAAAGTTTAAAACCCATGCGGAGGGACACCTGACCTGCCGCGACATCCGTAAAAACCGAATTATGCCGTGCGTCGACTGTGTCAGCCTAGCCGCCGGACTGCTGGATGAACTCCATAAGGAAAATAAATCATGAAAATTGCCATTACCACATCAGGAACCGATCTGACCGCCCCGGTCGACACACGCTTCGGGCGTGCTGCCAGCTTCATTGTCTACGATACGGAAAGCGAAACGTTTGAAGTAGCCGACAACAACCAGAACCTGAACGCACCGCAGGGAGCCGGAATTCAGACCGCTCAAAATGTCGCCGCAACCGGTGCCAAGACCGTGATCACCGGCCACTGCGGTCCCAAAGCCTTCCGGATTCTAAGCGCATCAAACATCGCGGTTTACCCCTGCTCCGCCGCCACCGTTCAGGAAGCACTGGAGCTTTTCAAAACCGGGAAACTGACCGAAGCCAACGGGGCCGATGTGGAAGGCCACTGGGCATAAATTCGCCGCTGGCGAATTTATATTATTTCCTAAACAAGAATCAAAAAAAGATGAAAAACAGCATTACCTATAAAGCGATCGGCATGATTTACAGCGAACACACCGTCCCCGAAAACACGCCGATCCAGCCGGTTTATGCGCAGGAGTGCAACGGCACGATCGAGGTGTTTCCGAAGTTCGCGGACGGACTGGCGGATCTCGAAGGCTTTTCGCACATCTATCTGCTCTATCATTTCCACCGGTGCGAAAACGTGCGGCTGAAGGTAAAACCGTTTCTGCAGGATGTCGAACGCGGCGTTTTCTCGACGCGGGCACCGTGCCGTCCCAACGGCATCGGCATGAGCATCGTACGGCTGATTCGCCGCGACGGAAACACACTGTATGTGCAGGGCATCGACGTGCTCGACGGCGCGCCGCTGCTCGATATTAAACCGTACACCACCCGCTTCGACTGCATTCAGACCGACCGCAACGGCTGGCACGACGACGTGCCGGAAGACAACGCGCAGGTGCTGGGCAAAAGGAATTTCAAGTGAACACTTCGATCGACTGCATCCCCTGCTTTGTCCGCCAGACGCTCGATGCCGCCCGCATGAGTTCGGACGATCCCGCCGTGCATGAAACCATTCTGCGCGATGTCCTGCGCTGGATGAGCGAGATGGATCTGTCGGTTTCGCCGCCGGCCTTCGCGCAGCGCATCCACCGCCGTCTGCGCGAGCTGACCGGCGTGACCGACCCGTATGCCGGCGAAAAGAATCTCCACAACGAAATGGCCAAACGCGCCCTGCCCGCCTTGCGCCGCGACGTGGAGCAGTCGGATAACCGGCTGCTCACCGCCGTCATGTTCGCCAT
>JACNKZ010000052.1 GCA_014381785.1 Kiritimatiellota bacterium
GACCGATGGGCCTCGAAGAACTGACGACTTACAAATACGTCATCGAAGGCACCGGTCAAATTAGACCCTGAAGAGTTTTTGACAGGATTAACAGGATCGACACAGATTCTTCAACGTAGACACGACGCCCCCGTCGCGTTTTCACTTCTGAAGCGAACGCGATGAGGACACCACATCTACATTTCCCAAGGGTTAGAAAAGGGGACGATTTTTTTTCCAAGGGTTGGAACTTTTAGCGTATAACCTTTCCAGACCTTGGAAGCAGACTGCATCAAGGCTCATAATTCTTCCGAACATTGGAAAAATGAGATGAAAAATTTCCAAACATCGTGTCACGCCGAAGCCGAAGGGCGAAGGCGGATGGAAAACGAAGAGTGGCTCGCGCGGCTGAGTGCCGCGCGCGGCGGCCTTTCCGACGTGCTCTATGCAATGTATTCGAGTCTGACCGGCGGGATCACCACCGATCCGGCGCTGATGAGCGTTCCGGCGGACGACCATCTAACCCACCGCGGTGACGGGGTGTTTGAGTCGCTCAAGTGTGTGGACGGCAGTCTTTATAATGTAAGTGCCCACCTAAAACGGCTTGGCCACTCCTGCGAGGGGATCGGGATGGCGAGGCCCTGCCCGCAGGCCGAACTGGAGCAGATCGTTTGCGACACCGTGCGCGCGGGCGGACGGCGCGATTGTCTGGTGCGGATACTGGTTTCGCGCGGAACAGGCAATATGGGGATTGATCCGGCGCAGTGCGAGGGGCCGGCTCTGTATGTGGTGGTCTATCGCTACACAGCGCGGATTCAGGACGGTCAGCTCAAGCCGGCGCGCGTGGCGCTGAGCACGGTGCCGATTAAGCCGCCGGAGCTGGCGACGATTAAGACCTGCAACTATCTGCCCAATGTGCTGATGAAGCTTGAGACCAACCGGCGCGGGCTCGATTTTGTGATCTCTGTGGATGACAACGGCAACCTCGGCGAAGGGGCGACCGAGAATGTCGGAATTCTGACGCAGGACAACGAGTTGCTGATGCCAACGCCGGAGCATGTGCTGGCTGGCACCACGGCTCTGCGCGCGCTGGAGCTGGCGCAGCAGCTGGTGGCAGACGGGACACTCAAAGCCGCAGAGTACCGGGATATTTCGCTGAAACAGGCAGAGCAGGCCAAAGAAATTTTTATTTTCGGAACCACAACCGATGTCACTCCCGTTATTGAATGGGAGGGTCGGCCGGTCGGTGACGGAGTTCCCGGGCCGGTCGCCGGGAAACTGCTCAACCTGCTGACCCACGACATGACACCCAAAAGCGACACATTAACTGAGGTGACAGGTTTCAGGGGGCAGGAGTCAGGAGTCAGGAGTCAGGAGTCAGGTTTCAGGGGACAGGAGTCAGGGAGCAGGAATCGGGAGTCAGGAATCGAAAGTCAGGAATCGAAAGTCAGGAAACAGGAGACAGATAATGGCTGTCCAGAGTGTTAAGGAATTAACGGTCTATAAAAAAGCCTACCAGCAGGCGATGGATTTCTTTGAAATCAGCAAGCGTTTCCCGCCCGAAGAACGGTACGCAATGACCTCTCAGGGACGGCGTTCCTCCAGGTCAGTGTGTCATAACCTGAGGGAAGCGTGGGCCAAACGCCGCTATGCGCCGCATTTTATCAGTAAATTAACAGACTGCGACGGGGAAAACTCCGAAACCGATACATGCTGGGATTTTGCGCACGACTGCGGTTATATCTCCCCCGAAGAACACGCAACGGCAACCGAACTAAACCACGAAATAGGGAAAATGCTTGGGTCGATAATTAACCATCCTGACAAATTTCTAATCAAGCCCGCCCCCTGAACCCTAACTCCTGATCCCTGAACAACTGAGGTATTCGAATGACAAGGATCCTGATCCCCGCTCTCGCCCTGCTGCTGATATTGACCGGTTGCGCCACCGCGCCGAAAGACACGCTGATGCAGGTTTCGACCATCGATGCGCTGCTGGCCGGTGCGTATGACGGACAGATGACGCTCGGTGAACTTAAAACTCATGGGAATCTGGGTCTCGGAACCTTTGATGCGCTTGAGGGCGAGATGATTGTGATCGATGGAAACGTTTATCAGGCGCGGGTCGACGGCGCGGTGTATGAGCTGCCGGATGAGGCCACAACGCCGTTCGCCGCCGTGGTCAACTTCGATGCCGATCAGGCCGCGCTACTGCACGGTTCGCTCACGGAGGAAGCATTGCAGAGCCAGATCGACAAACTGGCTCCGAATAAAAACCTTTTCCTTGCGTTCCGGGTCGACGGGACCTTCCCGTCCATGAAGGTGCGGTCGGTACCCAAGCAATCGAAGCCCTACCCGCCGCTGGCCGATGCGGTGAAAGATCAGGCGGTGTTTGAATACACCAACGTTACCGGTACGGTGCTTGGCTTCCGCTGCCCTGCATTTGTGAAGGGCATTAATGTGCCGGACTATCACCTGCACTTTATTTCCAAGGATCGGAAAACCGGCGGGCACGTGCTCGACCTGACGCTCCAAGACGCGGCGCTGCAGCTCGATGCCTGCAATCAGTTTTTTCTGGTGCTGACCGATCAAGAAAACTTCAGCATGATTGACTTGTCCCAAGACCGCTCACACGAACTCGAAAAGGTGGAAAAATGATCCCTGACCTGCAATCCAGTCTAATTTGCGATGATGTGCGCCAGGAGCGCAACGGTAAGTTTATGCTCATCGGCCTTTTTGATGCGATCCACGCTGAAAAACTTCCGCTGACATTCGCCAGAATCTGTCTGGTCACCCGTTGGTGCAGCGGGCAGGGAACCTTTACCCAGCGCTCCCGAATTATCCATCCCGATCAGAAAACCATTCTGGTCGAAGGGAAGGATGTTCAAGTGCAGCTACCCTCGCCGGAAGCCGCGGCCACCAGCGTTGAGGTGTTCATGAACATTGCCTTCCCGACCACCGGAACCTACTGGGTGGAAATCCTACTCGAAAGCGATCTAAAGATCCGTTACCCTTTGCGGGTAAATCAACTGGAACGCCGGCCCGAGAAGGGGTGAAAGAGCTCCATTATGGTGGAACAGCAGAATGACAAAAAGGGGCCGTTTACCCTGATGCAGACCGGATGCGCATTCCTGATGCTCACCAACATGCTCATCTATCTGGGAGTGATCGCCTTCGTATTCAATATGCTCGACCCGGGCAAACTGGATCCCGATTATCTGGCCAAACGGGGATTCACCACACAAACCAGTGAGCCGGAAGCACCGGAAGATCAGGCATTCCGCCACCTGGCTGAAAAAAAGCAGAAAGAACAACAAGAGTTTTATGACGGTATTGTCCGCGAGGCCGCTCAGTCCCCAGCCAAAGAGCTCTCCACCGTCGAAGATCTCTCAGGATATGCCAAACGGTCGATGGTGACCAGCCGACCGGATGAGGAAAGCCCGCCCTCCGCCTTACAGGCTCCCGAGCCGTTCTTTCCCCGACTCAACAAAATCCGTGCGGCAAAAACTCTGGGATACCCCCCTCGCCTCGCTCCCAAGATTACGTTGGAAGACTCCTACATCCCCTACTCCCCCCCTGAGGAACCGCCTCATTTTCGGGATGGCTACAGGCTCCCCACCTTCAAATTAAACGCCGGGTTCGGCTACCCGATTTTCAGCATCCCCCTCCCGGAAAGAACCAGCGGCACCATCCACACCCCTGTAGCTGAAGCCCCGCCCGCCGCCCCGGACGATGCAGAAGCCCCCGCCACCTCGGACGATGTATTCCCCAGTCAAAGCGATACTCCAGAAACCAGTGAAACCCCGGAATAAGGAAAACATCAGCTATAAGGGTTGACACCCCCCGCCCTCTGGCTTATTTTCTCCCGTCTTTGACTTAAAGAGGAAATTTCTTATGGAAGCGTATGCAGTAATTGAAACAGGCGGCAAACAGTACCGCGTGGAAAAAGACACGGTTCTCAGTGTTGAGCTTCTGGGTGTCGATGCGGGTGAAACCGTTGAGTTTGACCAGGTTCTGGCTGTCTCTGACGGCAGCGAACTAACGATCGGCACACCGGTTATTGAAAGCGCCAAGGTTACCGCAACGGTTGTTGAAAACTACCGCGGCGAAAAACTGGTCGCCTTCAAAAAGAAACGGCGTAAAGGCTATCGCAAAAAAATCGGCCACCGCCAGGGACTCACCAAGCTGAAAATCGAAACGATCAGCGCGTAATTTTTAAGGAGCAGAGCAATGGCACATAAAAAGGGACAAGGATCATCACGCAACGGACGCGACAGTAATTCTCAGCGTCGTGGTGTAAAACGCTTTGGTGGACAGGCCGTCACGGCCGGCAGCATCATCGTTCGTCAGGTTGGCAACAAATTCGTCGCCGGCGAAAACTGCGGACAGGGCAAGGACTTCACCCTCTTCGCACTGAAAGACGGAACGGTGGAATTCGACAAACAGGGCCGCCGCGTCAACATTCGTGAAATGCAGACAGCTTAATTTTTTTCCAACCCCTGGAAAAACTGAACATCAGGCGGGCTCTTGAAGCTCGCCTGTTTTTTTATAGGACACCGCACGTGAAACCGATCGTATTCAAAGACCGCGTCAAAATCTACGCTCGCGCCGGTAACGGCGGGAACGGCGTGGTGGCATTCTTCCGCGACAAAACAAATCCGCACGGTGGTCCGGACGGCGGCGATGGCGGACATGGCGGCAGCGTCATTCTGCGCGGCAACCCGAACTCCGACTCCCTCACGTCTCTGCACTATGAACCCCACCAGAGAGCCCAGCACGGAGGAAACGGTGCTGGCAACAACAAGCACGGACGGAACGGAAAAGACAAGATCATCCCCGTCCCACTTGGAACGGTCGTCAAAGACTCGGAAACCGAAGAATTTATCGGCGAAATCCTCGAAAAGGATCAGGAAATGGTTATTGCCAAAGGCGGCTTCGGCGGACTGGGCAACCAGCGCTATAAATCGTCGACCAATCAGACTCCGGAGCAGTGTAAAGAAGGCAGCAAGGGCGACGACAATGCCTATCGACTGGAACTCAAGCTGGTGGCCGATGTGGGTCTGGTTGGCTACCCCAGCGCCGGCAAATCCACCCTGCTCACCGTGCTGACCGATGCCACCCCGAAGGTGGCCGCCTATCCCTTCACCACGCTGAACCCGATCCTGGGCACGCTCCAGTTCGAGGATTACAGCCGCATTCGCATTGCCGACATTCCCGGGCTCATCGACGGCGCCGCCGAAGGCGTCGGCCTCGGACACTATTTCCTGCGCCACATCGAACGCTCCAGCTTCCTCATCTTCGTCATCGACATGGCGGCCGAAGACGGGCGCGACCCGGCTGAAGACTACCGCAATCTGCGCAAAGAGCTCGAAATCTACAATCCCGAGCTGACGCACCGCCCCTGCCTGATTGTCGCCAATAAAATGGATGAAGAGGCCGCCGCCGAAAATCTGGCTGAATTTAAAAAAGAAACCGGTCTCGACCCCCTGCCCATCTCCGCCGGACTCGGCGACGGGTGCGAAAAAATAAAAGAAATCCTTTACGATCACTTCTTCGAGACGTAAAAACATCGGCTTCATTTCGAGGGCGTTTAGCTCAGTTGGTTAGAGCGCCTGCTTCACACGCAGGAGGTCACAGATTCGAGTTCTGTAACGCCCACCATTAAACAACTCCCAATCAACCGGTTGGGAGTTTTTTTCGGTTCTGCGCAGGAAAGCAATCGTTTCCAATGGCGCGTCTCGCGCCACAGGCGGTTGGAAAAATTCCGCTCCATTTTTCCAAAGTTTGGAAAAATGGTTCTTCTCGGATTTGTGTCGTTGAGAGCTCGATCCTTGGCCAAAAACGCCCTGTATAGAAGATGTTTTACAAAATCATGGAC
>JACNKZ010000042.1 GCA_014381785.1 Kiritimatiellota bacterium
TAACTTAAGGATTTAACCGCCCTTACCGAAGGGCTTAGATGAGTATCAAATCAAGTGACCCTACGCAATGCCACCGCTCGATTAAGCTGCCCCGAAGTGTCGAGGATCTTCCAAAGCATAAGGCGCGAGGGTTCTTTCAGACTGCCCAGACGCCTAAAAAACGACCAGGCCGGATTCGCGCAAGCTGAGAAAGTCGTCAGCACCCTCACGGGTTTTACGGCCGATGATGACGTGGTCGAGCACGTTGATTTCCATCGTCTTCCCGGCTTCGATCAACTGGCGGGTAACTTTAATGTCCTGCGCCGACGGCGACGGGTCGCCCGAGGGATGGTTGTGCGCCAGAATCACATTGGCGGCGGAATGCTGAATGGCCGGTTTAAAAATCTCGCGCGGATGCACCAAACTGGAATTGAGCGTGCCTTTGGACACCTCGCACGGCGGAACCATCAAGCGGCTCTTCGTATCGAGCAGCAGCACCCAGAAGACTTCGCGATCCAGACTGCGGGCGCGTTCGCGCAAAACCGCCGCCGCCTCTTCGGGCGAGGCGATGCGCGGGTTTTCGCCGACATTCTCCTGAACGAGCCGCCTGCCCATTTCGAGCGCGGCTTTGAGGATTTTGGCCTTTTCTTTGCCGATGCCGTGAATCTCCTGCAGCTCGGCAGCGGACGCGCGGGTCAGCGCACTGAGTGAGCCGTATTTCAACAGAATCGTTTCGGCCAGCTCCACGACATTCAGACCGGCGGTGCCGGTGCGCAGAAGCAGCGCGAGCAGATCGGATTCGGAAAGATTCTCAGGACCGAGCCGGTCAAACTTTTCGCGCGGCTGGAGCGCTTTGGGCAAATTGTCCGCCCGCACCCGGTACAGGTTGCCCTCTTCGTTAATCCTTTTCCCAATCATCCGCTTTCCTCTCCTTCGTTTCGCGTCGGGATTACGGCGCGACAACTTGATAAAATTTAACTGTTTTTTGCCACTCCTTCCAGTCATTGCTTTTGAAAGATTCAAAAGCCTCTCTCGCCTGCGGCTTCCGCCGCCGCTCTGCGAGCTATGGCGGGACAGGCGGGTCCAAGGGGTGGAACAATGAACTGCCACCATTCTATGGCTTTCCAACCCTTGGAAAAATAAAGTAGAGTGAGCGCATGAGCAACAAATCAGCCTGCAAAGAAGAGTACTGGAAGATCAGTAACCGGGACGGGGCCACGCAGGGTGGTTTCAAAAATATAATCCGCTGGCTGGACCGCGAACTGCCGCCCGAACAACCGCTTGATCACATTCTTGAAGCGGGTTGCGACGGCGCGGTGTTCACCCCGCACCTCGCGCGCCGCACCGGCCACCTGCGCGCGTGCGATATCTCCTCCATCCGGATCGCCGCCAACTGCAAAGCGCACCCGGATGTCAGCTTCTTTGTGCAGGATCTGGGCGACTCCATTGCCGCCGAATCGAAAACCTTCGATGCGCTCTGGTGTTCCGAAGAGCTCGCGCATCTCCGCGACCCCGCCTACGCGCTCACCGAGTTCTTCCGCGTCCTCAAACCCGGCGGCAAACTGCTCCTCACTGTTCCCTACCACGGCCTGTTCAAAAACATCCGGATTGCCCTGTTTGGGTGGAATGCGCATTTTGCCGCCGATAATCCGCAGATTCGCTTCTTCACTGTCAACATGCTGGCCCAGCTGGTCAAAAAAGCCGGCTTTCGCAACATTCGGGTGGAAACCTGCGGGAGAAACAAACCGCTGCGCGATCTCTTCGTTCCCGCTCACATTCTGCTCTCCGCCAAAAAATAGAGCGTCGAGCGAATACCGCAAAACAACGGCTCAGGGAATGGTGGTGCAAAGGACGGTGATCGCACCGTCTTCGGGAATGATTTCGTAGTCGCCGAGCCCGGCGGGAACAAACCAGGACTGTCCGGCGACCAGCTCATCCTCGCCATCCGTCCAGCGGATGATCCCCTTCCCTTCAGCAACAAAGAGTGCGTGAAAGGATTTTCCAAGGTTTGGAAAAGCGGTTTCTTCGGTGAGTTCGTAAAGGTCGAGCTGGAAGTATTCGCAGCTTTGAATGGTGTTTCCGCGGACTTCGCAGTGCGGATCGCCGTTGTTTTCCCAGTCGATCACCTGCAGGGCTTTGTCGATACGCAGGTCGCGGGTGTTGCCGTCGGCATCGGTGCGGTCCCAGTCGTAGATGCGGTAGGTGGTGTTGGAGTTCTGCTGAACTTCGAGAATGAGGCAGCCGGGGCCGATGGCGTGAACGCGTCCGCCGGGCACGAAGACGGCTTCGCCTTTGACAGCCGGGATGATCTGCAGGATGTCGGCGAAGTTTTTATTGCCGCCGTTGGCGGCGCAGCCCTCCAACGCCTGCAGAAACTCTTCTTTGCCGATGCCGGGCTTGAGACCGCAGTAGATCTGCGCGCCGGCATCCCCTTCGAGAAAGAACCACAGTTCGCTTTTGGGGTCACCGTCAACGGCGGCGGCGTTGCCGTCGTTGGGGTGCACCTGCACGCTGAGCTTGTCGCGCGCGTCGATCAGCTTAATGAGCAGCGGAAAGTCGTCGCCCTGCACATGGGTTCCCAGCAGCTCGGTTTTATGTTCGGGCAACAGGTCGGAAAGGGTTTTGCCGGCGAGCGGGCCGTTGGCGATGGTTGTCGCCCCGTCAGGGTGAGTGGAAATTTCCCATGATTCAGCGTAAATTCCATCCGGCATGTCGCGGTCGAACACCTTCGGGATGCGGCTGCCTCCCCACAGGTAATCTTTGTAGACGGGGTTGAAGCGGAGCGGATAGAGAGATTGCATGGTGTTTTTCTCTGTTTGTTTCAATTTAAACTGGTTTCGTTTCTGCGGATGTTTAGAGTCAGCCTAAGCATGAACCAAATCACCGTCCAGACAAATTCCAGAACCGAATTCATCGACATCACCGATGACGTTCAGCGCTTCGCACAGGAGCAGAATCTCGACGACGGAATCATCACCGTTTTTGTGCCGCATACCACGGCGGGCGTGACGATTAATGAAAACGCCGACCCCGATGTAACCGCCGATCTGGAAACCGTGCTCAACGACATGATTCCGTGGAACAACGGCTACCGTCATCTGGAAGGCAACACCGCAGCGCACGTAAAAGCAAGTATGATGGGATCCTTCGCGCAGATAATTGTGAAAAACGGACGCTTATGCCTCGGCACCTGGCAAAGCGTCTATTTCTGTGAATTCGACGGTCCGCGCTCCCGCCATGTCTGGTTCAAGGAGACAACATGAACCGCAACTGGCTGCATTGGTTTATCCCCGCCCTGTTGGTGAGTGTTCTGTTTTTCGGCTGCGGCCGCCGGCCGGGTGAAAAACTTTATTACGAAGCGCTCGACCAGTGGAAAGCGGGAAACCACGTCCGCGCCCGCGCCCTGTTGGAAAAATCGATCCGCCGCCGCACCGGCAGCAGCGAAAATGCCGATGCGTATAACCGCCTCGGCCTGCTGCTCTGGGAAATGGGAGAGATTGAAAGCTCGGCAGACGCCTTCACTGAAAGCGTGCGGGTCGACGCCAGCCAATACCCGGCGCTGTGCAACCTCGGCGTGGCGCTGAGCGCGAAAAAGGATTTTGCCGGTGCGGAGCGCGCTTTCCGCGAAGCCGCCCTGCTCCAGCCCGACGACCCGCGCCCGCTGGCCTATGCCGGTATCGTCTACGTGCAGAACCAGAAGTGGGACGACGCCGCGCGCAACCTGCGACGCGCCCTTTCCCGCACCCCGAACGACCCTCAGCTGCAGACCGCACTGGCACTGACCGAACTGCAGACACAGGGCGCACCGGCCGCGCTTCAACGCCTGCAGGCAATCGCCAAATCCCGCCCCGACTACGCGCCCGCGCTGTTCAATCTGGCCGCCATTTACCGCTACAATTTAGATCGCCCGACTGAAGCCAAGGCCTGGTTCGAACGCTACCTCGACCACTCATCCGGTGTCGATGCCTTCTCTGCCTTCGCCCGCGCGCAGTTGCAGGCTCTGAACGAACCGGTAAAAACCCCGACTCTGTCCTACACGCCACCGAAAGTCCGCAACCGGAAAGCGGCGGAACAGGCGTTTAAGAAGGCCGTCGCCTTGCACCGGGCGGGGAAAACCACGCAAGCCATTCAGGGATACATTCGAACCATCGAGGCGGACGACACCTATGAGCGGGCCTTCTACAACCTCGGTCTGGCCTACTACGCCGACGGACAGATGACGGCGGCGGCCGAATCCTTCGCCCGAGCGGTGAAGCTCAACCCCGCCTATGTGGACGCGCGCTACAATCTGGCACTGGTGAATCATTATCACCTCGGCCGCACCCCGCAGGCACTGCGCGACCTCGAAACCGTACTTTCCCAGAAACCGGACTATCAACCGGCCATCGACCTGATCGACCGCATCAGGAAATAAGGGAGGAATAATGGAATAGAGGAATGCTGGAATATTGTTTCGTGAAGAAGAGACTTCCCCGACAATCCTTTATTCCCATATTCCAACATTCCAATGTTTTTCAGGTTTGGAAATTTACACTGGGCCGCCGTTTTTTTATGTTCATCGAAGCACTCGAGAGGAAATTTATGAAATACAAACGCATTTTGCTCAAACTCAGTGGTGAAGCCCTGCAGAACAAAGAAAAAGGGCTCAACATCGATCCCGACATTCTCGCCTCCATCGGCCGCCAGTTTAAGGCGCTGATTGCAGAGGGCGCCGAAATCGCCGTGGTCGTGGGCGGCGGCAATATCTTCCGCGGTCTGGCTGGCGAAAAAGGCGGCACCGACCGCACCACCGGCGATTCCATGGGCATGCTCGCCACCGTCATCAACGCCCTCGCGTTGCAGTCGTCGCTCGAAAACGACGGCATTGAAACCCGCGTGCAAACCGCCATCAGCATGCCGGCCGTCGCCGAGGCGTTCATCCGTCGCAAGGCAATGCGCCATATGGAAAAAGGCCGGGTCGTCATCTTCGGTGCCGGAACCGGCAACCCCTATTTCACCACCGACAGCGCCGCCGCGCTGCGCGCCTCCGAGATCAACGCCGATGTGCTGATGAAGGCCACCAAAGTCGACGGTATCTATACCGCCGACCCGGTCAACGATCCGACCGCCACACGCTACGACAAAATCACCTATAGCGAAGCGCTGAACAAGCGGCTTAAAATCATGGACGCTGCGGCCTTTTCGCTTTGTATGGAAAACGACATCCCGATTGTCGTATTCAACTTTTTTGAAGAAGGCGAAATTCTGCGGGTGTTCCGCGGTGAAGATGCCGGAACCCTTGTCAGCCACTAATGTGGCGGAAACCCGAAGCACGAAAAACCCAAACACGAATATAATAATTAAATCCGAAATTCCAAATTCGTCATTTGCTCATTCGAGCTTCTTTAGGTATTTGAGTGTTTCGTTATTCGAACTTTACTGAACAGGAGAAAGATCATGGAAACAAATACCGAAGTCATCTTGGCCGCCGAAGAGAAAATGGATAAATGCGTAGAGTTCCTGCAGCAGGAGCTGAGCGGACTGCGCACCGGAAAAGCCAGCCCGAGTCTGGTGGAGAACATCACCGTCGACTACTACGGAAGCTCTAGCCGCCTGCGCGACATCTCTAACATCTCGACGCCCGAACCGCGCCTGATCGTCATCAGCCCGTTCGACCCCTCCTCGCTGGGCACCATCGAAAAAGCCATCACCGCCGCCAACATCGGCATCACGCCGATGAACGACGGTCGCCTCATCCGCGTTCCGATTCCGGAACTGAGTGAAGAGCGCCGCAAAGACCTCGTCAAAGTGGCCGGACGCACCACCGAAGAGCAGCGCGTCGCCGTGCGCAACGTCCGGCGCGAAGCCAACGACCAGCTCAAAGCACTCCAAAAGGACAGCAAGATCACCGAAGACGACCGCGACGAAGGCCTCGAAGAGGTTCAGAAGCTGACTGATGCCCACATCAAAAAAATGGATGAAGTGCTCTCCGCCAAAGAAGCGGAAGTCATGGACGTATAAGAAAAGCCCTGAAACTGGGGATTGGAAACTTGAAAGAGAACGGCTCTCCTGAATTTCCAGTTTCACATTTCAAATTTCATGAAAAAAATCCTCATAGGAGTAACCGGCGGCATTGCGGCGTACAAAGCCGCAAACGTCGTCAGTGCGCTGAAACAAGCCGGGCACGACGTGCAGGTGGCGATGACGCCCGCCGCCTGCCAGTTTGTCACGACGCTCACCTTCGCGGCACTGTCGCAGAAAGAGGTGCGCACCGAGCTGTTCCCGAAAAACCCGACCTCGGACAAAGGACAGCTCTACCCGCACCTCTACCCCGCCACCGAAGCCGACCTGTTTGCCGTACTGCCTGCCACGGCGGACATCATCGGCAAATTCGCCTACGGCTTTGGCGACGACATTGTTTCCGCCTCCGCCCTGTCGCTTTCGGCCGACTGTCCGAAGCTTTTCTGCCCGGCCATGAACTCACAAATGTGGGACAACCCAGTTGTGCAGGAAAACGTCCAGACCTTGGAAACACGCGGCTGGCAGCGCATCGGCCCCGAAGAAGGCCTGATGGCCTGCGGCACCACCGGTGCGGGACGAATGAGCGATCCAAAAACCATCCTCGAAGCCATTCAAGCCGCGCTTCAATAAAAACATTTTACAAAATCATGGATGACAAAATCATTTTTTTGGAACCCGAATCAAAAGTCTTCCTCCCATGATTTTGTCGTTAAATGATTCTGTAAAAATTCTCCGGACATCATGAGGGAAAATAAAAAAGTTTTAATTCTGTCGGGGCCGACGCACGAATACTTCGATCCGGTCCGCTTTATCGGCAACGCCAGTTCCGGCAAAATGGGTAAAGCCCTCGCCGAGGAGGCACTTTCCCAAGGCTTCGAAGTCGACTTTATTTCCGGGCCGGTTCCCGATGCAAATCTTCCGGGCGAAGCCCGTCCTGAGGAGACTCGAAGGGCTATCCATATCACGCGCATAACCGGAGCTGAAGAAATGCTCTCCGCCGCACAGGCCAAATTCGCCGCGGCGGACATCATTATTTTTGCCGCCGCGATCGCCGATTTCCAACCCTTGGAAAAATCGGACGAAAAAGTTCCAAAGGGTGAAAATAATGTATCGATGGAATTAAAGCCAACGCCCGACATCGCGGCCAGGCTGTGCGCGAACAAGCGGGACGATCAGATTGCGATCGGCTTTGCGTTGCAAACACACGACGGCGAAGCCAAAGCCCGCGAAAAGCTGGCGAAAAAGAATCTGAACGGCATTGTGCTCAACACCCCCGCCAGCCTCGGTGCCGAGACCGGGTTTTTCACTTGGATCGGCTCCCCCGCTCGACAAGCTCAGAGCAGGCAGCCATTGGAAAACTGGGGTTGCCTCACGAAAACCGAATGTGCCAAGAAAATATTCAGAGCATTCAGCGAGTAGGAACCCGAGATTCCTCTATTTTCCTGCTTGCGTGAGAGCATGTCAGCACGTATAAACACCGCCTTAATGACTACCGCGAGTGCGGGGTCGAAGCGAGTGCTTACGCCGGTTTACCCCCGGATAAGCCAAAGCGGATTGTTCAAATAGAACTATAGAAAGGGGTAATGCCATGTCAGATACGACATTGACGATTCAGGACTTGTTGGATGCAGGTCTTCACTTCGGTCATCAGACCAAACGTTGGAATCCCAAAATGAAGCGCTTTATTCACGGCGCTAAAGGCGGGATCTACATCATCGACCTCCAGAAAACCCTCGTGCATCTCAAGATTGCTCAGGAATTTCTGAACGACACCGTAATGAACGGCCGCAAAGTGCTGTTCGTCGGCACCAAAAAGCAGGCTCGCGCCATTTTTCAAGATGCGGCCGAACAAGCCCACCAACCCTACGTGATTCATCGTTGGCTCGGCGGAATGCTCACCAACAACCAGACCGTTCGTCTGAGCGTGAAACGTATGGAAGAGCTTCAGGCCTTCTTCGATGACGAAGCGCAGCTCAAAGAAATCTCCAAAAAAGAGCAGTCCATGCTCCGCCGCGAACTGACCAAGCTCGAACGCAACCTGACCGGTATCAAGGATATGACCTCCCTGCCCGGCGCACTGTTTGTGGTCGACATCAACCGCGAAAAACTGGCGATTGCTGAAGCCCAGCGCCTCAACATCCCGGTTGTCGCTCTGGTGGACACCAACACCGATCCCGATCTCGTTGACTATCCAATTCCGGGTAATGACGACTCCATCCGTTCTCTCTCTCTGATTGCGAACACGCTCGGCGGAACCATCGCGGAAGCCTACGACACCTGCGCCAAAGCTAAAGCCGCTGAGGACAAACGTCGCCGCGAAGAGGAAGCCGTCGCCAAAGCCGTCGCTGACAAAGCCCGCGCTGAACGCGAAGAAAAAGAAAAAGAAGAGAAAAAGAAACGCGCTGAAGTACTCAAAAAGCTGAAAACTGAAAAAGCCAAAGAAGACAAAGCGAAAAAAGCCGCTGAGAAAAAAGTTGCTGAAAAAGCTGCATTCAAAGCCAAAGAGGAAGCCGACAAAGCCGCCGCTGAAAAAGCTGCCTCGGAAGTGAAAGAAGAGACTCCTGCCGCCGCTGAAGCCGAAGCTCCGGCTGAAGAAGTGAAAGCTGAAGAACCTGCAGCGGCTGAAGAACCGAAAACCGAAAAAGCTGCTCCGGTTGAAGCAGCCGCCGCGGACGTGTCCACCGAAGCTGAAGCGAAGGCGGAAGAAGTGGTTACTGAGGAAGCTCCGGCCACCGCTGAAGTTGAAGAAGCCCCGGCTGACGAAGAGAAAAAAGAAGACTAATTTTAGAAACAAGGATCTGAATAATGAATATTACTGCAAGCCAGGTGAAAGAACTGCGCGACGCCACCAACGTCAGCATGATGGACTGCAAGCGCGCCCTTCAGGAAGCTGAAGGCGACATGGAAAAAGCGGTGAAGCTTCTCCGTGAGCGCGGCATGGCCGTGGCTGCCAAAAAGGCGGATCGCGTTGCTAAAAACGGAAAAATCTCCGCCAAGGTTTCCGCCGACGGAAAAACCGGCGTGATGATTGAAGTGAACTGCGAAACCGACTTCGTGACCCGCAACGAAATCTTCCAGAAGTTTGTTGCCGAACTGACTGACAAATCCATGGATGTCGAAGATCCGGCCGACGCCTTCAAAACAGAAATCAGCGCGAAGATCGCTGAAATCGGCGAAAACATCGTGCTGCGCAAGAGCGAAAAATTCGTTGCCGAAAACGGCGCGGTTGCCAGCTACATTCACATGGGCGGCACCTGCGGCGTACTGGTTGAATTCGGTCTCGAAAAACCGGAAACCGCCAGCGCTGACGCTTTCAAGGAACTCGGTCTGGACATCTGCCTGCACGTGGCAGCCGCCAACCCGATGGCCCTCGATCGCGACGGCGTTCCGGCGAATCTCGTTGAAGACGAAAAAGCGCTCTTCGCCAAACAGGTTGAAGGCAAACCGGAAAACATTGTTGAAGGCATCCTGAAAGGGAAGCTCAACAAGTTCTACTCTCTGAACTGCCTGCTGGAGCAGGGTTTTGTTAAAGAAGACAAAACCAGCATCACGCAGCTGCTCGAAACCGCAGGTAAAGAGCTGGGTGACACCATCACCATCAAGCGCTACACCCGCTGGCAGCTCGGCGACGCCTGATGTTTTAGCCGCAAAAGATCACAGAGATCGCAAAGAGACTCCTTCGGGAGTCTCTTTTTTGTGTTCTTTGCGTTCCTTCGCGGCGATCACTCCTGACACTGAGAACAGAAAACGGTTGTGCGCTGAGCCAGTGTAATTTTTTCGAGCGGCGCGCCGCACTCGACACAGGGCTGCCCGGCGCGGCCATAAACCTTTACCTTTTCGCGATGACCCCCGAAGTTTCCGTTCAGGTCGACGTAATTGCCCTGCCCGTTGCCCAGCGAGGTGCCGCCGTTTTCAACCGCCGAACGAATCACATGGGTTACCGCCATGTAGAGCGCGAGCTTTTCATCATCATTCAATGACCCTGCCCGCCGTTCTGGATGCAATCGGGCTTCAAAGAGCGCCTCATCGGCGTAGATATTACCGACCCCGGCGATAAACGATTGGTCGAGCAGCAGCGGTTTGAGCATTCGATTGGACTTTCCCAAGGTTTGGAAAAATGGGCGGGCTGTAATTTCCAGCGCATCCGGTCCGAGCCCTAAAGGAAAGGTCGCCAACCGGAAACGGCCGAATTTGCGCGGATCGCGGAAATGAAGATTCATTCCGCCGCTCAACTGAAAAATCGCCCGGTCATACGGGCCTTTTTTGAGCGGGCCGTCCGATAGGGAAAACCCGCCGGTCATCCGCAGGTGCACCAGCAGATTGTCGATATCGTCCAGTTCGAAAATAAGCCACTTCCCGTGGCGCGATAACCGTTCAATCGTTTTCCCAACGACCCGTTTGCGGAATGCGGCGGGCGAGAGCGGCTCCACCGTGCGCGGCCAGCTGATGGTGACCTTTTCGATGGTGCGACCTTTCAGCCCGGCGGTGCAGAGCTGGCGGCGGATTGTTTCGACTTCGGGTAGTTCAGGCATGGAGGAAAGACCTTAGTCTATAGACTTTAGGCTTTAGGAAGAAAATGGAATGACTACTTGAACCTTCGGGAAGAGCTTTTTCACCGCGGCCTGATTTTCCTGGAGGAAAAGGAGTTTGAGGTTCGGCCCGGCATCCATGGTGAAATAGAGCTCCAGCCCCTCCTCGCGCGCGGCCCATACCTTGTGCATCAGGGAAACCGATTGCGGCTTCCAGTAGCAGAGTGGCGGCCAGGCCGCCATCATCGTGGCATGCATAGCCAGCGCGTTGTTCTCCGCCGTTTTTCCAAGCATTGGAAAGTCCTGCGCGACAATTGCGGTGCGCAGCTCGTCATAATCGCAATCGGCCTGCGCAGGCCAGGCTTCGTAGAGCTCCGACGTTTCGCGGGTGCGGTTCATTCCTTCGGTCGATCCGGTTTTTTTCCGAGCCTTGGAAACTTCGAGGATGCCGACTCTCAAACTGTCCCACGGAGCATCAAGTGGCTCGGCATAGCTGTCCATGCCATCAGCGCGCTGGCCAGCGTTCCAGATGGCGAAGCCGTCGTAGAGCGAGCGCGTGGCGCTGCCGCTACCTAGGCGCGCCAGCATCGAAAGCTCACGCGGGTTGAAGCCCCAACCCATGAGCTGGTCGAGTGCTTTGATAAGCGCGGCAAATCCAGAGGCCGACGAGGCCAGTCCGGCTGCGGTCGGAATATTGTTTTTGGTGCGCACTTCAAAAAATTGTCCGTCGGCGCGGAACAGATCGAGGTAGGCAGAAAGCCGCGCGGCGAAGGCCTTGGGTGCGTGTTTGCCGTTGAGGAAAATGCGGTCGGCACTTTTGGCAAACTTTACGACCGTGCGTGTACCGAGTTTGCCGAGAGAAATGGAAAGACTGGAATTGACCGGCAGGTTCAACTCCGCATCACGTTTACCCCAGTATTTGCAGAGCGCAATGTTGGCAGGCGCGAAAGCTTCGCCTCGCGCCGCGGTTTTTACGTCCGCCCGTTTCAATAGATTTTCCACAAACTTCTGTCGTGTCATGGTTCCCCCGTTCAGTGTCGTAATCCTAATCACAATTTTCTACTCTGACCAGAGGATTAAAATTATGAGCACAAAAACGGAACGGGCGGAAATTATCGGGAAACGACTGGATGAGCTGTATCCGCATATTGATATTCCGCTGGATCATAAAGACGGCTACACGCTGCTGGTGGCGGTGATACTCTCTGCACAGTGCACCGACAAACGGGTCAATGAAGTGACGCCCGCCCTGTTTTCTGCCGCCGACACCCCCGCCAAAATGGTAAAACTCGGGCAGAAACGGATTCTCAAACTGATTGCCACCTGCGGACTGGCGAACACTAAATCGACGGCGATTTTTGAGATGTCGAAGATTCTGATTACGGAACACGGCGGCGAGGTACCGGATAGTTTCCAAGGTTTGGAAAACCTGCCGGGGGTCGGCCATAAAACCGCCAGCGTGGTGATGGTGCATCAGTTCGGCGTGCCGGCCTTTCCGGTGGATACGCACATTCACCGCCTCGCCCAGCGCTGGAAACTGACAAATGGCAAAAACGTGGTGCAGACCGAGAACGACCTCAAAAAGCTCTTCCCTCCCGAAGAGTGGGAACTGCGCCACCTGCAGTTCATCACCTACGGGCGCGAATACTGTACCGCCCGCGGGTGCGACGGCACAAAATGCCCCATGTGCCGCGAGTTGTTCCCAAACCGCAAAAACCCGGTCAAAACCAGTAAATAACGCACTCTGATGCACGCCGTCAGGACGGCATTCAAAAACCCAGATAACACAGGATAGATCAAAAATTCCCATACCTATATAGGTCCGGGATTCTAAAATAGATAAACTGTTTATAATGAGACACTTAACCTGTATTTTAATGAAAATTTACACTGCGACGTCTACCCTTCCGCACTGATTGGATCGTCAACGGACTGTCCAAGTTGACAAATATATCCCATTTACAGTTGCCACCCGCTCTCTATTTGCCTATTTTGCGAAATAGACAAATAGACGGAGATCACAATGGAACTCTACGACATTAAGCGGATTGATTATGACCAACAGGCGAAGGTGATGAAGGCGCTGGCCCACCCGTCGCGCCTGCTGATTGTTCACGCGCTAATGGATCATGAATTGTGCGTCTGCGAGCTGCGTGAGCTTCTGCAGCATCAAAACAACCTCTCCACCGTCTCGCGCCACCTCTCCGTTCTGAAAAACGCCGGACTTTTGGTTGAAGAGAAGCGCGGGCTCTATGTCTACTATCACCTCTGTTGCAACGGACTGCGTGAATTTCTCGTCTCAATGGACCGGATTGTCGGAGAAGCAAAGGAACCCACATGAAAACTAAACTGAAAAACAAACTCATCACAACAGCGGTGTTAATTCTTGCCGTGATCGCAGTGGTTGAATTCCAAAAATATACAAAACGCCTGGTTCCGGAGTGCGCCGACGGAGTCTGCAGGCTGCCTGCGGAACAAGCCGGCGCAATCATCGGACCGCAGAGCGTTCCCATGATGCTCTCCCCCTCGCAAGCCGAGCGCAAACCCCTGCCCCAACTAATTGATCTCGGCGCCGAGAGCTGCGCAACCTGTAAAATGATGACGGCTGTTCTCGAAGAACTGGCCAGCGAATACAACAACCGCTTGATTGTGCAGATGATCAACACGCTGGAAGACAAAGAGAGCGCTGAAAAGTATTCGATCCGCATGATTCCAACTCAGATTTTTCTGGATGCGGAAGGCAACGAACTGTTCCGGCACGAAGGGTTTATATCCAAAGAAGACATCCTGAAAAAATGGGCTGAGCTGGGAGTCGATTTCCCCAACGAATGACAAAAAGCAACGAATCATGATGGACAACAACAACCAAATTATTCATGCCGACCTCTCATACGCCATCATCGGTGCTGCAATGAAGATTCATAGCGAATTGGGCCCTGGATGGGATGAGGAAACTTACCATAACGCCCTGCTACATGCGTTAAACAGCCAGGGAATAAAAGCTGAGAGCAAGCTGCGCGGCATTCTGAAAAACCATGCCCTACCCGCTGATGAATTCGAGTTGGATATTCTTGTGGAAGACACAATTATTCTGGAGCTGAAACATATCATTAAACCCTTTGCTCCGGCCCATTTTTGCCAGTTGCTTAACTACCTTAAATTTTGGAAAAAAGATCTCGGCATACTGATCAACTTTGGATTGGAACGTCTGGAATATACGAGAGTTCCCTTCTCTCCGGTTGACGGTAAAATCACACGTGACAATTTATGGAACGAGTTTCGCTCAAAAAACAACCCCGCTGGGGAAATTGACTCTGTACTTAACTCGATTCTGGAAACTCACGGACTCGGTTACAGTTCAAAAACATACGAGGGACTTTTCGCAACAGAGTGTGAATTTCAAAACATTAAACAAAACAAACCCTCCATTTCTCTGAATTACTCCGGTTGCGCGCTCGGCGAAAAAACAGTCCATGCCTTCTGTATCAATGAAGATATTCTGGTTTCAATTACCGCATTAAATGATAACTCTTCAGCCATCGATTTAACCCGCCTGCTCAGCTATATGAAACAAACCGGCATCAAAAACGGAGTTCTCGCTAACTTTGGAAGAAACACTATTACCATGCGTCTTCTTACCCTCTGATCTCACATTCGTTGCTTTTTATCATTCGTTGGAGAATTTATGACTGAACTGTTCACCCAGATGGCCCATGCCATTGAAGGCTCGGCTGGTATCGCGCTGAGCGCCGCCCTTCTATGGGGCGCACTGAGCGTTCTACTAAGTCCGTGTCATTTGGCGGCCATTCCATTGATTGTCGGCCTAATTGAGGGACAATCAACACAGACCAAGCGAACCGCTCTTTTTCAATCACTTCTGTTTTCAGTCGGTATTCTGGCCAGCATTGCGATCATCGGACTGATTACCGCGGCGGTCGGTCGCATTCTGGGCGATCTCGGCCGTACCGGCAGCTGGATCGCCGCAATCATCTTTTTCATCATGGGGCTGCAACTGATGGGTGTACTCTCCAGCCCTTGGAGAAAACCGGAAAGCTCGGCCGCGAAAACCGGATTTGCATCCGCCCTGCTGACCGGATTGATATTTGGCATCGCGCTCGGCCCGTGCACCTTCGCCTTTATGGCGCCGGTTCTGGCGATGACGTTCAAGCTCAGCGCGGAAGCCCCTCTGTTTGCCTGGTCTCTGGTTTTGCTCTACGGCCTCGGCCACTGCACCGTGATTGTTCTGGCGGGGACTTCCGCGGAGGCAATCCGCCGCTACCTGAACTGGAACGAAAACTCAAAGGGTGCCATGCGGCTCCGCAAGGTTTGCGGCGTGCTGGTTTTACTGGCCGGACTTTATCTTGTATCCACCGCTGTTTAGAAAGGAATGAAAATGGAAAAACTGAAAATCATGTTTTTATGCACCGGCAACTCCTGCCGCAGTCAGATGGCCGAAGGCTGGGCGCGCGCACTTAAAAGCGATGTGCTCGAAGCCTACTCCGCCGGCATTGAAACCCACGGGCTCAACCCCAATGCCGTCAAGGTGATGTCGGAAGCAGGAGTGGACATCACCAACCAGAAGTCGGAAAACATCACCGACCTGCTTCATATCGATTTTGACGTCGTTGTTACCGTCTGCGGCCACGCTCACGAAACCTGCCCGGTCTTCCCGGCCAACGCCCGTATTGTGCACGTCGGCTTCGATGATCCACCGAAACTCGCACGCGAGCTGGCCGAAAAAGGAGCATCCGAAGAGGAGCAGCTCGACGCCTACCGCCGTGTCCGCGACGAAATCAGAGCCTTCGTCGAACAGCTTCCCGGCAACCTCGAAGAAAACCCTTCTTAAAAACCCACAGGGAAATGATTCCAACGAATGACAAAAAGCAACGAATCTTACACCGCAGAACACTTTCTCTATTCGTTGCTTTTTGTCATTCGCTGGAAAAAATCTCTTACAGTTTAAGGATATCGTAATGTTCCAATGGTTGGAAAATCTGATCACCCGTTTGGTGGAAGGTGTTTTTAAAGTACCGGTGGAGTCGCAGCTGGGCGGCAGTCTCCATTTTTTCTTCTACGATACGATTAAAATCCTGATTCTCCTCTCGGTCATGATCTTTGCCATCTCGTATTTGCGGAGCTGGTTTCAGCCGCAGAAAACCAAGGAAATGCTGACACATGTTAAAGGCGTTAAAGCCAACTTCGCCGCCTCACTTTTAGGCATCGTCACCCCCTTCTGCTCCTGCTCGTCGGTTCCGATTTTTATCGGATTCGTTGAAGCAGGTATTCCGCTGGGCATCACCTTCTCCTTCCTGATCACCTCCCCGATCGTCAACGAGGCGGCCTTCGCCATTCTGCTGGCTTCCTTCGGCTGGAAAATTGCACTGACCTACGTCGTGGCCGGCGTCACCATTGGAGTCGTCAGCGGTCTGATTATCGGACGGTTTAAACCGGAGGCCTATCTGGAAGCCGCCGCGTTTAACGGCGAGGCTTTCAATAAGCTCAAACCGGAAATGACGCAAAAGGAGCGGCTCGCGTATGCGGCGGAGCAGACCGGCGGCATTGTAAAACGCATCTGGATCTACCTGCTGATCGGCATCGGCATCGGCGCGGCCATTCACGGCTGGGCCCCGGCAGACATCCTCGCCCGCTATGCCGGCGACGACAAACCGTTCAGCGTCATTATCGCCGTGCTGTGCGGCGTACCGCTTTACGCGAACGCACTCGGCACCATTCCGATTGCCGAAGCACTGATCGGTAAAGGCGTTGGCCTCGGCACCGCGCTGGCCTTTATGATGGCCGTCACCGCCCTTTCCTTCCCCGAAATGGTGCTGTTGCGCAAAGTCATGAAGCCGCGCCTGATCGCCGTCTTTATCGCCACTGCCACCACAGGAATCGTCCTGGTTGGATGGCTGTTCAACGCCCTGTTTTAAAATCAAAAAGATAAACACACGATGAGTACCTGCTGTTGTAAAAATAATGAGTGCCAGCCAAAGCGTGAAGCGTGGGTGATCGGCGAGATCGAAACACCGGCCGGCAAGGTTCCAATCCTTGGAACCCGCCTGACGTTTCACGATGTACTGGGCGCACTGAAAGTCCGCTTTGCCATCGGGCGGCACACCTACACCGTTCAGCCGGGCCTCTATGCGATCGGGAAGCCGACAGCCGAATCCCCGGTGTTCGTCTCCGCCAACTACAAACTCTCTTTCGACCATCTGCGCTACGCGCTCGGCGGAACCGACGGCTGGGTGATGGTGCTCGATACCCAAGGCATTAACGTCTGGTGCGCGGCCGGCAAAGGCACCTTTGGCACCGAAGAAATTGTTAACCGCGTACAGCAGACCAAACTCGACCAGGTGGTGACGCATCGCAAACTGATTGTTCCGCAGCTCGGCGCACCGGGCGTGTCCGCGCCCGAGGTGGCGCGGCAGTGTGGCTTCAGCGTCGTCTACGGCCCCGTCCGCGCCGAGGATATTCCCTTCTTTCTAGAAAATAACTTCACCGCCATACCCGAAATGCGCCGCGTCCGTTTCGCGCTTCGCGACCGGATCGCTGTGATTCCCGTCGAACTGATCATCTGGTTTAAGCAGGCGCTCATCCTTGCCGCGGTACTCGCCCTGCTCAGCGGCTTCTCAAGGGACGGCTACAGTCTGGCCCATGCGCCACACGCTTTCGGACTTGTGTTTGCCGCCTGGTTAACCGGCGGTGCCATTGTGCCGATGCTTCTGCCATTCATCCCGGGGCATGCCTTCTCGCTGAAAGGCGTATGGGCCGGCCTCTTGCTATGGGTGATGCTCGGAAGCGCCAACCTAATGGGAACCGCTCCGCTGATTGAGCTGGGCTGGGGAATGCTGATTACCGCCATCGTCTCCTTTATGGCGCTCAACTTCACCGGCACCTCAACCTACACCTCGATGTCCGGCGTTAAAAAAGAGATGAAAATCGCCATTCCGCTTCAACTGGTCGCCGTACTCTGTGGAACCGTTTTGATTGTGCTGGGAGGGTTGTCATGATGAGACATCTAAAAAACGTCGCCACCCTGAAACTGGATATTGAAACGTGCACCGGCTGCGGCCTCTGCATCGCAGTTTGTCCGCATGCGGTTTTCGCTCTCGCGGACAGTAAGGCGCACATCATCGATCTCGACGCCTGCATGGAATGCGGCGCCTGTGCGCGTAACTGCCCCGTCAGCGCCCTATCGGTCGACAGCGGCGCAGGCTGCGCCAGCGGCATCATTAAAGGGCTTCTGAACGGCTCCGGCGAATGCTGTTGCGATAAGGGCAATGGATGTTGTTAACAAACAAATCAGGAACTAAAAATGAAAGAGAACGAACCCATAGACACCGGAATCGGTTTTTTTGAAAAATACCTGACCGTCTGGGTCATCCTTTGCATGATCGGCGGTATTCTGATCGGCCGCTTTCTGCCGGCCATTCCGGAATTTCTCGGAAAACTGGAATACGCCAACGTCTCCATCCCCGTTGCGGTGCTCATCTGGCTGATGATCTACCCGATGATGATGAAGGTTGATTTCAAGAGCGTGAAGCATGTTCGGGACAACCCGCAGGGGCTATTCATCACCTGGATCAGCAACTGGCTGATCAAACCGTTCACGATGTTCGGTATCGCGTGGCTCTTTTTCTACGTTATTTTCAAAAACCTGATTCCGCCGGAGCTGGCCAAAGACTATCTGGCCGGGGCCGTCCTGCTCGGCGCCGCCCCCTGCACCGCCATGGTCTTTGTCTGGAGCCACCTTACCAGAGGCAACCCGGCCTATACGGTGGTGCAGGTCGCCACCAACGACCTCATCATCCTTTTTGCCTTCGTGCCGATCGTTAAATTCCTGCTGGGGATCAGCAACGTCCACGTGCCGTGGGACACCCTCTTCCTCTCCGTCGTACTGTTTGTAGTGATCCCGCTCACTGGCGGCGCACTGACCCGCGGCCACATGCTCAAAACCAAAGGCAAAGAGTACTTCGAAAACGTCTTCCTGCCCAAATTCAGTAAAACCACCATTTCCGGGCTACTGCTGACGCTGGTCATCATCTTCTCCTTTCAGGGTAAGGTCATCCTCGAAAACCCGCTGCACATCGCCCTGATCGCCGTGCCGCTGATCATCCAGACCGTCCTGATCTTCTTCATCGCCTATCTGGCCGCCAGAGCACTCAAGCTTCCGCATAACGTTGCCGCGCCCGCCGGAATGATCGGTGCCTCCAACTTCTTCGAGCTGGCGGTTGCCGTTGCCATCGCCCTGTTCGGCACCACCTCGCCCGTCGCACTGGCCACCATCGTCGGCGTATTGGTCGAAGTGCCCGTCATGCTTGCGCTCGTCGCCTTCGCCAACCGCACCACTGGGTGGTTCAAGGAATAGCGGGGTTTGCCGCTGCGCTTCTTTGAACCACTCGTTCCTCTCGTTATTTCCCTACGGGAAATTATCTATCGCTTCGCTTTCGGGGAAACACCAATGTTTGGAAACCCGATTTGTAAAATATACGAATTGTGTGGATTGACACATGGGCCGGACTTGGATACCTTCTCTGCTCGTTTGGGGCGATTAGCTCAGTTGGTTAGAGCGCTTGCTTGACATGCAAGAGGTCGCTAGTTCGAATCTAGTATTGCCCACCACTCAACTTCTTGGTTTCTAAAGCGTTGAGCTTATTTTACGCAGCATCTCCTGTGAAGGGAACCCAGAGTCGACACAGGCGTTCTTTATCTCGGAATGCGGCGGTCGGAACCCGTCATATCAATAGGATCAAGTGATGCGCTGTTTTCAAGGGTCAGCCACATGAAATAAACAATTTTTTCAGGGTCCTTTAAGAATCAAAACTCTCTACGCGAGTTATAATACCGCGGACGCGGAGCAGAGCGTTTTGTGCAGCTTTCATCAAAAAACTGATCAACGCGGAATTGGCGCAGGGCCTCTACATTTGCTTCATCCTTCAGCCAGGATATATTTGTGTCGCTAGCCAATTTATTCCCTTTGGGATCCACAACTACCACCAGGTGGCCTTCGTAATTCGCACCGCGCAGATCATAATTATACTCCATATAAACCCGGAAATCCGCAGAGGCTTCAAAGGTATAGATTCCTTTATTTTCTTCAGTGAATTTCACCTGTGAAGCTCTTTTCCCAGAGAGACGGTAAATATCGGGTGTAAAAACCTCACGCCCAACCAAATAGATCTCTAACCTCAGATTCCCGTCATAATCGGTACGACTTTTCTTCTCGACCTCCACGCTGGCCGTAGCAACATTTATATCGTCCTGAAACTGCTCATAGTCGGCCCGCGTAATATTCTTGCTCCGCTCTTTCGATCGTTTTTTTGTCCTCACGGACAATTCGATTTTGGGAGGAATCATGGTTCGAATATATTTAATATCCTGAGCTGAAAGATTTTCCAAGGGGACCGAGTACAGCGACCCGTCCGGCCGTCTTAGCTGGACAGAATCAAAAAGTTCCCGTTCAAACTCTGCTTTCACCTGCACGCCGGAAATCTCCTCCCAAATTCGCATCTCGGAAAAAACGGATCCACTAAAGAAAACGACAGTCAAAACTAAGAAGATAGATGCGGTCTTCTTTCGGCGTCTAAAACAGTTCCACATTTGCATGATATCAACTCTCATTATGAAAAAACTCAAAAAAATTAATAGACATTAAACATTAAATCAGAATCCAAATCGCCCTCACCCTCAATTAATGTATACTTGATCTTGTCTTTTACCGGCTCAGGTATCTCTGCAGTTTTAAAAACAGGAAGAATGGGCATACCCTGTTGGTTTTTAAAATAAGTCTCTCCCTCTTCTTCAACGAGCAAATAGCCGCAAATCTGGCCTCCTGGCTGTTCCCCAATCAGCACTTCCATTTCAACCGGAACGCCCGGCTCCAGTTCAAACCAGTTTCCAACCGCTGCTTCCGCATGCCCCAGCCAATACTGGTAGTCTTCCTTGTTCCCGTCCCAGGGACAATACCTTGGTCGTGCAAATACATACGATGCATTCAAGACCACCTCTCCGTTCACCCGAACAAGCAAGACATCATCCCCGAATCCCCAAAACCGGAAACGTCCGCCATCCTTGCGCATAATTTTCCCTTTATAGTGGACACACCACATGATCGGATCAAAGTCAGGTCCCGCCGGAATTCCGAAAAAAGAGGGTCCGAACTCTGACGAAATAGTCGGGATAAAAATCTGTGTGGTATAAAGCTTCTGTGGTCCACGGTAATACGGAAAAAAAACGTATGGATTCCAGTCCTTATCAACAAACTCACGAATGGCCTGTTCGTATTCTTGATCGGACGTTTGAAGGTTCTTGCCGTTTCGATCATACTGAAGCGAGTAGAATGTCCCCACAAAATCATTTCCAGACGCTACGGACTTGCTCCCCCCGAAGAGGCTCATATCCTCGACATTGGGAACCAGCTCATATCCGCCCACACCCCCGCCAAGACCTGAGCCCGCACTGGAAATGTCCGGCAACTGAAGATCGGGCATGCTTGCGGCGTTTTTACTGACAATGCGTGATGTAGAACGGGGCTTAGATGTTTTCTTCATCTTCACCCGCGGCTTTTTCAAATTCATTTTCGGCCGCTCTTTAGGGACGGGCGGAACAAACACAGCCTTTTTACTCTCAACGATCTGAACCGCCACATAGGTACTGGCGGCGATCAATAGGGCCGCATGAACTCCGATGCTAACCAGCACGGACGTCGACTGCCCTTTAATCAGCCCTTGTTTCTTTTCCGATTTCTTTTTCACAGCACTCACAATATTGACTTTCCAAAACTAAGATTTGTGGTTCCGGCCGCCGCGCAGGCGTCCATCACATCGATAATCCGCGCGTGGAGCGCATCCTCGTGAGGCGTCAACGTCACCGAAAAAGGCGACTGCTGAGATTTTGCAATTTCTCTCAGACCAGTCACCTGGATTTCCAGCTCGCCCAGCACCAGATCGTTTGGAGCAAAGCGAAGACCGTCCATCTCCACGGTTCCATCGTCCATGATAAAAATCAGTGCTTCGACCGGTATATTGATTATCTTCGTCGGCGGAACGGATGCCGGCAGAACGAAAGAGATGTCGCCCTCTTTTTTGATCAGTGACGCGGTGACCATGAAATAGATGAGCAACAGAAACACCACATCAATCAGAGGTGCAATCTGCAACTCCAGCTTCGCATCGCCACTATTTTTTTTGCTTAAATTCACACCATTTCTCCAGAGTCTACTCGCCACTCTCAAAAGCCGCAAAGATCATGTCCGAAGCTCCGACTTCCGCACAGGCCTCCATGATCTCTTCCGTATCGCGGTATCTAACCATTCCATCCGCACGGATCAGTATCCGGATGTCCTTATCCGCTTCCAGCTCAAGCGTGATCCACTCCTTAAGCTCATCAAGCGTCACCAGCTTTTGGGTCGGGCCGACATACATATCACCCGCTGCTGTTAAGGTGATCATCGCGCGCCCGGTCTCATCCTCCGGCACCTTGGCGTACACGGCCGACGGAATTTCAATTTTAACCGGCTCAACTTTTATGACGGCAGAGGCCACGATAAAGAAGATCAGCAGCAGGAAGACCATGTCGATCATCGGCGACATGTCGATTGCGACTTCGTCTTCATCTTTTCGGTGGAGTTTCATAGTTGTCCTCTATCCGGCAGGTCTTAAAAGGATTAGTCGCTTAACTGTTCGAGGGCTTCCACATCCATAAAGGTGAGCGGTTTCTCACCGGTTTCAAGGGCATCAAACAGGTAGCTCAAGTTGCGGCCGAGGGTGGCGAGGGTTTTGTCGAACCGTTTCTTAAAATAGAAGAAGAAGGCCATCGCCGGAATGGCGATGATCAGACCGGTGGCGGTGGTGATCAGCGCTTCCCCGATATTACCAGCCAGTTCTTCCGGCTTACCCATTCCCTGAGACCCCATGGTCTGGAAGGCTTTGATCATCCCCATCACCGTACCGAGCAGTCCGAGCATGGGAGAGGTCGCGCCGATAATGGAAAGATAGTCGATCGGTTTCATCAGCTGGGTCATTTGCTCAACCGAGGCCTCTTCCACAGACTCTTGTACTTTGCCGAAGTCCACTTCGCCCTTCATGCAGCGCTCGAGCCCGGCGCCAAAAATATTAGTGAACATGGAGGGATGCTTGCGGCAATAAATCAGCGCTTCACGAACCTTTTTATTGAGCATCATTTCAAGTAGATCGGGGAGCATTTCGGTGTGTAGCAATGTTTTCTCACGGAGAGATAAAAAGTTTTGTATAATAAAGGTCACCATCATACAGGAGAGGAGCCCCAACGGGAACATGGTGATACCACCGGTTTTAATCAGGTCCCACAAGGTGGCATCTGCTGAGGTTAACGCCGATGCAGCTTCCTCTGCAAAGGCACCGCCAGCCAACACCATAACTATACCCATCCAAACTATCGTTTTCTTCATAATGACTCCTTCACTTCACTTCTTCAGATTGTTTTTCCACCTGCCCAATTGTTTCGAGAAACCGGCGAGCCTGTTCCGCCGCATCGGTCCCCTTGTTCAAAAACTCCACCTGCCGGCTCGTCACTTCCGCCGCATCCGGCAGTCCAACCTCCAGATACAGCATCGCGCTTAACAGCTCGCTCCTTGTAACCCATCTTTCGTTATGGGAATGGAGCGCAGTCAGTTTTGCCAAGCTCTGAAGGGCCTTTTCCATCTCCCCTTTAGCTCGGTAGATATTCGCCTGGTAAAAAAGCCGTGCCGCCGGATCATTCACCGTCAGGATTTTCTTCTCCATGGCCTGAATTTCAGCCGGAGTCACCTCTGCCGGAGTCTCTTCAACCGGAGTCACCTCTGCCGGAGTCTCTTCAACCGGAGTCACCTCTGCCGAAGTCCCCTCCGCTTCTTCCCCGGCAACAACCGAAAGTCCCGCAACTGAAAATAGAATTAATAAACAGACCCGCTTCATTCAGCCGCCTCCGCAGTGAGCTTAACCGTTATATTTGTTTGAACACCCTCGACAATCATCGTGCTGATTTCCCGCACAACCTCGGCACCGAGAACCGTTCTGGCGACATCCGCCTGCGGCAGCTTGTTGACATATTTATCAAAAAGCATCGCACGATATGTGTTGAGCCTGTCGATTTCCAACCCCAGCTCTTTCAGGCAGCGCGCGCTGGCCAGATAGCCCTCAGCCGCCCAGTACCCGCCAGCAAATCCTTTGTACTGGAAATAAGCGCGCTGGTACCAGGCAAAGGCATCACGGAAGTTTCCAGCTTCCTCTTCCACACGCCCAAGATAATAAGTCGCCTCAGCAAACGTCACCCCGCGCCATTGACTTACAGCCAGCGTTGTGCGGAAGAGCTCGCGCGCACTCTCTAAATCAGCCTGCGCTAAAAAGATGCGTCCTTTAAGAATCTGAGCCCACGGCACCCCGATCTGCCCGTAGAGATCCTGTGCATCCTGTACAATCGTCATTGCGGCATCATACTGCTGTGTTTCAAACAGTTCAGTTCCGCGCAGCTTTAGCGCCGCCTCCATAAACTCAGATCCTTCGTAACGGATCTGAAACAAATTAAGAATATCCGCCGCACGCGAGTAGTCTTGCACTTCAAAGGCTGAATCACACAGGATCGCCAAGACCGGCGGTGGAGCCTGTGTTAAATCATCAAGTTCTACATTCAGCTGGCGGCCCAACTCGTTTGCTGTACCGTTCATTTCGGCAAGCAACACCCGCAACCGCAACCCAAGCGTCACATCCTCTGTTTCCCGCAAGGCTGCCTGCAACGCGGCTTCAACTTTACCCTGTTCTTCATCGCTCAACTTGGCGTACAGAGTCAGCAGTTCAGAGATAATCATATCCACTCCGTCCTGCAACACATCGCCACCGAACTCAACAATCGTTTCGAGATAGGCATCCACCGCCTCGTCGGTCAGTCCTTGAGCCAACTTGGTTTTGCCGATCCAGAAGGTCGCCTTGGCCACATCGGCTTCCTCGCCATACCTCTCGAGATAGGCGTTCACCACATTGAGGGTTTCCTCATAGCGCTCTTCAAGCTCAAACATCGTTGCCATCTGAAAAACCGCATAGGCGGCCTGCCGGGGTTGACGCGCGGAGGCAATCGCCTCCTCATAGTCCTTCTTCGCCAGATCAAGAGGTTCGTAAGAGCCATCTTCCGGTTGATCTTCGGCGGCCCACAGGTCACCACGCATACTGCACGCATCTGAATAAACAGTGTCATCAGGCCAGGTATTGATCACCTCGGTAAAACGCACCTTCGCTTCGTCATATTTTTCCAGGCTGAACAGGCAGAGTCCGCTGTGGAACGCGGCGGATGCAAGCCAGCTTCCGTTCGTCCATGCAGCGGCGTAGGCGCTGTACTCATCAAGCGCATCCTGATAGTTCTTCAGGAACAACTGGCATGTCGCATGCCAATAGGTTGCATTTTCCTCTTGATGTGAGTCAGGATACTCATTTAACACATACTCGAAGCCGGTTTTTGCCTTTTCATAGTCCAAGAGAACTATATCGGCAACCGCCTGCATGTAATAAAGCTCGCACTCATATTGAAGAACCACTTCGTCATCTGTCGGAACAAACCCTTCAATCAGAGGCAGAAGATTCTTAATATCCTTCCAACGCTCCTGTTTCTGATAGGAACTGGTCAGGGCATATACGACCCGCCTGGGTGCAAGACCCGCGGAGTGCGCGTTTAAAAACTGCATTGCGCGCTCATCAACAAGCTCATATTTTTTTAGCGGATCAACCAGAACCATCAGAGATTCGACTAAAGCATCCTGTCCTTTCCCACTGTCCGGTTCACGGCTCGCTATATAATCCAGCGCAGCAACGGCCTCCCACGGACGCCCCGAGCGCGCATAAAGCAAACCGGTTCGATAGATCACATCCTCCTCATATGGAGCGAGACTCAAGAGCGTTCTGATCGAGTCCTCAAGCGCATTGAGTTCCGGCGGTTTATCCGGAAGCCCAACAGTCGCAAAAGCACTGTCCGCCTGCGCCATATTATCCCCATATCTATCACCGAACATGGTTTGCACCCGCCCCATATCGTTGGTGGACATTTCTATATCAACGCGTGGCAGACCTGCCACTCGACGCATCTCGTTCATTTTTTCCATTTGATACGTCACCAGGTCGCTTCGGGGAAGAATCATCCGGTAAAGCATCAATGAGCTGTCATATTTCTCCTGACTGAACATTGTTGATGCAGCGTTCATAAGCGCCATGTTTACGCGAATATCATAACGTGCGTCTGTATAGTAAAGCTTTACGATGAAATCATTCGCATCGTCAAACCGCTCCAGAGCAACCAGTGAGTTGACCAGTTGCATGATGGCATACCCTTTTCGATCAGACGCTATAGCGTTTTCAATAACAAACTTATACGGCTCAATACTGGCTTCCCAGTTCTCAAGCTTTGTGTACGCCTCAGCAAGTGTCATATTGAGGAATACCAGCTCTTCCACTGTATAATCCGGCTCAGGATCCGGCGTATCCTCAGAAATGGTTGCGGAGATTGTGTCTTCGCCCGCTTCATCCACCTCCTTCTGCATACGCTCCATCTGCCGTGCTGAAAACCCCCCCATGTCATCTTTTGAAAGCTCGTTGTAGTCGACCTTCCCTTCCTGCGTTGGGAGCTCCTTCGGCAGCGGGTTGCTCAGCGCATTTGTCGCAGCGTGAACACAGGCCTCAAACTGTTCTGACTCATAACATGCCAGAGCCAGAAGCTTCCATGCCTCCCGCGGTTTATAGCGAGGAAGGGTTTGCGTGTATTGCGTCAGATACTCCGCCGCAGCGAACTGGTCATTTATGTAAGCGTAAACTTTTCCCAGCTTTAGCCGGACAGACTGCCTCAGCGCAACGACCCGATCCTCCTCATTGTCCCCCATTCGATCCAAATAGTGTTTGAGATACGGTATTGCACCAAGATAGTTCTCCTGAGACAGGTAATCCGAGGCTTGATAGAGAAGTCCGCTGGCACTGATATCAGCCAGCTCCTCATCAGAAACAGACTGCGCGCCCGCCCCCGCACACAGCATGCAAAGCACGCCGCTAACGACTATACTGCGTATGTTCCGGCGCACGCTTACTCCTTCACAGACTTGAGTTTCACTCTAAGGGACTCTGTCTTCTGATCATACGAATCTTCGTACGTATAATAATGTGAAAGAAAAACCTCACCCGGGAACGCCTCGGAATCTCCTGATTCCTCGCGCGCGAGAATTTCTTCAGCATCATCCTCTTCCTGCGCGAGTGGAATAAAGGTGTCTCCATCCATGATCCCGTACTCAACAGAGTAACCGGAGATTTTGATTCGATTAAAGTCACCATAAGCAATGTAAAGTTCCCAGTAATCCTCTCCCGTGTACTGGCTTTCATAATTGTCCCGCGCTTTTGCGGTATATTTAACCAAGTAGGTTTTCTTCTGATCATCTGTCACTTCGACAACCAAACGCATACGGAACCGGCTCATGTCATACAGCTTCGGATCCTCGGGGCTTTGAAGGGTAGAAACCTGGACGACCTCAAATTTATCACGATTGTCATTTCTCCAATTGAAATCTTTTACTTTATAAATCTTCAAATATTTATCGAAGTGTTTCGCGTCATCTTTGTTCAGCTCAGCAAGGGCCGGCAGGCAAAATGCAAAAAACACGGTTAACAGCAGGTACATTTTTATATTTTTCATAGTAACACCACCTTGTTTATCGACAGTCAGAATACCACCTGTCGGCTAAGAAATCAAACTCCCTGCCCGAACAGTCTGTTCGTCCGGGCAGGAAAAAGAGAGATAAGACCTGTTATTCAAATGAGCGCGATGTATTAATCCGTCCATTCGGTTCAACGATTTTCGCAGTCACAAACATCAGCAGATTGCGCTTTACAACACGCTCGCCTTCGCTGCGGAACAGACGGCCAACGAGCGGAAGACTGCCCAGCACCGGAACCTTGTCTTCGAAACTTTCGATCTTTTCATTAATCAACCCGCCCATGCCGATAGTGCTCCCGTCAGCTATCGTCACCTGAGTTTTAATTTCCCGCTTCTTCAGGATCGGCAGCTTGGCGACAAGCGGGTAAGCGGTGGCAATAGCTTTGGTGGTCTGCTGGTAGAAGGCTGTGAAGTAGTTTGCCGGTGCCAACTGATAGCTCTTCCATCCGGCAAGCTCGGTGATGCGCGGGTTCAGTTCGAGCATAATATTGCGTTCATCCGTCACAACCGGGGACACCGTCAGCTCAACCCCCAGCAGTTGATCCGCAAAATCCTCATAGGTCACATTAACCTGCACATAGTTCGCGTCCGACTCATACACCTGCGGATAAGAATGGAGCTCTCCCACCCGAATCGTGGCCTCCTCACCGCTGCGGGTTAAAACACGCGGGGCGGACATCACATCGACACCGGTGCTCTGGTCGAGCGCACTGATCAGCATCTCAAATGCGTTGTCGCCGGCATAGTTCAGGCTCAGGGAAGCCGTTTCTGTATCAAAAGTGTCCACAATATTGAACGAACTCCAGTCCCCGCTGGCGGCGGTTGTTCCATCCCCCAGATCCATCGTGCGACTAAAGGGAAAGGTGCCCGGCACAAGACCATATATAGGTGTCTCGTCACCGATGACAAAAGAATTCCCCGGATCTTCACCAACAACACCTGTAGCAGTGGTTCCGCGCAATGCATCACTAAAAAGCCCGCCGGAGCCGTCGTCCACAGCCAGATCGGTTCCACCGACGCTTATACTAGTCGGATCCTCAAAATTCCATTGGAAGCCGAGTTCCTCGAGGGTTCCCTCGGCAACCTCAATAAACTTGGCTTCGATTTCAACCTGATCGGCATCGCCGAATCCCTTGAGGACCCCCATGGTCTCCATCATTGTTTCCAGCACCGCAAGGTTTTCCGGTGTATTGTTCACAAAAATGGTTTTTGTTTTCGGCTGGTAGATCGCCGAGGACCCTTTCGGGAACTCCACCTGCGGGAACAGTGTGGCGACGTCCACGGCGCGGGTCTCATCACCCAGCTTCATCCGCTCGCCGGCACCGGAGACCAGATCATACGACCGGAGCACCAGTTCCGTCGACCAGGCGGCATCCACCGCGTCCAGGCCGGCAATTTCGGCCGTGCGCTGATCGCGTTCCAGCAGCGTCCGCGGATACATCCGGGCGAGCTTGTTTTCCGGAGCAATTTTGACGAGATCGGCAAGGCCCTGCGATTTCTCGGTGAAGTCGCCAGCAAACAGTTCACTGTTCTCCTCGACGAGTGCCTCAGAGGCCTCCGGTTCTTCAACAACCGCGACCGGGGTCTCATCCGGGGTCACGGAGTCTGCGGTCGTTTCATCAACAACCGCCGGGGCCGTCTCTCCAGTATAATTCATCAGTTCAGTCATGATGTTGTCGACGCTTTCGAAGCCTTGTTGGGCAAGCACAGCGCAAGCCGTCATCAGGACGCAGGCGGTTAAAAGGTTCAGTCTGTTTCGCATGAGGTTCTCCTTAACTAAAGCGGGTTATTTTTTCAGGACGAGATCAGCAGATCTGCGGCCATTCACATCCACCTGCGTGGCGGTTACAAAAATCATCAGATTGCGCTT
>JACNKZ010000029.1 GCA_014381785.1 Kiritimatiellota bacterium
TGATCGAGTTCGAAGCGAGCGAAAAACAGATCGATATCGAAAAAGAAGAGCTGCGTAAGAAGCTCAACATCAGCGTCAACGAAATTGAGCTCAGCGTTCGCGCTGCCAACTGCCTCAACAACGCTAACATCACCACCGTCGGTGAGCTGGCGCAGAAAACCGAGGCTGAAATGCTCAAATACCGTAACTTTGGTAAAAAATCGCTGAACGAAATCAAGCAGAAGATTATCGATATGGGTCTGTCGCTCGGCATGACCTTTGATGCCGACCTGCTGAATCCGCCGGCCAAAGATTTTGAATAATCTGAAAAGTAGAAGGACATCTCATGAGACATCGCGTTAAAAAAATTAAACTCGGACGCCGCGGCGCGCACCGTGACTCCATGCTGGCCAATATGGTCTGCAGCCTGATCAACGAGCGCCGCATTAAAACCACGCTTTCCAAAGCGAAAGTGGTGGCTCCGATGGCCGACAAAATGGTCACGCTGGGTAAAAAGGGAACGCTGGCAGCACGCCGCAATGCGCTTTCCAAATTGAAACAGGAAGCGTCCGTTAAAGTGCTGTTTGAAGAAATCGCACCGGGATTCGCCAGCCGCTCAGGCGGTTACACGCGAATCACTAAACTCGGACCGCGCATGAGCGATGCTTCCGAGATGGCAATTCTTGAATGGGTGGAAGCCGCTGAACCGGCCGCCGCCGAAAAGTAAATCGGAGATTGCCGATGATGAAAAAGACCTCTTAGCAGAATGCTTAGAGGTCTTTTTTTGTTTCTGTGGGAACGGGAGAAAGAATAGGTTAAACAAGATGAGTCGCAGTGCATTTATTACAGAGATTATTGAAAAGGCCAAAGCCGACCCGCGCACCATCGTGCTGCCGGAAGGTGCGGATGAGCGGATAACGGATGCCGCCAACGCGATTGTGGCCGAAGGCATCGCCAACGTGATTGTTCTGGGGGACGACACCGTTGCCGCGCGTGCCAACCCCGGCGTCACCGTGGTGAATCCGGCAACATCCGAGAAGCTCGATGACTACGCCCAGGCATTTTATGAGCTCCGCAAAGCCAAGGGCATGACCCTTGAGAAAGCCAAAGAGATTCTGCAGAGCGAAGTGAACTATTTCGGCATGATGATGGTGCAGTGCGGCGATGCCGACGGACTCGTCTCCGGTGCGGCCCATTCCACGGCCGATACCGTGCGCCCCGCGCTTCAAATCATTAAGGGTGCCCGCAAAGGCGGGATGGTTTCCTCACTGTTTTTCATGGTTTGCAACGGAACCGCCTATATCTTTTCCGACAGCGGATTAGTTGAGAATCCCGATGCGGATCAACTGGCGCAAATTGCCGTGCAGAGCGCACAAACCGCCAACCAGTTCGGTTTGCCGGCCAGAGTGGCGATGCTTTCGTATTCGACGAAGGGATCGGCCTGCAACCCGCTGGTGGATAAAGTGGTGGAGGCGACCGCAAAAGCGAAGCAAATCATCGCTGATGAATTTTCCGATCAGGGAATTGAGCTCGACGGGGAATTTCAGCTCGATGCGGCTATTGTGCCGTCTGTGGCGGCCTCCAAAGCTCCGGATAGCGACGTCGCAGGAAAAGCTCGCGTTTTGATCTTCCCGGATCTTAACGCCGGCAATATCGGCTACAAGCTCGTCCAGCGTCTTGGCGGTGCCGAGGCCTACGGTCCGATTCTGCAAGGGCTCAACAAGCCCGTTAACGACCTTTCTCGCGGATGTTCCACTGAAGATATTGTAGGGGTTATCGCTGTGACAGCGGTTCAGTCGTTGGGCTGATAAATTTATTTGGAATGCGGTGATCAGGTAATGTCCATCACCGCTTTAAGACACTAAGGAAAACTAAAAATGAAAATTCTCGTGATTAATTCGGGATCCTCCTCGATCAAATATAAACTCTATGAATCCACCGCCACCGACGGCGACTTCGGTGTGCTGGCGCAGGGGGGAGCAGACCGCATCGGCATTTCCGGAGCCAGCGTAGACTGCAAGCGCGACGGCAAAGAGCGCGAGCATGTCTATCTTGACCTGCCCGACCATAAAAAAGCCATCAACGCGATTTTCCAGATGCTGACCGATCCGGAAAAGGGATCCCTCGCGCGCCTCAGTGATCTGGCCGGTGTGGGTCACCGCGTTGTGCATGGCGGGGAGGACTTCTCCAAATCCGTTTTGATCGATGGTGATGTAGTCAAAGCGATCCGCGACAACTCCGTACTGGCCCCGCTGCACAACCCACCCAATCTGATGGGGATTCAGGCTGTCTATGAACTGGTTCCTGACATGAAGCAGGTCGCGGTGTTCGATACCGCAACCCACCAGACCATGCCGCCTAAGGCCTATCTGTATGGCTTACCAAAAACGCAATATACCACCCACAAGATCCGCCGGTATGGGTTCCACGGAACCTCCCACGGCTACGTGGCTCAAAAAGCGGCTGATCAGCTGGGCAAACCGATTGAAGAGCTGAAACTCATCACCTGCCATCTCGGTAACGGTGGATCCATCACCGCGTTTGACGGCGGAAAATCGGTCGATACCTCAATGGGCATGACTCCGCTGGCGGGTATCCTTATGGGAACCCGTTGCGGCGATCTCGACCCCTATATTCCGCTACACATTATGCAGACACAGGATATGACCATTGATGAGGTCGGCTCTCTAATGAACAAGCAGGGCGGATTGCTCGGCCTGTGCGGAAACCGCGACATGCGGGATACCATGGCCGGCTATCACAAAGGACTCGAAGGCTGCACTCAGGCCATCGAAAAATTTGTGTATGAAATTCAAAAATATATTGGGGCCTATACTGCCGCACTCAATGGAGTGGACGCCATTGTCTTCACCGCTGGAATAGGTGAAAACGAGCGCACCATCCGCAAAATGGTTCTCGAAAACTTCTGCTACCTCGGACTGCTGTTCGACGAGGAAGCCAACGAGACCCACGGTCCTGTCATTACGAAAGCCGAATCCAAAGTGACGGTTCTCGTGATTCACACCGATGAAGAAAAAGTGATTGCCGCAGACACCTTTGAAATCCTCAACGGATAACTTTATGAAAAAAATCCCCTCCACAGCGTATGTCTGGTTCGACACCGAGTTTACCTCACTGGACCTGGATGAAGCGCAACTGCTGCAGGTCTCCGTCATGCTGACGGATAAAGACCTTAAGCGGCTCACGCCGCCGGAGGAGGACATCAATATCTACGTCCGGGTGGCCGACGGCGTGCCGCTCAGCCCCTGGGTGCAGAAAAACCTGCCCGATCTCGTTAAAAAATGCCGCTCCCGTTCCGCCGTGCCGATTGAAGAGATCGACGAAAAGCTCACCGCCTTCATCGACCGCTGGTGCGACACGCCCACCAAGACCATCAAGAAACGTCCGCTGATGGCCGGGAACAGTGTTCACAACGACTGGATTCTGGCGCGCAAATTCTTCCCGAAATTCATTAATCGCCTTCATTATCGTCTGCTCGACGTCTCCACTCTCAAAGTGCAGTGGCTCGACCTAACCGACGGCGTGGAATTTGATAAAAACGACGAAAAAAACGTCAAAAAATATTTTCCGGAAGCCGACCTGCGCCGCCTGCGTCAGCACGATGCCTACTACGACATCGTCGCCTCCGCCGCCGAGCTCGCCTATTACCGCGAACATCTCTTACAGCGGTAGAGGATCGTCATAAAAGCTGATTTTATTAGAAAATTTCAACACTGTCCCATACGTTTAAACGTATGAGAGAATTTTCCAATGGTTGGGAAATTTGATCCCTGGCCCCTGGCTCCTGTTCCCTGCTATTCAGCCGGTTTTTTGGAGAGGCTGTCCTGCATTTTGCTTTCGAACTCGTCGAGGCGGGGGGCAGGGTTTGGAAAGATAATTGAGTACAGGCTCAGCCTGTTTTCTAATGTTTGGAATTTTCAATCATCGGCCGGGCGTGCTAGCGTCTTTTTCTCTTTTGAAAACGAAAACGATGAAGCATCTGAAGCATGAATATTGATCAGGTATACAAACAGGTTGTTGAAAAGGTCCTTCGCGAGGGGACTAGGAAAACGAACCGGACGGCCACGGAGTCCCTTTCCGTTAGCGGCTGTATGATTGATTACGACATGGCCAATGGCTTCCCGCTGCTCACGACCAAAAAGATGGCGTGGAAGACCCTCCGGGTTGAATTAGAGGGATTCATCAAAGGCGTAACCGACAAATCGTGGTTTCAGGAGCGAGGTTGCAAAATTTGGAACGAGTGGTGCACGCCAGCCAAGGTGCCTTACGGCCACGACGAGGAAACGCTGAACGCTATGGCTGAGGAAAAAGACCTCGGGCCGATCTACGGCTTCCAGTGGCGTAATTTTAACGGCCAGTATCAATTCGGAGCCGAAAATTTCAGCGGCGGCATCGATCAGTTGGCCCATGCGATTGAGACTCTGAAGACCCATCCGAACAGCCGTCGCATTCTGGTGAATTCCTGGAATCCGCAGCAACTCGACCAGATGGCGCTGGTCCCGTGCCACTATTCCTATCAGTTGCTCTGCAACGAGGGTGTGCTGGACCTGCTCTGGAACCAGCGGTCGTGCGATATTTTCCTCGGTATTCCCTTCAATATTGCTTCGTACGCCCTGCTGTTGGAGCTGATCGCCAAAGAGTGTGGCATGCAAGCCGGCAAGCTGATTGGCTTCCTCGGCGATGCCCACATTTATGTAAATCATCAGGCTCAGCTGGATGAGCAGCTGAAGCGTGAGCCCTATGCTCCGCCGACGCTGATCCTGGAAGGCTACGACTCGATCTTCGATTGGGAGTGGCAACATGCCACACTCAAGGGCTATGAATGCCATCCCACCATCAAAGGCGAGGTAGCGGTTTAATGATTGCGATTGTTGCCCGGTCTAAAAACGGAGTCATCGGCAAAGATGGTGGCCTCCCGTGGCGCTGTAAAGGCGATCTGCAGTTTTTTAAGCGCACCACGATGGGTCGGAAAATCGTCGTCGGCCGCACGACCTTTGAAGGTCTTCCGCCGCTGAAAGGGCGCGAACTTTTTGTGCTGACCCGTAATCCGGACGCACATTTTGAAGGGGCTACCGCCGTTTCCGGCCCAGCTGATATTCCGGCTGATGCGATTGTCTGCGGCGGTGCGGCGATTTATGACCTGTTGATTCCGCAGTGCGACCAGCTGCTGGTGACCACGTTGAAAAAAGAGGTCGAGGGGGATACCTTCTTCAATGGCCAATGGCTGGAAGGTTTTGAACCGGTGGAAACGATAGAAGAGACCGATGAATATTCGATCGTTTCCTACAGCAGATCGGTCTGATCAACGTGCCTGTTTTTAGACAGGATAACAGGATCGACATGATTCCTTTTTTGAAGGGGAGTCGATCCCGTCCATCCTGTTATCCTGTCAAAAAAACGTTCCTGTTCTGACAGATCTCTCCTTTGGTTTGATGAAAAGCCGAAAAATCTGAACCGACGGTTGACATTTTATCCTCAAAGCGCATCATGTCGCATCAGTTAGGTGATGCGCTTATGGGTACATTTGAAGGAACAGGAATCAAAAACTTAAAAATCCGGGGCGGAGTATACTACTGGCGCCAGAAGATTGACGGGGTCCAGTTCTCTGAATCACTTCAGACCGGAGATCAGGACGAGGCCCTAAAGCGCATGGCGGAGAAAGTGGAGGCCGTGAAGAGCGGCGCAGTTTTAAAGGAGAGAAAAATGACGAAACAAAAAGATATCAGCGCCGAATCGATTGATTACTGGCCGCAAATCAAAGTGCTCGACTGTACAATCCGCGACGGCGGGCTGATGAATAATCATCAGTTCAGTAATGAATTTGTGAAAAAAGTCCATCAGTCGCTGGTGGCCTCGGGTGTGGATTATATGGAAATCGGCTACAAGGCCGACAAAAAGCTGTTCAGCCCCGATGAATACGGTCCGTGGAAATCCTGCACCGAAGACGATCTGAACCGCTTTTTCGGCGACGAAGATCCCGGGCTCAAAGTCAGTGTGCTGTGCGACATCGGCCGCACCGACGAGGACGACATTAAGCAGGCTGACCAGAGCGTAATCGATTTGATCCGTGTCGCCTGCTACATTCATCAGATTCCCGCCGCGTTGGAGATGGTGCGCATGGCCAAAGCCAAGGGCTACGAAACCTCCGTCAACCTGATGGCGATTTCCACCGTGCCGGAATTCGAACTGAACAAAGGGTTGGAGATGATCGGAAAATGTCAGGAAGCCGATATGCTCTACCTGGTCGACAGCTTCGGTTCACTCTACTATGAGCAGATCGAAGACCTCATGCGCCGCTACCTCGGCGCGATGGAGCACGGTCAGCAGATCGGCATTCACGCCCACAATAACCAGCAGATGGCGTATGTGAACACCATCTGCTGCGCGATCAACGGGGCGACGATGATCGACTCCACCATCGACGGCCTTGGCCGCGGCGCGGGCAACTGCCCGACCGAGCTGTTGCTCGGTTTCCTGCGCAACCCGAAATTCCATCAGCGCCCGATCATCGAAGCGGTTGAAAAGCTGATGGTTCCGCTACGCAAGGAAATTGACTGGGGCTACAGCGTGCCCTACATGATCACCGGTCAGATGAACGAGCACCCCCGATCAGCCATCAAACTGCGTGAAAGCGAAAAGAAAAACGACTTCGTTGCCTTCTACGACGAAATGCACGATCAGTAAAATCCGCAGAAGCGAATTTTGAAGCCCCTGCTTGCAAAAGGCGGGGGCTTTTTTTATCTTCTGTGCTTCTCACCTTGCCGGGGTGGCGGAATTGGTAGACGCACGGGACTCAAAATCCCGCGCTGGCAACAGCGTGAGGGTTCGATTCCCTCCCTCGGCACCAGCCTTTACAGGCCCAGCAGCTCGGGGAGACTCCAGACCACTTGGCCAATTCCATCCAGCCAGTAGATGCCGATTTGCGCGATCAACTGAAAGGCAATGGCAAACTGCGCCAGCGCATAGCCTGCGATGGTGAACTGGCTAATGCTCACCACGCCGATTCCAAATTGGGAAATGGTTACAAAGCCGACGGCAAATTGACCGATGGCGATGATTCCCTTGGCTGGAACCGGGCGGCGCGGCAGGCCGGATGATGCAGGGCGGTATTTAAAGGAGATGTGAACCAACGGCCAAGATCCGATTGTGGTTTCGGATTTGTACTCAAATCCCCATCCGTCCCACTGCTCGCGGGCGGGCATGGGTGCGCCGCATTCCGGGCAGGCCACTGCCTGCTCGGACACTTCGCGGTTACACTCTCTACACGGTTTCATTTTCAATCGCTGCGGCGACAAAGTCGCGGAACAGCGGGTGCGGTTTGACCGGCTGGCTTTTGAGTTCTGGATGCGCTTGGGTGGCAACGAACCACGGATGCTCGGGCAGCTCAATCATTTCCACCACGCCGATGTCCGGGTTGCGGCCGGAAAGGACGAGTCCTTTTTCCTCAAACTGTTCGCAGTAGTTATTGTTCACTTCGTAACGATGACGATGGCGTTCAGAAATTTGTTTTTCACCGTACGCGGCGAAAGCTTTAGTGGTTTCTTTTAGATCGCAGGGGCAGGCGCCCAGGCGCATGGTGCCGCCTTTTTCGGTGACGTCCTGTTGTTCATCCATGAGACAGACCACCGGATGCTCGGTTTTTACGCCGCGCTCTTCATCGAACTCGGTGGTGTGCGCACCGGTCAGTCCGCAGACGTTGCGGGCGAATTCAATCACCGCGCACTGCAGGCCGAGGCAGATGCCGAGGAAGGGGATGTTGTTTTCGCGGGCGTACTGCGCCGCGCGGATTTTGCCTTCCATGCCGCGTGAGCCAAATCCGCCGGGGATGAGTACGCCGGAAACCGTTTTGAGGATGTCGGGATCTTTTTCGATATCTTCAGCGGCCAATTTCACAATAGCCACTTCATAGCCTGCGGCGTAGCCGCCGTGGTAGAGCGCTTCGTAGATCGATTTGTAGGCATCCTGCAGTTCGGAGTATTTGCCGACCACGCCGATTTTGACCGTTCCTTTCGGGTGCTTGATCGTGTCGATCAGTTTTTCCCAGTCGGACAGCGGAAGATCCGGGCACTCAAGGCCGAAGTGGTCGACAATCTGTTGGTCCACGTTCTGCTTTGCGAGGACTAGCGGGATTTCGTAGATGGAGGTTTTGACGTCTTTTTCGACGATCACGCACTCTTTATCCACGTTGCAGAACAGGGAGAGCTTATCAATGTGCTCTTCGGTCAGATCCACTTCAGTACGGCAGACGAGAATGTGCGGCATGATGCCGATTTCGCGCAGTTTGGCCACGCTCTGCTGGGTCGGTTTGGTTTTCACTTCGCCGGCGGCTTTGATGTAGGGGACGTAGGTCAGATGAATGTACATCGAGTTTTTGCGGCCGACGTCACTGCCAAGCTGACGAATTGCTTCCAGGAAGATCAGCCCCTCAATGTCACCGACGGTTCCGCCGAGTTCAATCAGGATGACATCCGGGTTTTCCGTTTCGAGTTCACGGATGCGTTCTTTAATTTCGTTGGAAATGTGCGGAATCATCTGCACGGTGCCGCCGAGGTAATCGCCGCGCCGTTCTTTGTGCAGAACATTCCAGTAGACGCTTCCGGCGGTGATGTTACTGCGCTGGGAGGTGGGCTGGCCGGTGTAGCGCTCGTAGTGGCCGAGGTCGAGGTCCGTTTCCGCGCCGTCGTCGGTCACATAGACTTCCCCGTGCTGATAGGGGCTCATGGTGCCGGGGTCGACGTTGAGGTAGGGGTCGAGCTTCAGCATGCGGATGGAGAGTCCGCGATTAATAAGGAGGCGACCGATAGAGGCGGCAGTAATGCCTTTGCCCAGAGATGAAACAACGCCACCGGTTATAAAAAGATATTTGGCCATTTTGAGTCCCACAGTTCCCGTTAAAAATGCGTTAAAACTATGGAAAAACAATGTAGCAGGATTGAAATTGATGTCCAAAGAATAAGGCGAAAAGAGACCTGAAATTTTGGATACCAGACCCCTCTAGTCGGTTTTGAGGTAGTTTTTCATGTACCGTCCGATCACCTTGAGGTAGTTGGCGCGCTCAAATTCTTCCGGATTCGGGACGCCTCGTTGCCCCATGATGCCTTTAAACTCGCTGATCGACTCATATTCGTTCTTTTTCATCCAGCTCTCTAAATCGCGGATCAGGGCGCCGACATACGCGGGTCCATGCTGAAGCAGGGCCGAGGCGGTCATGACCGCATCGGCTCCGGCCAGCAGGTATTTGACCACTTCAGCACCCGATTGCACCCCCGTGGATGCGCCCAGTGAAGCGTTGATTGTGCCCTGCGTCATGGCGATCCAACGCAACGGCAGGCGGAGTTCCTCCGGTCCGCTCAGCGCCAGACTCGGCTCTATCTCCATGGCCACCAGATTAAAGTCCGGCTGATAGAACCGGTTAAAGAGAACGAGGGCGTCGATTCCCAGATGATCAAGCCGATGGATCATATTGCCGAGCGAGCTGAAATAGGGGCTCAGCTTCAGCGCCACCGGAATGTCTACGGCCTCTTTTACCGCCCGAACGATGTCGAAATGACGGCGCTCAATTTCCTGCCCGGTCATATCCGGGTTGGCGGCCACATTGTAGATATTGAGCTCCAGGCCCTGCGCGCCGGCATCCTGGATGTTGCGGGCATAGGTGATCCATCCATCGGTTGTGACGCCATTGAGACTTCCAATGATTGGAATGCTGTGCCGGGCCACGGTTTTGTGCAACAGATCAAAATAGGCATCCGGCGAGACCGCATAGTCTTCGCCGCCGGGAAAGTAGGGGTGTTCGGCGCCGGGCTTTGTGATTTGTTCCTCGAAAAGAGAAAACATAACGACTGCCGCGGCACCGGCGTCAACCGCTTTTTGGAGCTCCTCCTCGCTCGCCGAAATCGGCGAGGAGGAAATAACCAGCGGATTCTTCAACGTCAGCCCCATGTATGTGGTGCGTAAATCCATATGGTCACTTGCTGGGTGGTCGCTGATGAAATTTTTTAAAACAGACGGTGTGAAACCCGAATGACGAAAAACCAAAATACCCAATCACACGGCAAGACAAAGCCTCAGATTCATTTGGGTGATTTGGATTTCGTCATTCCCGGTATTCCGGATTTAGGCTTCCGGTTCGAAGTATTCCTTCTCCGCGCCGCACTCAGGGCAAACCCAGTCAGCAGGCAGGTCAGCAAACGGTGTTCCAGCGGCTACGCCGTTATCGGGATCGCCCACTGCCGGATCGTAAATGTAACCGCAAGGTGTACATACATATTTTCCCATCTCTCATCCTCCTGGTTGGTTAATAAATCGAACCCAACTTTAGGCAGGGGGTCAGGGCTTGTCGAATAGAAATCAGAGGGAATGGATGGTCGGGGTGATGGAGTGGTGGATGAGTGAATTTGTGCGGTTTATCCAGCTTTCCAATGGTTCGGCAGGCTCACCACAGGTGTTTGGAAAAACCGGCTAAAAAGTAACGCCGATGGCGTCATAAATTCCAATGCTTGGAAGCAGGCTGAGCCTGCACCCGACTATTTTTCCAATGTTTGGAAAACGGTGCTGGGTAGGGCGAACTCTCCGGGTGAGCCGTCGTTCAGGATCAGCGGCTCGTTCGGAGAACTCGCCCTGCCTGAGGGATTAAAGAAAAAGCCGCCCCGGAAATCCGGAGCGGCTTTTGGGGTTCAGTTGAACCGGTCGCTTACATGATTTTCCCGAGCTGTTCGAGGAAGGTCATGCGGGCTTTGGCGTCAACTTCAGCCTGAGCGAAGAGAGCTTCGGCTTCGTCCGGAGCCGATTTGAGCAGCGCGGTGTAGCGGCGCTCAGAGCGGATGAACTCTTGGAAGTCACCTTTCGGCGGACGGCTGTCCCAGCTGAAACGGTTTTCTTCGAGAGCCGGGTTGTAGCGGTAGAGCGGCCAGTAACCGCACTCTGCTGCCCGTTTCTCTTCGGTCTGCGTTTTCATCATGTCGATACCGTGTGCAATACAGGGAGCGTAAGCCAGGATGATCGACGGGCCGTTATAGGCCGCGGCTTCTTCGAAGGCTTTCTGCGTCTGCATGCGGTTGGCACCCATGGCGATGGAGGCGACGTAGACGTAGCCGTAGCTCATGCACATGAAGCCGAGGTTCTTTTTGCCTTGGCGTTTGCCAGCGGCGGCGAACTGCGCAACCGCGCCGAGCGGGGTGGCTTTGGAAGCCTGTCCGCCGGTGTTGGAATACACTTCGGTGTCCATCACGAGGATGTTGACGTTTTTGCCGGAGGCGACCACGTGGTCGAGTCCGCCGTAACCGATGTCGTAGGCCCATCCGTCACCCCCGAAGATCCAGACGCTTTTGTCAACGAAGTAGTCCTGGAGCTCTTTGATCTTGGCGAGAACTTCTTTGAGTTCACCGGAGGCGGCTTCCACAGCGGCCGGCAGGAGGGCTTTCACAGCGTTCTGTGCGGCAACCGCTTCGTCGCTGATGCAGTTGTCAACGCCGACATCCACTGCGGTGTTCATCGCGGCGGCCAGATCGGCGCCAACGCCCAGTTCGAGGGCTTTGGCCACATTGCTATGGAGCAATTTACGGTTGGAATCGACTGCCAGGCGCATGCCCATGCCGTATTCGGCGTTGTCTTCGAACAGGGAGTTGGCCCAGGTCGGCCCGCGGCCTTCTTTGCTTTTGCAGTACGGGATGGCCGGGAAGGTTCCACCGTAAATGGAGGAGCAACCCGTGGCGTTGGCAACCATCATGTTCTCGCCGTACAGCTGGGTAACCAGTTTGACGTACGGGGTTTCGCCGCAACCGGCGCAGGCGCCGGAGAACTCAAACAGCGGCTTTTTGAACTGCAGCCCTTTGAGGGTGTTCACGTTGATGCCGTCGAGGACGTTATCCGGAAGGTCGTCGAAGAAGGCAACTTTCTCGCGCTGGCCGTTGGCCAGATGCTCGTCGAGGGTGATGAACTGCAGGGCTTTGGTTTTGGCCGGGCAGGTTTCCACACAGACACCGCAGCCGGTACAGTCTTCACAGTAGATCTGCAGACGATACTCGAGGTCGCGCTCGTTCTTGGTGTTCGACTTGATGGTCGTGAAGCCTTCCGGTTTGTCGGCCAGATCCGCCGGGGCAATCTGCTTGGCGCGGACGACGGCATGCGGACAGGACATGACACACTGGTTACACTGAATGCAGTTTTCGCTGACCCACCGCGGAACGCGCGGAGCGATGCCGCGTTTTTCCAGTTTGGTGGTTGCGGTCGGCAGGGTGCCGTCGATGGACATTTTGGAAACCGGTACGTCGTCGCCTTTAAGCAACAGAACGGGTTCCATGACGTCTTTAGCGAAGGTGCCGGCCGGCTCGGTGATGAGCGTCGGAAATTCATAGGATTCCGTGATTTCCGCCGGAACAACCACTTCTTCGAGAGCCGCGACGGAGTTGTCGATGGCATCCCAGTTCATCTTCACAATGTCTTCACCTTTGCGGGTGTAGCTCTTTTTGGCCGCGGCTTTGATCAGCTCGATGGCTTTGTCCGCATCTAGAACCCCGGAAAGTTTGAAGAACGCCGTCATCATGACGGTGTTAATGCGGTTTCCGAGTCCGCTGGCTGTTGCGATTTTGAGCGCATCAATGTTGAAGACCTTGATTTTGCGATCGATGATGATCTGCTGCATCTCTCTGGTCAGGTGGTTGAAGACCTGATCGGTGGGAATTTCCGAGTTCAGCAGGAAGGTTCCGCCTTCTTTGATTGCTCCGAGCATGTCGTAGCGACCGATGTAGGCCGGGTTATGACAGGCAATGAAGTCTGCATTTTGAATCAAGTAGGGGTAGTTCACTTTGCTCTTGCCGAAGCGCAGATGCGAAACCGTGATGCCGTAGGACTTTTTGGAGTCGTATACGAAGTATCCCTGCGCGTTCATGTCGGTGTTGTCACCGATGATCTTGATGGAGTTCTTGTTGGCACCCACGGTACCGTCTGAACCCAGACCCCAGAACATGCAGTTGACCACGTCGTCGGCTTCGATACGGATCGGCGCGCCGACTGTGAGGGATTTGTTGGTGACATCGTCGTTGATGCCGACGGTGAATCCGTGGAAGGCTTCGGCGCCGAGGTGATCGTAGACGGCTTTGACCATCGCCGGGGTGAACTCTTTGGAAGAGAGACCGTAGCGACCGCCGATGATTTCGATGTTCTTATTCTGCAGAACGCTGACCACATCGAGGTAGAGCGGCTCGCCGGTTGCGCCCGGCTCTTTGGTGCGGTCGAGAACGGCAATTTTATTGCAGCTTTCCGGAAGCGCTTGAACGAAGTGTTTCGCGGAGAACGGACGGTACAAACGGACTTTGATCAGGCCGAGTTTTTCGCCCTGAGCGTTCAGCTTGCTGATGGTCTGCTCGATGGTGTCGCAGGCGGAACCCATGGCGATGATGACTTTTTCAGCATCCGGTGCTCCGACGTAGTCGAACAGGTTGTACTGACGACCGATCTTGGCGGCAACTTTATCCATGTATTCCTGAACGATTTCCGGAATGGCATCGTAGAATTTGTTAACGGTTTCGCGGCCCTGGAAGTAGACATCCGGGTTCTGCGCGGCAACTTTGAGCATCGGAGCGTCCGGGCGAAGACCGCGTGCGCGGAAGGCTTCCACAAATTCCGGCTCGAGGAGCTCTTTCATGACGGAGTAGTCGACATCTTCGACTTTCTGCACTTCGTGGGAGGTGCGGAAACCGTCGAAGAAGTTGAGGAACGGCACGGAGGCTTTCAGTGTGGCGAGGTGGGAGACCATCGCAAGGTCCATGGTTTCCTGAATGCCGTTGGCGGCGATCATGGCAAACCCGGTGTTGCGAACGCTCATGACATCGGAGTGGTCGCCGAAAATAGAGAGCGACTGCGCGGCGAGCGAGCGGGCGGATACGTGGAAAACCGTCGGGAGCATTTCGCCGGCGATCTTATACATATTAGGGATCATCAGCAGCAGACCCTGCGATGCGGTGAAGGTTGTGGTGAGAGCACCACCGGTTAACGCACCGTGTACGGCACCGGCAGCACCGGCTTCCGATTGCATTTCCGTCACACCAACGGTCGTGCCGAAGATGTTTTTGCGACCTTGAGCCGCCCAGATGTCCGAATACTCACCCATGTTCGAAGACGGGGTGATCGGGTAAATCGCGGCGATTTCACTAAAAGCATATGCCACGTGCGCCGCTGCGGTGTTTCCGTCAATAGTAACCATTTTCTTGCTCATGTCTGCTTTTTCCTCCTGAGGTTTTGCAGTTTATATTAAAAATCCGTCAAAATAACTGTTGCCTGTTCGTTCGATTCGCCAACTTCCACCAGTTTTCCGTAAGAAACAGAGTTTTTACCCCGCCAATTTTTACGCTTTTTCTGGTAAAGCCGAGAGAGTTCCAGAAAACGCCTCGGAAAAGAAGCCAAATAGACCGCTGTTTTCTATTTATACCGGGTATAAAAAAGATAATTCAGCGAAGTTTTTTACGCAACGTGGAGATCGCGATGGCATCGATTAATGCGGCGGGAAGAAATCGCCGGGCAAATGCACCGAAGTGAGCCACGACGGTAACGCGCACTCGGCGCGGCGGGCGCGCTTTTTCCAAACATTGGAAAACCGCTTTGGCCACCGCTTCCGGCGGCTTCATAAAGCCTTCGGCTGTGCGTTCGGCGGTACCGTTTTTACGCGTCTCAATCGCCTCCTTATAGAAGGAATAGAAAACCGAGTCCGGATTGGCTGCAAACTTGCCCGTCCGGTGCGCCAGGGTTTTGGAGAATTTTGTATCGATCGGGCCGGGCTGAACAATAGAAACCGATACCCCAGAATCGAACAGCTCGCGGCGTAGCGCGTCGGACGCCGCCTCCACGGCAAACTTGGAGGCCGAGTAGGCACCTGCAAAGGGCAGGGCCAGTTCGCCCAAGACCGAACTGATGTTGACGATCCGTCCAAAGCCCTGTTTGCGGAAAACCGGCACAAAGCGGTTGGTCAGTTCCTGCAGGCCGAACAGATTCACCTCAAAAACGGCGCGCAGCATATCGCGCGAACAATCCTCCATCGCGGCGGCGACACCGAACCCCGCGTTGTTAACCAGCGCGCCGAGCTGCCCGTCGAAACGGCGGAGCACTTCGTTTGAGGCGTCAGCAATCGATGCACTGTCGGTTACATCCAGCTGAACCGGCTCAAACCCCGCGGCGCGCAGCATCTCCAGATCTTCGGCTTTGCGCGCCGTCGGCGCAACCTGCCAACCGCGCTCGCGCAGTAGCTTCGCCGTCGCCAGCCCGATGCCGGAAGAGCATCCCGTCACCAGCACGGTTTTGGTTGTGATCGGTGCGGCTTTCATCGTTTCGTTCCCGTGGTGGCGAAGACACCGAGCGCGCCCCATGCATTGGGAGCGGCGGCGGCTTTTTTAATTTTCCGCAGCTGCGGCAGGGCGAGCAGTTTCTGGAGTCGGGTCAGCATCTCGACCCGGAACAGGACGGCCACGCCGAGGAAATAGTTTATGCCGATATCTTCGCTGGTGATCGGTTTGATGGTTGTCGAAACCTCCTGGTAGCCCGCTTTGGTGAGCAGGCCGAATAGTTGCGAACCGATCAGCCGGTTGCCGCCTTTACGTTTCTGACCCGCGCCCGTTTTGCGGATGAATTTCACAAAGGCATCACTTTCCGGAGAGAAGCTGGTCCAGTTGTCGTCGATATCGAGGATGCACAGCACGCCGCCGGGTTTGAGAATTTTCCAAACATTGGAAAGTGCGACCTCCGGTTTTTCCAAATGTTGGAAAACAAAGCGGGCATAGACAAAATCGAAGCTGTTTTCCGGCAGGTTGAGGTCATAGAGATTGCCGAGAGCGAAGGAAACATTCTCAAGGCCTTCGGATTCTTTGGCCTGATGCGCCGTGGCGATCAGTTCTTCGTTGATGTCGACGCCGGTTACATCGCCGTCGCCGATCGCCTTGGCCAGCTCGCAGGCGGTGAAGCCCGGTCCGCAGGCGAGGTCGAGCACCTTCATGCCGGGTTTCAGTCCGGACTCAGACCAGATTTCCTGCTCCTGTTTCAACGCGATCGTGGTCTGTAGTTTCAAGCGTTCGAGTTCCTCGGCATTCTTTTTGAATTTCCCGAACTGATACGATCCGGCATCGGTAAGATTCTGTGTGCTCATGTTGCTCCTGTCGTAAAACCTCAAGCGTACCTGTTTTTTCCAATGTCTGGAAACTCATATTAGGCAGGGATACATATCCAGTTCATAAGTTCGGTTAAATTTGGGACATATATTTTGTAATCTATTAATTGATAAATAGTTATGTGTTTTATCTATATATTTTCCCATACCTATATAGGTCCGGGATTATGGAGGTCGTAAATATATCTATTGCAATAGCTTACCTTGTTTAATAACGGTAATTTATTCCCCGGTAATCTTTATTTAAACCGGCCCTTATCAATGCATCAATACCCGGTCATTACCGGTTAAAGATGAGGCGCTGTCCGCGCACGGCAGGATTGACCGCATTGTTTTGCCATGCGATCTGACCGGAGACGATGGTGGTGTCGACCGAGGAGCGGAAGGTGATGCCTTCGAAGGGCGACCAGCCGCATTTGTAGAGAATGGTTTCTTTGGTGACGGGGTTGGGGCGGTTGAGGTCGACCAGTACGAGGTCGGCCCAGTAGCCCTCGCGAATGAAGCCGCGCTCCTGCACGTTGAAAATGCGCGCGGGGCTGTGCGCAATTTTTTCGGCAATGGTTTCGAGGCTTAGAATTTCGTTGTGAAAATGTTCCAGTACGGAGGGCAGGGCGGATTGGATGACCGGCATGCCGGAGGGCGCGCTCCAGTAGGTTCCGCTTTTTTCTTCGAGTGTGTGCGGGGCGTGGTCGGTGCCGATGGTGGCGAGCCGATCGCTGACGAGCCCTTTGAGCAGGGCGTCGCGGTCGGCGGCGGTTTTGATGGCCGGGTTGCATTTGACCAGCGAGCCTTTTGTGTCGTAGGCGGAGTCGTCGAAGAAGAGGTGGTGTACACAGGCCTCGCCAGTGATGTTGTTTCCCTGTTCTTCGGTAAAGCATTCGTTTTCGCGGGCGGTGCCGACGCGCACAACCCGGGAGTCGAACAGGTCGAGCTCGGCGGCGGTGCTGATGTGCAGAATGTGCAGCCGCGTTTCGTATTTGCGTGCCAGTTCAACGGCCACTTTTGAGGATTCGTAGCAGGCTTCAGCGCTGCGGATGAGCGGGTGGGCCGAGAAGGGGGTGGCGTCGCCGTACTGCTCACGGAAACGTTTCGTGTTTTCGGTGATGATTTTCGCGTTTTCGCAGTGAGCGGTCAGGTTGACCGGACACTCGCGGAACAGATCTTCCAACGTTTGGATGCGATCGACCAGCATGTCGCCGGTCGAGGAGCCCATGTAGACCTTTACGCCGCAGACGTTGGCGCGGTCGACGGCTTTAATCTCATCCAGATTGTTGAGCGAAGCGCCGAGATAGAACGAGTAGTTGGTCGTCATCTTTTCGGCGGCGATGGAAAACTTTTCTTCGAGCCGTTTGTTGGTGACGGCCGGCGGGTTGGTGTTGGGCATTTCCATCACGGAGGTGACCCCCCCGGCAACGGCGGCGGCCGATTCGGTCGTCATATCGCCTTTTTGCGTCAGGCCCGGCTCGCGGAAGTGAACATGACAGTCGATCATGCCGGGCAGCAGCGCTTTGCCGGAGGCGTCGATGACGATATCGGCCTCGGCTGAAATGGAGCTGTCGATGCGGTCAATGCGTCCGTTGCGGATCAATACGTCGCCGGAAAAGATAACGCCTTCGTTAACAATATCTGCGTTTTTAATCAGAATGGATGGAAGATCGGAGTGCTGGAGGGTTGGAATACTGGATTTCTGCTCATTCATAAATCGGACAATATCAGGGTTTTATAAATCCAACAATCCACTATTCCTTTACTCCCTCATTCCGCTTTGCAAGGTCGGTAGAGCTTTTTTGCGACGAAGATTGCGATGGCACCCACAATCATAAAACTGGAGAAGAGCTGACCTTTAGTGATCCAGCCGAGGTAGAGATCGTAGCCCGCGTCGGGGGTGCGGAAAAATTCGGAGGCGATGCGCGCGGCGGCATAGATCAGCAGAAAGAGAACACTGACGCTTCCTTCGCGTTTGCCCCACGCGGTTTTACGGACGGCCCACAGGGCGATGAATAGCAACAGCCCTTCGCCCAGTGCTTCGTAGAGCTGTGACGGATGGCGCGGCGTCGGAACCGCATCGCCCGCCTGAGGAAAGATGACGCCCCACGCCACCTGCGTCGGGCGGCCCCACAGCTCGCCGTTCACAAAGTTGGCGATGCGCCCGAAAAAGAGTCCGATCGGCGCGACCAGCGCCAGACCGTCGGTCAGATTCCAAAACGGCATTTTCTTTTTCCACGCGTACCATCCGACAACAGCCAGTACGCCCAGGATGCCGCCGTGGCTGGCCATGCCGCCCTCCCAGACGCGGAACGCAAAAAGCGGATCCTGAAAAAACAGATCCCGTGCGTAGAACAGGACGTAGCCGAGGCGTCCGCCGAGGAAAACGCCGAAGATGGCGAGGTGGACAATGAAGTTGCCGAGTTCCTCTTCCGGAACGGCGAACTCCCCGCGTTTGGCGAGGCGTTTGAGAATCAGGTAGCCGCCGAGAAAACCGAGCAGATAGGCGACGCCGTACCAGCGCACCGCCATCGGCCCCCAGATGTGAAAGAGGACCGGGTTGAGGTCGTGAGTCCAGTAGGCGAGGAGAGGGGTGTGGGAGTAGTGGAGTAGTGGAGTCATGAAGTATGGGGGTGCCTTTATAGGTTTGAGCCGCGCCAGTGCAGTTTCTTGCGCAGGACGGAATAATAGCTGTAGCCCGGGGGATAGAGAAAGTAGACCGGCTTTTCACTGCGGGTGATGCGCACGGTGTCGCCCGGAGAAAGCTCATCGACGTCCTGCCCGTCAACGGAGAAAATCAACGCCTTGTGAGAGGTCTGCACAGAGATTTCAATCACACTGGAGCCGGGAAGCACCAGCGGGCGGTTGCTGAGTGTGTGCGGGCAGATCAGATTGATGCCGAAGACATTGGTGCCGGGCTGAAGGATCGGCCCGCCAGTCGAAAGGGCGTGGCCGGTGCTTCCGGCCGGGGTGCTCACGATCAATCCGTCGCAGGCGAAGGAGCTGATCGGCTCGCCGTCGACCGTCAGGTCGAGCGTTACCATGCGCGAGGATCCGCCGAAAGCGATGACCACATCGTTGAGAACCCGGCGGGTGGGGCCGGCGTTGCCGTCGCGCACAACGGTGCAGTCCGCCGCCATCCGTGCGGCGGAGGTGCAGTGTTCCGAATGCAGTGCGGCGAGCGTCGCCTCCAGATTGTCTTCACTGACCGACGTCAGGAATCCGAGGCTGCCGAGGTTGATTCCAAGGATTGGAACGGTTGCGCCTTCCAGGAGCTTGGCGCAGAACAGCACGGTGCCGTCGCCGCCCATGGCGAGCAGAACGTCGACGGTGGCGGCGAACTGCTCGAAGTCAATAACGGTGGCGGCGGGCAGGTGTTGAGCCGAGGCCTCATCGGCGAACAGCGACCAGCCCAGCTCGTCCGCTTTGCGGGCGAGCCGTTCGAAGACGTCCGCGGCGTGCGGGCGTTTAGAGTTTGCAATAACGCCGACTTTTTTCATAACTTGGATTGTTACCGCGACCCTTCGGCCGCACAAGGATTATTTAAAAGCATGAGCCGTAAAATGATTGTCACACGCTGCGACCGCACATCCGTGCGGAACGCCGGTTCGACATTCACCTTGCTGCGCCGCCGCGGCATGATAATCCTCGGGGAAGATGCCTGATGGATATGAACGAACACATGCTGGTAGAAGAGGAAAGGGATGCCTTTTTCTCCCGTCAGGCGATTGCCGGTGTCCCCTGGATGGTTTTCAGCAAAGGCATTCTCTTTTTTGTCTACTTCGCCATTTCCGTTTTGCTCGTCCGTTTGCTGGGCGATGTGCAGTACGGCGTGTACGCCATCTGCATAAACATTGCCGAAAGCGCCGGGATTCTTTGCAGCCTCGGTCTGGTCGCCGCGCTCTTCCGTTTTGTACCCGAGCTGGTTGTGCAGAAGAACTTGGCGGGCCTGAAGCGCCTGCTCTGGAAGTCGTTGGCCCTGTAGGGTTTTGCGGTCCTGCTGGTCACAATCCTCTTCGTCAGCATCAAGCCGCTGTTTGATCGCTGGTTCGACATCGACTTTCACCACTACCTGCTTTTGATCGGGTTTATCATTATAGCTAGACTGATGAAGGACAACGTCTCGGCGGTTGAAACCTCGCTTTTCCGCGTCAAAAACGTCTCCATCATGTCGCTGGTTCGCGGGCTCTTGCTGCTCACGCTGGTGGCGGTCGGCCTCACCCTTTCCCCCACCGTCACCACGGCCCTCTCGATTCAGATTGCCATCGGCCTCGTCTATGTGGTCGGCGCGGTGCTGATGTTCCGCCACATCTACAGCTTCGACTGGCGCTCCCCGCTCTACGGCATCGGCAGACGCCGCGCCATGAGATTTTCCGGCGCCATCACGAGCAGCACCATTTTGAGCATGATGACCATGAAATACACCGAAGTCTTCTTCCTCGGTCTCGTCGTCGCTCCGGAGATCGTCGGCGCCTACGACCTCGGCTACTCCCTGCCGCCGATGGTCATCTTCTTCATTCCCGATGCGCTGCACATGCTCTTCACCTCCGGCTTTGCCGAAGCCTACAGCCGCGACAAAAAGTGCCTGCCGCGCCTCATCAAAGCCTACTACAAAATGCAGATTGCCTTCACCGTGCCGCTGGCCGTCTTCGGCTTCTTCTTTGCCGTGGTCGCCGTCCGCCTCGTCTACGGCGGACAAATGGCGCTCGCCGGCGGCATCGCCTCCGCCTTCTGCCTCATTCATCTGCTCTCCACTGTCTCCGCGCCGCTTTCTATGGCGCTCAAAGCCAAAGAAAAAGTGATGGCCTCCATGCCCATCATGATCTTCCAGATTGTCGTCAACCTCGCGCTCGACTGGTGGCTGATTATTCATCTCAAAATGGGAACCACCGGCGCGATGATCGCGCTCACCTCCGCGCTCGTCCTCTCCATGCCCGTCCGGATCATCATCATCCGCCGGATCCTCGGCGGCATCTACTTCCCCATCGCCTACATGCTTCGTATGGGCATCAGCCTCTTCGCGCTGGCCGGCTCCTTTGCGTGGGTTTCCAACCATTGGAAACTTTTGGAACGGTTCGAGACCGACTGGATGAACCTCATCACCCTGTTTGCGCTCGGCGGCCTCTACATGGCCTGCTACCTCATCGCCATCCGCTTCCTGCGCCTTATCCGCGAAGAGGATTTAGCCGACTTCCGCGCGCTGGGCATCAATCCGCTCAACAAAATCTTCGACCTGCTCAGCCCGCGCCGCTAGAGAGTAGGAGAGCGGAAGAGTGGAGTAAGGGAGTAGTGGAGTATTGGAAAATCCCCTTTTCGTGTGTTTTGTGTATTTCGTGGTTCAATCTGATCCTGTTTTGTTGCTCGGAATCTGAGTTTATCCGTGGGGAAAAATGCTCCTGCATCCTGCGATGTCTTGAGTTTATCTGCGCTTAAATCTTCCAAACCCTGGAACTTTCCGCTATTCGTGTTGCTTGTTTTCCCGAAGGAATTTCTATGTTAGCCAAACGAATTATACCCTGTCTCGACGTCACCGGCGGCCGCGTGGTCAAAGGCGTGCAGTTTGTCGACCTGATCGACGCGGGCGACCCCGTTGAATGCGCCAAAGCCTACGAAGCGCAGGGCGCGGACGAACTCACCTTCCTCGACATCACCGCCTCAAGCGACGGGCGTGACACCATGGTCGACATTGTCCGCCGCTGCGCCGAGCAGGTCTTTATGCCGCTCACCGTCGGCGGCGGCATCCGCACCGCCGCCGATGTGCGCAAAATGCTCAACGCCGGGGCCGACAAAGTCTCCTTCAACACCGCCGCCATCAACAACCCGGAAATTCTCAACGAATGCTCCGAGCAGTTCGGCGCGCAGTGCACCGTGCTCGCCATCGACGCGCGCCGCAACGATCCCAACGATCCGTCGCAAGGCTGGACCGTCTACACGCACGGCGGACGCAACCCCACCGAACTCGATGCGGTTGAATGGGCGAAAGAAGGGGTGGCCCGCGGCGCGGGCGAAATTCTGCTCACCAGCATGGATGCCGACGGCACCAAAGACGGCTACGATCTCGAACTCACCCGCGCGGTGTCTGACGCCGTCGGCGTTCCCGTCATCGCCTCCGGCGGCGCGGGAACGGTGCAGCACATGGTCGACGCAGTAACGGAAGGAAAAGCTGACGCGGTACTGGCCGCCTCCATCTTTCACTTCGGCGAATTCACCATCCGCGAAGTCAAAGAACAGATGCGTGCCAAAGGCGTGACGGTTAGGTTGTAACGGTGCGGGTCAGGTTTTAACCACCCGCTTCGTTAGAGACAACAGCCGAGCAAGTCAGAGTTCTTTTTCTCGGAAGTCTTTCGGACTCCCTCTAGCGTGCCACGCCGCAGCCTTAGCGGAGGCGGGCGAAGCGGGTAGTGAAATTCCCCCTACCTGTTGATCCCGTTTTTGCGGTTTCTGTGTTCTTTTGCGGTTAAAATCTGAAAACGGAGATCCAGTGTTTGATCTTTGTGTCTTCGCGTCTTAGCGGTCAGAACCCGCCGCCGTATGGAGTGCTGATCTGGAACGGTTTTTATGACCGCGAAGGCGCTAAGAAGCAAAGGAGAGGGCGTTTCCAATGTTTGGAAAAAAAGACGGGTGAAGGCTCAGTCTTCTTCTAATGTTTGGAAAAACGTCGTGGCGAAGGGTTGGCATGGCGGACGGTGCGGGTCAGTCATTGCCACGAAAAGTCACAACATCATAATAATCCCGTTTTCGTGTGCTTTTGTGTTTTTGCGGCTATCCATTCCCTGTGGTCGAGTGAAAAAACGGGAGTGCGGAACGGGGCGGATGGTTAGTTCGTTTGGCGCGGATATTGCTTCGTATACAGGGACTATGTCATTTGTTATTAAAAAACTCCTTTTCGTTCTATTTTTGAGTTCCGTTGTTTCTCTCGAGGCGCGGGCGGCTTCTCCTTATCTCCGCGCGGGCGGCGGGGTTTCGGTTCCAGCTGATGTGCGCCTATACAGCATAGATGTTGAGGTGGGTGAGCTGAAGCAGAAGACAGGAACCGTTTTTGAAATGGCTGTTGGCCTGATTTCTGAAAAACTTCCCATTCGCGCTGAGTTATCATTTTCGAGAATTGAGAACAGCCTGGAGACGCTGATTATAGAGGAGCAGTTGGGAAAAGTGTCGCGCCCGGTTCGGGGCAATGTGGTTGTTTCCAGTCTGATGGCCAACCTGCAGTATGATATTTCAACCGGAACCGCTCTGACTCCGTATATAAAGGCGGGGATTGGCGGGGCGGACATTTCCATCGAAATTGATGGCATAGTCACGTGGAGCGATCTGGTTCTTGCCGGGCAGGTCGGTGGCGGGCTTGCTTATGAGGTGAGCGAAAACCTCAGTCTGGATCTGGGCTATACGTATATTGTGTCGGATCGAACCTCGGAAGAGCTGATCGGCGGGCTCCCCGTCGGTGTGGAGTATAACGGGCATATCGTTCAGTTCGGGGTTTGTTATCAGTTCTGATGAACCCTGCGCGCGCTTTTTCGTCACATCCGTGCCGATGTTTTTGCCTGCTGAGAAAACGGCATAGCGAAGGGCTGGCATGGCGGGGAGGGAGATCATGCTCGTTTTTCACAGAAGGTAACAAAGAGAATGAAGTAAGATTCCGGCAATACTCAACGGCAGGGTGCTTTGTTTCCTTCGTTCCCTTCTGTAAAAAATGAATAAAAAAACCCGCATAGCTGGAATGGCGGGACAAGATGGTTGCGAAACCATACCTTGCAAGGTGTGGTTTAGGGGGAGAAGTTCCAGGCATTAGAAGAGAGGGGTAGGGCGACCTCTCCGAGGGAGCCGCCGAGCTTGAGCATCGGTTCACTCGGAGAGGTCGCCCCACCTTGGGAAACCTCTGTTTTGCGTTCTTTGAGCTCTTTTGTGGCCAAATTTAAAAACGTCTTGGCGAAGGGCTGGCATGGCGGGGAGGGGGTGTGTATATTCCTCTCCTGATTTTCAACATCTTAATTTTCCAAAGGATTCCCCATGTCATTTGAAAGCGGCTCTGTGAGCCTTCGCATGTTTTATGTTCCCAAAGAACTGCCGGACGATATTCTGGAGCGGTTCGCCGAACATACCATCGGCTCGGTCGACACCCTGCGCGACGAGGAAATCCACGGCTGGGTCGGTCCGCGTCATCTGCTCGACCGCGAAATCTCCGAAGACAACGCGTTGCCGGGCGGCTATCTGCGTCTGACGCTCACACAAGCTCAGCGCAAAATCCCGACCGCGCTGCTGCGCGCCGAGTGCCGCATCGAAGAAATGGTCTGGATGGCGGCGGAGCAGCGCGACTACATCAACCGCCAGACCCGCAGCGAAATCAAAAAAGAGGTGACCGAAAAGCTGCTGCCGCAGATGCCGCCGACGCTGAAGGGGATCGATTTTGTTTATGACCGCGCACATGGACTGTTGTATGTCACTGCCATGTCAGAAAAACAGCTCGATGCCTTTTTAATTAATTTCACCTTAGTTGCTGGCGTACAGCTGGTCGCCGCCGACCCCGCCGCCATGGCTTGGCAACTGGCGCAAAGCCGCACCGACAGCTGGCACTCGCTCGGCTTTGCCGCTGATCAGTGGGCCGACTGCGCCCCCGGTCGCGAATTTTTGATGTGGCTGTGGTTCATTTCCGAAGCCAAAGGCGGGGAAATCAATCTGCCGGAGAGCGGCCCGTTTGCCATGCTGGTCGAAGGCCCGCTACAGTTCGACCAGGAAGAGCAGGGCGAAATCGTCATCCGCAAAGGCGAGCCGATGGTCAGCGCCGAAACGCGCGCCGCACTGCTCAGCGGCAAAAAACTGCGCCGCGCCAAACTGACGCTCGCGCGCGGCGAAGAAATCTGGAACTGCACCCTCGATGCTGACGAATTTATCTTCCGTGGCCTCAAATTGCCCAAAACTGAGGCCTACGATGTGCTCGGCAAGTTCACCGAGCGCATGGAGTTTCTTGAAACCTTCCGTATCGCCTTTGGCGAGCTCTACAAACAGTTCGTTGAGCAGCGCGACAGCGATGCCGCCCGCGAAAACCTGCGCACCGAAATGCGCGAATGGATCCGCACCCGCCCGGCCCGCAAGACCGAAGATTGATCCGGCAGGGACTTTTTTTGACGGGATTTACAGAATGAACAGGATTTTGTTTTTATCCTGTCGATCCTGTAATCCTGTCTGAAATTTATAAATAACGAGTTAGGCGGACTGACCCTCACCCTGGCGAAAGCCGACAGTGCCGGGATGGAAAACGGCCCGTACCCGATCCGCTTGAGTGGAGCCGCCGCCTCCGGTTTTTAGAACCTGACTTGAACAAGGAGCCGACCCTGTTACAAACCCGAACCAAACTGGAATCCGTCTTTACGGCGGACAACCGCATCGTCTTTGAATGGGTAGTATGCAGGGAAATACCGCATGATTTTCTGGGACGCCGGGAGGCTTTGAATCGCCCGGCAGCCGCGCCCCCGCTTCACGGCGGGGAATCTCGCCGCCTGAGCCCGCACGGTTGTTTGAGCGGCATCTTTGCCGACTCGCACATGAAGAAATAAAACCGGCCGTTGATCTGTCAGGAAAGCAAAACCCGCTGCGCTTCAACTAGAGAAGAGGCGCAACGGGAATAGGAGTTTTTTTGTCTTTACCTAAACGGGCTTAATGGTTGTTCGAAAAATTTGATTTTAGTCAGCTATGGGTACGGGTTGCTTAATATAGTTCTCCTTGAACTGTTTGAGAAATTCAGAATCTACATCCCAATGTGATTTTTCAAGAAAGGTTCCTGTTTCCAGCATTAACCAAAGATGCGCGGTTAGGGAGTCAACAAAATGATGATCGTTGGGGTTAAGCTTCCTCGCTATTTCTTTGTCATTAATGATCCCGTGGGCATCACAGGTTCCTGCTTTCTCCCATAAATTAAGGTTTTTAACTGCAATGCTCTTTGGGAATTCGGCTCTGTCAATCCTATCCCATTTGCTATTTTTAGTGTTGTAGCGATATAGCTTGCTGTTCGAAAGTTTCTCGGTGAAAAACGATTTCGTCCAAATGTAAAAATCGCCCTCATATTTATTAAGTAACAACCAAATTTCATCGCTTTTCATTGAAATTGTTTTGTTGGCATATTCAAAACTGTATTCATAAGTATGTTTTTTCCCGAAGGAAATATATCCATGAAAAATGAACGGGACGGAGGTTCCTCGGGGAGATGTAATTATTTCATTTAAAGTAATAGTTTCTCCGCTGAAGAGCTTTACCGAGTCTGAGTAATGGGATGTTTCATATCGAAGGGAGGCGCATCCAAATAACGGCAAACTGAAAATGAGCAAGCCTAGTATCATTTTAGTCTTCATCGGAATTATCCTCTTCGAGTTTTAAGTCCTTAAACTCTGTTCCTGCGCGAACCTCTGGTTTCTCAACGGTGTTCAAGACATTTTCATTTAGGTATGTTTCAACTTCAGGCCATGGCGCATCGTTTTCTGTTAACTTCATTAAACCAGCCGTGGCGTCGATAGACTGTTGGATTTCAGGCCTAATGTTACCTTCATCATCTTTTAGCCTATCCAGTTCCTTATGACGCTCACTTCCATCTTTCAGCTGTTTTTGAGCTTCATAATCGAGAAAGGCCTCAATTTCACCTTCGCTATTTCTATCTGCATGCCCGGGAGCGAAAGTATCCTCGACCATGTGGTACAATTTACCTAGGCCATCGCTTCCTCCTTTTTCATACCACTCCTTTGCCTGAGTCATCATTTTATCTCTTGTCTCCTTTGCTGATCCTCCTACTGCAGTGCTATGCTTGAAATTGTTTTCTTTGTTAAAATGAGATGCACGAATATCTGCTCGTGTGGATGCTCCACGAACGCGGCTCATTCTTTTGAACACATTCATTTTAACTCCACTCTGTTTTATTGCGTTTTTTGTAATGTATTGATGAACTCTTCCGCCAAAACCTGGCGCCACTCCCCATAAACCTTGAGGATCAATTTTGTTAATGGGATTACCATGAACATAGCAATATTGATTTGGCCCATCTTGGAATCCGGCTGGGTCTCGGGTCAGAAACGTTCCAGTTTCTTGGTCCCGATACCCATAAGATACAGAGCAAGATAATAGTAAAAGTAGTATTATGTGTTTTCTCATAATTCGTTTCCTTCTGATTTTAAAATTTTAAGGCGGGTTATTCGTAAGCTGGTTATCTGTGAATTAGGGAAAATTTGTTGAGCAATCTCCTCGCAAAATAGTGCTTCATCATATCGCTGATGCTCTTGAAAACATATGGCTCTTAGAGATGCAAAGATTCCGAGCATCTCTTTGTTGGTTGAATTTTTCATCATGCACTCTTCTGCGATTTCTTTTTTGGAAATAGGGCGAGGGAAGTTTAGATAATATTCGTCATTTTCAGTTTTGACTCCCTTGTTATTGGTGATGTCAAAGTTGAACCGTTCGATCCCATCATCCCAGCGCACAAACATGTGTCCGCTACACTTAACAAGGTGAAGTGGATATTCACAACGTCTGCCGAGTACAACCATCAAAACCGGCATGGATGAGCATGTGCCTTTGAGGTCGTTGATTAGGCCATTGATAAATATATTGGATGAATCATGGAAAAACCTTGTGCTGGTTCGATCTTCCATTGCTCCAGATTCATACAACTCCATATTGTAGTCGCATTTAAAATCATCTTGGATTGCAAATCCCAAATAGGCTCCTTTAAACAGAGCCATCGAATTTTTGTATTTCTCTTTGTATTTAAAAAATACAGGGAGGCTTTGTTGTTCACGTAATTTCACATGTTGTGCCCATTGGTCCAGTTTCAAAAGGCATTGCTCAATATCAAGATCTTCCGACCCCGGAAGACCTTTGGCGCAAAGTAGATTCATGCGAGCAATGTCGAAATTTTCAATCTCCTCATCTGACAGTTGGATTAACTCTTCAAAGGTCTGGGGTATTTGGGGCGTCTTGTTTTTCTGGTATGCAAATGCGATTCCGCCGACAATGGTTAGCGCAATCACAGAAGCTATAATGTGCTTATTAATTTTCATTTGTAATTTCGAACGTTGAGTTGGGCGGCCTGTTTTTCTTTAAATCCATCCGGTTTATATGGCGGTCAGCTTATATTCCGGAAGATTAACTTAAAAGGCAAATGACTGGTAAAGAGTCGGCTTTTAGGGAGGGGAGAACTTTCAGCCACAAAAAACACAAGAACCCACAAAGAGCAGAGTGTTGACCTTTTCGTGAACTCTTGTGCTTTTTGTGGCCAATCCCAATCCTTCCCGGTTTCCAACGTTGGGAACTCACGGAAAGGGGCCTTCCGCGATTTTTGTGCTTTCTTCGCGGCTTTGCGGTTAAATCCTGATTCCAGAGCTTTAAAACATGGGTCAATGGGGCTATATTGCGCGGCATGAAGTCGATTGAAGAACAGATTCAGGAGCTGAAGGCGCAGCGCGGAGCAGTGATTCTGGCGCATAACTATCAGTTGGATGAAGTACAGGCCATCGCGGATTTTACCGGCGATTCGCTGGAGCTCAGCCGTAAAGCCGCACAGATGACCGAGGAGGTCATTGTGTTCTGCGGCGTCCATTTTATGGCCGAGACCGCCGCAATCCTGTCGCCCGAAAAAACCATTTTGATTCCCGACCCCAATGCGGGCTGCCCGATGGCCGACATGGTCACCGCCGAGCAGCTACGCGCACTGAAGGCGAAGCATCCCGGCGCGAAGGTGGTCTGTTATGTCAACAGCTCGGCTGAGGTGAAGGCGGAGAGCGATATCTGCTGCACCTCGTCGAATGCGGTGAAGGTCTGCGAGTCACTTGGCGATGTGCAGATACTTTTTGTGCCGGACCGCAATCTCGGCGCGTTCGTGGCCGAGAAGCTGGGCAAAGAGTTTGTTTTGTATAACGGGTTCTGCCCGACGCATGAGCGCATCCGCGATGTGGATGTGAAGGCGATGAAGGAGAAATATCCCGAGGCGGTGGTGATGGCGCATCCGGAGTGCAGCAGGCCGGTGCGTGAGCTGGCCGATGAGCTGCTTTCGACCGGGCAGATGTGCCACTACGCCAAGGCGTCTGAGAAAAAAGAATTTATTGTCGCCACCGAGCTGGGTATTAACTACCGCCTGCGCACGGAAAACCCGGGCAAGTCGTTCTATCCGGTCAATCCCGACCGCGCGGTCTGCCCGAATATGAAGAAAATCACTCTCGAAAAAATCCTCTGGTCGCTGCAGGACATGAAGGAGAGGGTGACCGTTGAGCCCGATATCGCCGCCCGCGCAGTGGGCTCCATTCAACGTATGCTGGAAATTGTGTGAGGGGGCAGTACGATGATTTTCCAATGTCTGGAAAAAACTGCAGGGCGGGTCACCCGACCCGCCGACTTGGCCGGTGGGGTCACCGGCCCCACAGGTTGTGAAAAAAATGGAGAAATTTTTAAAATTTAATAAACGTGATTTATTGACTCAACAATCCATCAATCCAATACTCCATTAATCCAATCTTAAGGAGATTCCCATGTGGGACTATACAGATAAAGTAAACGAACATTTCCGCAACCCGCACAATGTGGGCAAAATTGAAGGCGCAGATGGTACCGGCGAGGTTGGTTCGCTGGCCTGCGGCGATGCGCTCAAACTGATGTTTAAACTCGACGACGAGGGACGGATCGCCGAAGCCAAATTCCAGACGTTTGGCTGCGCCAGCGCGATTGCGTCGTCGTCGGCGCTGACCGAAATGATTCTCGGCAAAACGCTCGAAGAGGCCGAAACGATTACCAACAAGGATATTGCCAATTACCTCGGCGGTCTTCCGAAGCAGAAGGTGCACTGTTCGGTGATGGGCCGCGAGGCGCTTGAGGCCGCGATTTATAACTATCGCACCGGCAAAAAGTGGAATAAGGAAATTGAAGGCGAAGTGATCTGCCACTGTTTCGGCGTGACCGATAAAGAAATTGAAAAGGTGGTTCGCGAACACGATGTGACCACGATTGAAGAGCTGACGAATGCCTGCAAAGCGGGCGGAGGCTGCGGAAACTGCATTCCCGAACTCGAATCTATGATTCAGCGCCTGGTTGCCAAAGAGGTTGCCGAAGAATCGGGTGTACCTCTCATGACCAATCTGCAGAAGATTCACCTGATCGAGGATGTGATCGACCGCGAAATCCGCCCGGCGCTTCGTCAGGACGGCGGCGATTTGGAACTGGTGGATGTCGACGGCAAAACGGTGAAAGTCCGTTTCCGAGGCGCCTGCTCCGGCTGTGTGGTGTCGGCCATCACTCTCAAGGATGTGGTGGAAGCCCGCCTGAGAGACAATGTGTCGACCGATATCGTTGTTGAGGAGATCAAATAATGAGAATCGTTTATCTCGATAACAACGCCACTACGCAGATCGCGGATGAAGTCCGCGAGGCCATGCTTCCGTTCCTGACCGATCTATGGGGCAATCCATCGAGCATGCATACCTTCGGCGGGCAGACCAAAAAATATATTGAGACCGCCCGCGAGCAGGTCGCCGCGCTGATCGGCGCCGACGACCCGCAGGAAATCACCTTCACCAGCTGCGGTTCTGAGAGCAATAATCTCGCGATTCGCGGCGGAGCCGAGGCCATGGATAAGCAGCCGCATGTGATGACCTCCAAGGTGGAACACGCCGCGGTGTCCGGACCGTGCCACTATCTCGAAGACCGCGGCTTCCGCCTGACCAAACTGGACGTCGACGAAAAGGGCCGCCTCGATGTGGAGACCCTGCGGCGTGAAGCAAAAGCCGGTAAAAGCCTGACTTCCATCATGTGGGCCAACAATGAGACCGGCGTCATCTTTCCGGTCGGGTTGATCGGCGAAATCGTTCATGAGTTCGGCGGAATTTTCCATACCGACGGGGTGCAGGCGGTCGGCAAGATCCCGATGAAGGTTAGCGAGCTGCCGATTGATATGCTTTCGCTTTCCGGCCACAAGCTACACGCACCGAAAGGTGTGGGCGCGCTGTATATTCGCCGTGGCACCAAAGTGAAGCCGCTCATTCTCGGCGGGCATCAGGAACGCGGACGCCGCGCCGGAACTGAAAACGTTCCCTATATTGTCGGGCTGGGCCTGGCGTGTGAGCTGGCCGGTAAAAAGCTTAAAGAGGAAAACACGCGCGTGAAAGCGATGCGCGACCGGCTCGAAGCCGGAATTCTCGAAACCTGCCCTGGCGCGCGCCTCAACGGCGATCCGGCGGCCCGCCTGCCGAACACCACCAATATCAGCTTTGATTACATTGAAGGCGAAGCCATCCTCTTAATGCTCGATGATAAAGGCATCTGCGCCTCGACCGGCTCGGCCTGCGCCTCCGGTTCGTTGGAACCATCGCACGTGCTGCGCGCGATGCAGGTGGCCGGTATGTCCGTTCACGGCTCCATCCGTTTCAGTTTCAGCACCTACAACACCGAAGAGGATGTCGATGCGGTGTTGACCGAGCTGCCTAAAATTGTGCAACGTCTTCGCGAACTTTCACCGTTTGTATAGCAACTTTTAGAGGAGAGATGATGAGCCAGGCCCTGACAAAAATTGAAATTCCGAACACCACCTCGCGCAGCGGAAAAGTCCGCGAAATTTTTGATGCCGGCGATAAATTGCTGTTTGTGGCCAGCGACCGCATTTCCGCTTTTGACTGCGTGATGCCCAACGGAATCCCGCAGAAGGGCGAAGTGCTGACGCAGATTTCCAAATTCTGGTTCGAGCGCACCGGTGAGATCGTCAAAAACCACATGCTGTCCGTGGATGTGGCTGACTTCCCCGCGCCATTTAACGAGTACCCCGACCAGCTGGCCGGCCGGTCGATGCTGGTGAAAAAAACCGAGGTGCTTCCGGTGGAATGCATTGTGCGCGGCTACCTGATCGGCTCCGGCTGGAAAGAATATCAGAAGAGCGAAACCATCGGCGGGATGCCGCTGCGTTCCGGCTACAAAATGGCCGACAAACTCGACGAGCCGATTTTCACCCCGTCCACCAAAGCGGAGCAGGGGCTGCACGACGAGAACATCTCCTTTAACAAAATGAAAGAGATTGTCGGCGAGGAGAAAGCCGAAAAGCTCAAAGCAATCAGTATCGCGCTCTACAAACAGGCCGCGGAATACGCACTGACCAAAGGTATCATCATTGCCGACACCAAATTTGAATTTGGTGAGCTCGATGGTGAAATCATTCTGATCGACGAAGCGCTCACCCCGGACAGCTCCCGCTTCTGGCCCGCCGACACCTACGAAGTCGGCTGCTCGCCGATGTCCTTCGACAAACAGTTCGTGCGCGACTACCTCGAAACACTCGACTGGGATAAAACCCCGCCCGCGCCCGCGCTGCCGGATGAAATCCTCAAAAAGTCGCAGGCGAAATACCTCGAAGCCTACGAACGGCTGACCGGGCAGACCCTGTGAAATTTGAAATTCGGGACCTGTCTGGAATGGCGCTACGTTAAGGCAATATAGCCGGGAAATGAGCAATTTTTTAACAGAAGGAAACGAAGAGAACGAAGGGGTCCGGGGGCATGCCGCCATTGCTTTTTGATGTTATTCTACTTCATTACCTTTGTTGCCTTCTGTGAGAAACTCGGAGTTTAAAACGGCTTAACCTAGCGCCATTCGAGCCTGCCTTCTTTCTGTGGGCAGGCTTTTTTATATAATCGGTACGAATTCGTGTTTATTCGTGTCCATTAGTGGTTAGTATCTCCCCATGCGCGCACTTTTAGACCAGTTTTTGGATTACGTTTCGCTGGAACGCGGACTGAGCAAAAACACGCGCGCGGCGTATGCGGACGATATCGCCCGGTTTATCGACTTCCTGGCAAAACAGAGGGTTACCTCGGTGAATGAGGTCACCCGCAAACAGATTCTCGACCACCTGATGGCGGAAAAAGCGCGCGGCCTTTGCGCCAACTCGCTGTCGCGTCATCTCGTTTCGCTAAAGGTCTTCTTTCGCTGGCTGGCGCAGGAAGGGCTGCTCAGCGTCAACGTGGCCGAGACGATGGACTCGCCCAAAGTCTGGAAGATGCTTCCCGGTGTACTGACTCCGAAAGAGATCAACCGCCTGTTTGAAGCGCCGGATTTAGACACCCCGCTCGGCCTTCGCAACCGCGCCATCCTGGAGCTGTTTTACGCCTCTGGCCTGCGCGTCTCTGAGCTGGCCGGACTTCAGCTGACCGATCTGCATTTTGATGAGCGTTTTTTGCGCTGTATCGGCAAAGGCCGCAAGGAGCGGGTGGTGCCGGTCGCCAAAACCGCTATCAAATGGGTGGAGCGGTATATCGAAGAGGTTCGCCCGCAGTTAACGCCCGGCGATCATGAGCAGACCGTTTTTCTCAGCAAGCGCCGGCAGGCGCTGTCGCGCAAAACCATTTGGGACATGATCAAAAATTGCGCGCGCGATGCCGGGATTACCAAAAAAGTCTATCCGCATTCGCTGCGGCACTCCTTCGCCAGTCATCTGCTGGCGAATGGCGCCGAGCTGCGCATCATTCAGGAAATGCTTGGTCACGCCGACATCGCCACCACCCAGATCTACACCCATGTCGACCCCGACCGCCTTAAAGGCGTCCACCGTCAGTTCCATCCCCGGGCGTAACGTTTCGATCGCGCGCGCCGGGTGTTCGCTGACCGTTTTTGTTAAACGGTCAGAAACAGCCGAAGATGTTTGAGTGACGATTAGGCGAGGTCGAACCGGTCGAGGTTCATCACTTTGTTCCATGCCGCAACAAAGTCGCACAGGAATTTTTCACGGGAGTCTTCACATCCGTAGACTTCCGCTAGAGCCCGGAGCTGGGAGTTTGAGCCAAAGATCAGGTCGACACGGGTGCCGGTCCATTTTGGTTTGCCGGTTGCCCGGTCAAATCCCTCAAACAGGTCGCCGTCCTCCGAGGTTGCTTTCCACTCCGTGCCCATATCGAGCAGGTTCACGAAGAAGTCGTTGGTCAGCGCCTCCGGCCGGTCGGTGAAGACTCCGTGTTCAGATCCGTCGGTGTTTGCGCCCAGTACGCGCAGTCCGCCGACGAGAACCGTCATCTCGGGCGCGGTCAGCGTCAGCAGTTGCGCCTTGTCGATCAGCAGGTGTTCTGCCGATACGGTGAATTTGGTTTTTAGATAGTTTCTGAATCCGTCTGCTTCCGGTTCCAGCGCGGCGAACGATTCCATATCGGTTTGTTCCTGCGACGCATCCGTGCGTCCCGGCGTGAAGGGGACACTCAGGGCGTGACCGGCATCTTTCGCTGCCTGCTCGATGCCCGCGCATCCTCCCAGAACAATCAGGTCGGCCAGCGAAACCGCTTTTCTACCGGATTGCGCACCATTGAACTCTTCTTGAATTTTCTCCAGTGTGTCCAGCACCGTCGCCAGCTGACCGGGCTGGTTCACTTTCCAGTCCTTTTGCGGTGCAAGCCGGATGCGCGCCCCGTTTGCTCCGCCGCGCTTGTCGGAGCCGCGGAAGGCGGATGCGGAGGCCCATGCGGTTGAGACCAGTCGGGAAACGGACAGGCCCGAAGCGAGAATTCTGCCTTTGAGGTCGGCGGTGTCCTGCGCATCGATCAGCTCATGATCGACGGCGGGAACCGGATCCTGCCAGATGAGTTCCTCTTCCGGAATCTCCGCGCCGAGGTAGCACGTGCGGGGGCCCATGTCGCGGTGGGTGAGCTTGAACCATGCCCGTGCGAAGGCGTCCGCGAATTCCCCGGGGTTGTCGTGGAACCGTTTCGAGATCGGTTCGTAGATCGGATCGAAACGGAGGGCGAGGTCCGCCGTGGTCATCATGGGCGCATGCCGTTTTGACGGATCGTGGGCGTCCGCAATCATGTCTTCTTTGGCCGCGTTTTTGGCCTGCCACTGCTGGGCGCCGGCCGGGCTTTTGACCAGCTCCCATTCGTATTTGAACAGTATGTTCAGGTAGCCCATGTCCCATTGGGTCGGGTTTGGCTTCCAGGCCCCTTCAATTCCGCTGGTGATCGTGTCACCGCCTTTACCGATTCCAAAACGGCTTTTCCAGCCCAGCCCCTGTTGTTCGATCGGGGCGGCCTCGGGTTCGGGGCCGACCAGTGCCGCATCGCCCGCGCCGTGGCATTTGCCGAAGGTGTGTCCGCCGGCTACCAGCGCAACCGTTTCTTCGTCGTTCATGGCCATGCGCGCGAAGGTGTCTCGAATGTCACGGCCCGACGCCACCGGATCGGGTTTGCCATTCGGGCCTTCCGGGTTCACATAAATAAGACCCATCTGTACGGCGGCGAGGGGGGTGTCGAGTTTCCGGTCACCGGAGTAGCGCTTGTCGCCAAGCCATTCGCTTTCGTTTCCCCAGTAAATATCCTCCTCCGGTTCCCAGATGTCTTCGCGCCCGCCGCCGAAGCCGAAGGTTTTGAAGCCCATCGATTCAAGTGCGCAGTTGCCGGCGAGAATCATGAGGTCGGCCCAGGAGATTTGGCGGCCGTATTTCTTCTTGATGGGCCAGAGCAGCCGGCGCGCTTTGTCGAGGTTGGCATTATCCGGCCAGCTGTTGATGGGAGCAAAGCGCTGGTTTCCGGTTCCGGCTCCGCCGCGGCCGTCGCCGGTGCGGTAGGTGCCGGCGCTGTGCCACGCCATTCGGATGAAAAGCGGCCCGTAGTGACCGTAGTCGGCCGGCCACCACTCCTGCGAATCGGTCATCAGCGCACAGAGGTCTTTTTTTACGGCATCAAGGTCGAGTTTTTTGAATTCCTTGGCGTAATTGAATTCTCCGCCCATTGGATTGCTTTTGGCGGAGTGCTGATGGAGCAGTTTGAGATTCAGCTGATTCGGCCACCAATCCCGGTTCGAGGTTCCTTTTACGGCTGCCTGTTTGCGCGTTTTGCCGGTTACCGGGCATTTACGTTCTTCATTCATCTCAATCTCCTTTCCTGTCAGGTTTGGATTTGCAGAGCTAAATTTTGAAGGCGGTCTGTATTTGCGGGTTTGTTGACCCGCATTTTAATGGCGAAAAAGAGGTTGGCAATGGGATAGCACAAAAAAACGCCCCGCGGTGCGGGGCGTTTCGGCAGACTTTAAAAACTCCGATTTTACAGCGCGTTGATGATGGCCTGCCGCTTGGTGATGTATTCCTCTTCGGTAATCACGCCATCCGCCATGAGCTGTTCGAGTTTTTCGATCCGGTCGTGCGGTGCGGATTTGTAGTAGTGCAGCTTGGTGGCAATCTGCTGGGCGACATAGTCGGCGACCGTCGGATCGGCCAGCTGGGTGACCAGCGGGGTGACGGTTTCATCGTAATTCATGTAGACCAGACCCCCGATCAGCGAGGGGATGCCGAGCGTGACCCAGCTGACGCCGTCGGTCCATGTGCGGCTGATATCGGCGTGCCTCACTTTGAGGCGGACAGGAATGTAGATGGTGTTGATCAGCTGGCCGCTCTGGGCGTCGCTGAGCCGCACGTCGATATCGTAGTTGGCCTGGTAGTTATATCCGTGCCAGGCGGGGAACCAGATGAGGAACCCGGGAAATTCCGCCCAGAAGTTCCATCCGGATCCCTTGTATTCCGGAACCACCGCGATGTCGGCGAAGACGTCGAGGGAGGCGTTTTCATTGTCGATCGTCATGACGCTGTCGGCATTGTATTGAAGCAAATCGCGCCGGATGGCGTGAATCAGCCGGTGTCCCTGCAGGTCGGGCGCGGTCGCGCGGACACCAATGCTCAGGCGTTCTTCAAGCGGGATGAGGGTCGAGGGTCTGTAGTTGTTCAGGTTGGTAACCGCGATCGGGTGGGTGCAACCGGTCAGAACGGCGGTTGCAATCAGAAGAGTCAGGGTAAAATGGATTGCTTTCATTCTCTGTTCCTTTCAGGTTCCGGTCAACGAGTCATTCATATCGCGAAAGCGCCGTGGCTGTAAATCTTAAAGCCGTCTCTCTCTGAGTTTCCAATCTTTGGAAAATTATGGTTAATTTTTCCAATGGTTGGAAAAAAAGAGGGGTGAAGGCTCAGCCTTCTTCCAGACATTGGAAAAAAACGTATGAAAAAGTTCCAGACCTTGGAAAAACGGATTGGCTACCGCTTTAAAAACAAGCAGCGGCTGCGGGCGGCGCTGACGCATCCGTCGTTCCGGTATGAAAACTCCGAGGTGTCTGTCGATAATCAGCGGCTTGAATTCCTCGGCGACTCGGTGCTCGGCCTACTGGCCGCCGATGCGCTGATGAAAACCAATCCCGATGCCGCCGAAGGCGATCTGACCCAGATGAAAAGCGCCATGGCCTCCGGCGCGGCGCTCGCGCGGGTCGCGACGGAGATCGAGCTGGGGGATTATCTACTGCTGGGGCGCGGCGAGTCCGCGGCCGGCGGCGCGGAGCGCGAGTCCAATCTGGAGGATGCGCTCGAGGCGTTGATCGGCGCGATCTGGCTCGACGGCGGACTGCGCGCGGTGCGCCGCTTTTTTGATCGGCATATTTTTCAGCCGCTTAAAGACACCGAACCCTCGCTGCTGAACCCCAAAGGAACGCTGCAGGAGTTTGCTCAGAAAAACGGGCTCGGCGTTCCAGAGTATAAGGTGCTGGAGCAGAGCGGGCCGGATCACGACAGTCTTTTTGTGGTGGAAGTCACCGTGTCTACCTTCGGGTTCAAGGGCGAGGGCCGCAGCCGTCGTGAAGCCGAAAAGAAGGCCGCCGAAAAGGCGGTACAGAGTCTGACGTAATTCATCGGAGGTTTGGAGTGGTGGAGCATTGGATTTTTCAATAATCCAGCACTCCTATACTCCTATACTCCAATCTCATCGTTTTCCCGCGCGTTTCAGTTTGGCGCGTTCGTCGCGAGTGAGGCTTTGCATTCCCTGCGCGGCGGCTTTGTCGAGGATCCGGTTGATTTCGTTCTGGGTGATTTCCGGCTGCGCGTTGCGTATTTTAGCCTTCCATCTGATTTTGCGCATGAAGTTGGGATGGCCAATGATCAGCGCGTAGATGTAGCCCGCGATGCCGCCGCCGAGATGCGCGGCATTGGCGACCGCGCCGCCGGGGCCGCCGAGCGTGTGGAACAGTTCGTAGGCTCCCAAGCCCAGAACCAGCGCCCAGGCTTTGACCGGAAGCACCCCCCAGATATACAGTTCGCGGTTGGGGTGGAGCGCGGCGTACGCTCCAAGCACACCGAAGACGGATCCCGAGGCTCCCACACAGCTGTGCCAGTCCGGCGAAAGCATTGACCAGCCGAGCCCGCCCAGGATACCGCTCATAAAATAGAGAATAAAAAAGCGGTGGGTGCCGACGCCGCGTTCCACTTCCGGGCCGAGAAAGTAGAGGCCGAGCATGTTGGCCAGCAGATGCATGGGGCCCTGATGCAGGAACTGGTAGGTGATCAGCTCCCAGAATCCAAAGTGGCTAATCCAGTTGGCAGACAGCTGCAGAAAGGGTTTGAGCGGAAAAATGAGCCAGTCGATCAGCGCGGCGGCGATGTTGGCGACCAATAGCATTTGCACGCCGTAGGTCATGCCGCGCGGGTTTCCATAATGGGTGTAACTTGTGTTTCGCATGCGGGTGAGTGTAGTGGATTTTTAATGGATTGCAAAAGGATGTGCTTTGGATTAGTTTCGCACCTCACTTTGAGCGACTCAGGACGAAAAAAATGTCAGATATTTATGTAAGACCTTATGGCGAGCGGAGCAGGAACCCTTTGCGGTTTTTGTTGCCTGTACTGCTGATCGCGGCTGTGGTCGGCGGGGTCGTCTGGTGGTTGCTCGAACGGCCGGAGTCGATCGAGGAGCCCGCCCCGGCGGCGGCTGAAGCTTCCGCACAGCCGTCTTCGTCTGTTGCGTCGAAAACGCCCTCAACGGCGGTTGCACAGGCCTCGGCGGTCGATGTGCAGCGGATGTATAACCGGGCGCAATCTGAACTGGCGGCCGGCAAGCTGGTCGAGGCGTCCGCTCTGCTCGACGAAGTGATTGAGAAAACCACCGATCCCGCTTTAAAGAATAATGCGCTTCGCGTGCAGGGCCGCATCAATGTGCAGCTTTTCCTCTCCGCGGTGCCGACGCCCGAAAAGAAAAGCTATGTGATCCAGCCCGGCGACTCGCTCGACCGCATCGCCCGCAGAAACAACACGACTGTGGAGTTGATTCGCACGATGAACGGAATTAAAGGCGATCTGATTTATCCCGGTGCCCGTCTGCTGCTTCCCGCCGTTCCGTTTGAAGTCCTCGTGGACAAGTCCGCCCGCCAGCTCGATCTCATGATGAACGGCAAACTGTTCAAACGCTATTCCATCGGAGTGGGGCAGTATGGCAAAACACCTGTCGGAACCTTCCACACGGTGGTTCATCAGGAAAACCCGGACTGGACCCCGCCCAGCGGTGGCATTATCCCCTTTGGCGATCCGCGTAACGTACTCGGAACCCGCTGGATGTCTTTTGAGGACAAAGACCGTCCGGATCTGAAAGGATTCGGTATTCACGGCACCTCGCAACGCGACAGTATTGGCGGAGAAACCAGCAACGGTTGCATTCGCATGTTGAATGAAGACGTTGAAGAGGTCTTTTTGCTGATTCCGCGTGGAACTCAAGTTGTCATCCAAGAGTAAAAAAAGTCATCCTGACGGATGACGGAAAAAAGGAGCCCCCATGCCCCCCTTTACATTGCCTTTTGAAAAACCTGTTTTCGATCTGGAAAAAAAACTGCACGAGCTGGAAGACTTCAGCAAAGAGCAGGACATTGATGTGTCGCATGAAGTCGAGCGCATGAAAGAAAAGATCAAAGCCACCCGGGAACAGATCTACAGCAATCTCACCTCGTGGCAGAAAGTCCAGGTCGCGCGTCATCCTGAACGTCCGTACACCCTGGACTACATCAAACACATGACCACCGACTTCGTCGAAATCCACGGCGACCGGATTCATAAAGACGACCGCGCCATCATCGGCGGTTTTGCCAAAATCGACGGACAGAAAGTCATGATCATCGGCTCGCAGAAAGGGCGCGACACCAAGAGCAATCTCATTTGCAACTTCGGTTGCGCCTATCCCGAAGGCTACCGCAAAGCCCTGCGTCTGATGCGCCTGGCCGACAAATTTAATGTGCCGATCCTCACGCTCATCGACACCCCCGGCGCTTTCCCCGGCCTCGAATCGGAAGAACGTCATATTGCCGAAGCCATCGCGGTAAACCTGCGCGAAATGTTCAACCTGCGTGTTCCGATGATTGTCACCATCATCGGTGAAGGCGGCTCCGGCGGAGCGCTCGGCATCGGTATTGGCGATCGCATCCTGATTCTCGAGCACGCGTATTATTCCGTGATTTCGCCGGAAGGCTGCGCCGCGATTCTCTTTAAAGACCGCGCCTATGCCGACAAATCCGCCGACGCGCTGAAAATCACCGCGCAGCACCTGATTGAAAACAAGCTGGCCGACGAAATTGTTCCCGAGCCGAAGGGCGGGGCGCATACCGACCATGAGGCCGCTGCCGCCAATCTGAAAGAGGTGATCCTGCGAAATCTGAATGAGTTAAAGCAACTCTCTGAAGAAGATCGCATGAACGGACGCTACGATAAATTCCGCGCCATGGGTGTGTTTGAAGAGTAATCTTCCGAACCTTGGAAGATGTGGCCCCGTTTTTTCCATGTTTGGAAAAACGGGGTTTCTTTTTTCCAACCATTGGAAGCCGGGTCATTTTTTTGACGGGATCAACAAGATAGACAGGATAAAAAATCTTGTAAATCAAGGGGGCTAATCAATTTTTGTAATGTCTCCTTATATTTGCTGGATGTTGATCCACTGGATGTGGATGTCGTTTATTAAAAATCCTGATCATCCTGTTTATCCTGTCAAAAAACTAGCCGTAGCTCAGAGCAGATGCAGGGCAAAATGGTAGCTCGACAAAACGGGACATTCTCAAACATTGGAATTACGTATTACGAATTACTCGTTACGCAGTACGGCTTCTCGTCACTTCCACCGCAACGCTTTTGCAGAAGCGCAGCGCGCCGGGCTTATCGATGGTCACGGTGGCGCTCTGAACTTTTGAATCGTTCAGGCAGATTTGGGCAATGCCTTCCGCCAGTGACTCAATCAGATTGAAGCTGCTGTTTTCTACAAAATCGAGAATGTTCAACTTGATGGTTTTGTAATCAACCGTGTCGGTCAGATCGTCGCTCTTTCCTGCCGCGCGCAGGTCGGTTTCCATCGTCACGTTGATGATGACATCCTGCTTCTTTTCCCGCTCCTCGGGGTAGAGCCCGATGATGCAGCGCAGCGCGAAATCTCTGATATAAATTTTGTCCATAGGAGGAAATTATCAGCAGATACGGCCTTTCACAAGGTTGGCTTTTATGTCGATTATAGATTGGATTTAGACTTAACAAAAACCACGCCGCCACCCGTGGAAAATGGAAGGCTGTTTGAGTCAAAGAATATGGTTAAAAATAGAATAGAAACCTTATACAAGAGTTTTGTACAGTGTTGGTGAAGTGACCATGGAATAATTAGAATAGAAAGCTATAGTTCAGAAGATTGTCAAATTATCGGACTGACCCGAATGGCATGACCCGAATGGCACAAAGCCGGCGACTGCTCGACTGCATCAAGGCCCTTGTGCGTTCCCGCTGCGAAGCAGAGCAGCAAAGTCCAGACACTGTCTGGTTTAGCCGCCGTGAGCTGTGCGAGTCCAGCGGCTGGAGTTACAGTCAGGTCAAGCGGCACCTTCCCCGGTTGCAGGAGCTCGAACTCATCGGCGCCCGCTCCGGGCGCATGGGGGCAACCATGCGCTACGAGCCGTTCGCCGACGTGCACGAGCCGGAGCGCGGCGAGTCAATCGGCCTGCTTGATGTCAGCAAACTTAAAGGTACGACAGCAGCCTTGACGGGCAAAAAGGCAACCTTGACCCCCCATTGCCAAAAACCGGCGGCAAAGTTAAAGCGTTCAGAGTCAACAAGTAGCTCCAACCTTTCCACCTTGCCGAAACGCACATCTGGAACCCCGGTTTTAGCGGGGTCGTAGTCATGGCAAAACACCGGGGATATAAAACCGCCGTGGCCACCATGCGCGGACGCGATCCGGCGCACTACGGCGGAGCCGAACGAGCCGCCGACCACTTCAACCGCAACGACCAGACGCTGGCCGTCTGTGTCGATGACTACCTCGATACAATGAAGGTTTTAAACCGTACCGAGTGCGCTCAGAAGAGCTGGCGCGGACAGCTGGCCCCGTTCCTTCAATGGACGGATGAGCGCGACCTGATTGTTCCCGAGCAGATCACCCGTTCCATCCTCGAAAGCTATCAGCGGCATCTCTACCACTACCGCAAGGCAAACGGAAAGCCTCTGAGCATCAACACCCAGCGCGACCGGCTCGGATGCGTTAAAAGCCTCTTTGCATGGCTCTGCCGCAAACGCCGGCTCGAAGCCAACCCGGCCAGCGAGCTGGATTTACCGAAACCGGAAAAGCGGCTTCCGGAAGAAGCCCTAAGCCGGTCGGAGGTGGAGAGTATCCTGTCCGCGCCCGACATCACCGATCCGCTCGGGATCCGCGACCGCGCCATCATGGAGCTGTTCTACTCGACCGCCGTCCGCCGCGCTGAAATGGCCCGGCTGAGTATCTCCGACTTGAATATCGAAAAGCGGATCCTCTGGGTTCGGAAAGGGAAGGGGAACAAAGACCGCGTGGTTCCGGTCGGCAGTCGCGCTTTGCTGTGGGTTGAAAAATACCTCAACGATGTCCGGCCTCTGCTCGTGCCGTCGGTTGACGAACACGCGCTTTTCCTTAGCGGCTACGGCCATCCGTTCAAGCCCGATGCGCTCGGCCACCTTGTCACCAAATACATTCGATCCGCCGACATCGGCCGCACCAAAGGCGGCTGTCATCTGTTCCGGCATACCTGCGCAACGCACCTGCTCGAAGGCGGGGCGGACATCCGCTATATCCAGCAGCTTCTCGGACACGAAAGCCTGGAAACCACGGCGATCTATACCGCCGTCAACATCACCGAACTGCAAGCCGTTCATGGCCGCTGTCATCCCGCCGAAAAGGCTTCAAATTCGAAGGAAGAAGGGGTATCTTCATGAGCATGAAATTTATGACTACAGTTTATCGCGACGAAGACGGTGCATGGATCGCCGAATGTCCTGCCATTCCCGGATGTATCAGTCAGGGCGAAAATCACGACGATGCGTTACGCAACATTCAAGAAGCAATCGCCGCTTGTCTGGAAGTTCGTTCTGAGCGTGGAATGCCGTTGACCGTTGAAACCCATCAGGTTGAGGTGATGGCCTGATGCCGCCGATTCCTCAGCTCAGCGGGCGCAAGGTTGTTCAGTATTTTCAGCGGGATGGATGGGAAGTTGTCCGGCAGCGTGGCAGCCATATCATTCTTGTGAAAGACGGGCATATCGCATCTCTCTCTGTGCCCGATCACAAAGCGGTTGCCAAGGGAACTCTACGCGGTCTCATCCGTGCCGCCGGTCTCACTGTGGACGAATTCCTCAGCCTTAAAAACCGCTAACCTAGCCATTTTTTATCTTTAGCCGCCTTCGGTGAGTCGCTACATTCTTCGAATGCTTCTTGCCGATCCATATGCCCGGAAAAAATCGAGATCCCCCTCGAAAAACCGCGTCTGGAATTTTTTCGACCCTTCAAAGTCTTTTGCCGGTGATCTCTCCTCTAAAACCCAATGTTCGCAATGGGAAAAACCGGAATCGGCTACGACAACTGCGTCGGAACACAGTTACTTCGCACTCTACGAGGCGTATGGAACAAGACCGTACGAATGGGGCGACGATCCCGACCGCCAAAAGGCCAACACCAAAGAAGAAGAAACCGATCTAGGCCTCCTAAACGAAGGTATGCGCTACCGCGATTTGGAGACAGGTACCTTCACGACTCGCGACCCTATCGGCTACGCTGACGGTCCAAACATCTACTGCTACGTTCACTGTAACCCGATTACCAAATTCGATGCGTTTGGGTTAGAAATGAAATTTGTTAATGCAGATGGTTCGCCAAACGATTGGGCTAGCGGGATGTGGAATGATACAAAAGGATCTTTATCTGTGGATATGGTTAATGAAATGGATTCTGCGGATACAATGACAGTAGTTTTTGTTGTTGATAATCACAAAGATGTTGAAGTGGGGCAGTATTCGGAAGAAACCACTTACCAAATCATTGATAAGACTGATTTGCTCGCTGCGGAAGAAGGTACGCCTATGACCACTGCGAGCTTATTCCTTCATGAAGCTGTCGAGGGGTATGGCGCCCAAAACGAGGGTTTAAAGTACCCGGAGGCTCATAAGCAGGCGAGTGCGACAGAGGGCTTAGTGACAGGTTGGACTCGTGCAGAAAGTACGCTCTGGACTCCAATATGCGATGACAATGGAGAGCGGACCGGAGGGAAGCAAATGAAAACCAACTATCATCGCGAAATTGATGGAGGTATTCAAGATGCCACTGTTACGGTAACATCGGATCCAAAAGGAAACATCTCCTACTCAACCATCTATCACGAGGTGTTGAAACCGCCCGTGGAAGAGTCTGCGGAAGAATAAAATAGATGATGAATGTGTTTTTCGATATCTGCTAACGGCAGAGGAAGGTGCGCTGAAATGAGAGCTGAGACTATGAGTAAATCGTTAAAACTGGTGAAGTTTTGTTTCTTACAGATTATTTTTTTTGCGCTCCTTTCATGCAGCACGATAGATAAGGATAATCTGATCGTTTCATCCAATGGTATTGGATTGGGGAATCATGAAATCTATTTTGGAGGGAGGTTCTGTGTTGTTGACGAGACAACTCAAATGTCGCCAGTAGTTAGCATTTATGATTTGGAATTTATAAAGGCAAAGGTTCAGGCGAAGCGGGAAAACCAGAAAACCTATGTAGATCAAGCTCCGAATCTCCCCCAGTTACCATCGTTAATGGGGGAACCCCTGTTGCCATCAGAAAAGACACTTGCACATATTATAGCGATGTACGAAAAAGGCGATTTGTTAATGTACTATGGTTGGGTTAATTGGGGGTGGGCATTGTGGCGAAACGGGGAAATCATACAATATTGGACTCTATCTTATTCTAGCTTATAGAAAAGGGGAACGGGGTCAGGAACGGGGTCAGTCCGATAATTTGACAATTGACGGGGTTGGCGAGTAGAACGGGGTCAGTCCGATAATTTGACAATGGACGGGAGAATATACGACCCCGTGATCGGCCGGATGATCTCCCCCGATCCCTCCATCCAGTCCCCCGACAGCCTCCAGAGCTTCAATCGCTATTCCTATTGCTGGAACAACCCGCTCAGCAGGACGGATCCCAGCGGGTTTAGCACTGAAAGCCTGGCGACTGCAGTGGGCGCGCTGGACGACTATAAAAACCTTGCTGAACCGGCAGTGGCTCAGTCTATCTCCCCGCAGAACTCCGTCGTTGACTCCTCGCAGGAGAGTGGGTCGGGGAGCGATGTTGGCAGTAAATATAAAACCTATTGCGATGGCAAAGTCGTCCTCCCGGCGTGGGTGAATCCGGATCAACAATGTGGCGGACTCATCGATGGCAAATACCCTTGGGAGCTAGGCTCCTATAACCCGGGAGTCGATGGTTGCAAGGACTACGGCGCTCCCACTCCAAACGATCGAAAATCAAACGACAAAGCTGGCGCGAACAATGATTCGGGCAAAAATGGAAACGGCTCCGGCACCGGTGGCGGCGGAAACAAAGTAGAACGGGGTCAGTCCGATAATTTGACAATGGACGGGAGAATATACGACCCCGTGATCGGCCGGATGATCTCCCCCGATCCCTCCATCCAGTCCCCCGACAGCCTCCAGAGCTTCAATCGCTATTCCTATTGCTGGAACAACCCGCTCAGCAGGACGGATCCCAGCGGGTTTAGCACTGAAAGCCTGGCGACTGCAGTGGGCGCGCTGGACGACTATAAAAACCTTGCTGAACCGGCAGTGGCTCAGTCTATCTCCCCGCAGAACTCCGTCGTTGACTCCTCGCAGGAGAGTGGGTCGGGGAGCGATGTTGGCAGTAAATATAAAACCTATTGCGATGGCAAAGTCGTCCTCCCGGCGTGGGTGAATCCGGATCAACAATGTGGCGGACTCATCGATGGCAAATACCCTTGGGAGCTAGGCTCCTATAACCCGGGAGTCGATGGGGAACGGGGTCAGTCCGATAATTTGACAATTGACGGGGTTGGCGAGGGTCGTTAGATTGCGCGTATGGCACGAAAGATAAGGATTCAATACCCCGGCGCGGTTTATCATGTGATGAGTCGCGGAAATCATCAGGATGCGATTTTCCGCGATGATAAGGATTGTGAGATATTTTCAGATACGTTGGGCGAAGTGTGCATCAAGACCGGCTGGTTGGTGCACGCTTTTGTTTTGATGGGGAATCATTATCACCTGTTGGTGGAAACACCCGCCGCCAATCTGGTGGAGGGAATGAAGTGGCTGCAAGGAACCTACACTCAGCGGTTTAATGCCCGGCATAAGGTGTGGGGGCATCTGTTACAGGGGCGTTATAAAGCTCTGGTGGTTGACCGTTCCGAAAGCGGCTATTTTACAGCCGTCAGTAATTATATTCATTTGAACCCGGCGCGGGCCGGTCTGTTCAATTTACAGAGCGGGTCGCTGTCCGATTACCGCTGGAGCAGTTATCCGGGATATATAAAGCCATCCAAACGGCCGGAGTGGCTTTGTGTCCGGCGTACGCTGGGCAATCTGAACTGTGCAGATGATTCGAATGGTTTGTCCATGTATCGGCGGATCATGCGGAAGAGGGTTCTGGAGATCGCTCATTGCGATAATCCCCGCGAAGCAGATTCTGAGTGGGAGGCCATTCGGAAGGGCTGGTGTTTCGGAGCGGAAGGATTTCAAAAAGAACTGATGAGGCATGTTCAAAAAGCCACAAGTCGTGTCCGCAAAGATTCGTTAGAGGGTAATGCGCTGCGAAGTTACGATCAGCAGGCTGCGGAAAATCTGTTGCGTCCTATGTTGAAGGAGCTAGGTGTTCAAGAGGCGGATTTGCAAACACTGCCTAAGGGGGCTCGTGAGAAGAAGCTGCTGGCGTGGGGGTTTCGAACTTTTACCACGGTGAGCCGGGAATGGATTACACAGCGGCTCAATATGGGACATGTTTCAAGAGTTACGCAAAGCGTCAATGAGGTGAACCGAAACGCGGAGTATCAGGATGGAAAGCTGCAACTGCAGAAAATTGTCAAATTATCGGACTGACCCCGCGTGTGAATGCGGGGGTGTGCGCTGTGATGGGGTGAAACAAGCGAATGCTTGGCGGCGTTCTAAAGCAGATTCTGCCCGCCGTCGATGAACAGCGTCTGGCCGGTGATGCTGTCGGCTTTTAAAAGGTAGAGCACGGCGTCGGCGATATCGGCGGGGGTGGGGCGCTTTTTGAGCGGAGTGGTGCCGGCCGGTTCCCAGGCGGTGTCGCTCTCTTTATCCGGCGGCGGTAGCACCGCGCCGGGGGCGACGGCGTTGACGGTAATGCCCGGCGCGAGGTCGAGCGCCGACAGCTGGGTCAGCTCTTCGAGCCCTTTTTTGCTGAGCATGTACGGCACGCAGCTGGTGTCGTGACCGGTGATGCGCCGGTCGAGCAGGTTGATGATTTTTCCCGCCTGGGTCTGCTGTGCAAAACCACGGGTCAGCGCCAGCGGGGCCAGCAGATTAATTTGCAGTTCTTTTAGCGTCAGCTCGTGCGTGGCGTCCGCCAGCCGGGTCGGATAAAAAACGGCGGCGTTGTTGATGAGGACATCGATTTTTCCAAACTGCTCTGAAGCGCGCTGCATCAGGGTTTCGCACTGCGCCGGATCCGCGAGATCGGCCTGAATGGTTTTGGGCGACAGCGTATTGGCTTCCTCTTCCGAACCTTGGAAATGAACAATCACCTCCGCGCCTTCGGCTTGCAACGCCTCGGTAATCGCGCGGCCAATGCGCACCGCCCCGCCGGTTACCAATGCCCGCTGTCCTTCTAAAATCATTTGTGCATTATGCATAAACCGTTTGCGGGTGCAACGGCGGCTTTACAACCAGCGCCAAATATGGATTGATGATTCGCGATGAATCGAATGGAACAGATCGACTATGTCTTTGAGACCGTCAGCAAAAAATTGCCTGAGGCGGGCGTTGAGTTTCTAATGATTGGTGGGCATGCGGTGAACTACTACGGCTATACCCGTGCCACCCTGGATGTGGATTTCATGATTGCCGCTCAAGATGTTTCTGCTGTTCGACAGGTGATGAAAGACGCCGGATTCACGAATATCTCAGAGGGGGAGACCGTTATCTTTTTTACACTTCCCGATTCCGCAGTTCGCGTGGATTTTCTACCGGTGGACTCCGGGACGATCGCCGAGCTGTTATCGAACGCGGTTTCGGTCGAGTACGGGGGCGTTTGGCTTACACTGCCTTGTCTGCCGGACCTGCTGTCCATGAAGTTGTTTGCGCTGAAAAGCGGTAGTCCGCGGCGCAAAGAACGGGATATGGCGGATATTGTTCAACTAGTTGTTGAAAACAGTTTGACCGCAGAGGTGGACTTGAAACCCCTTTGCGAAAAGTATGCCACGGATCGGATTTACGAAGAGCTGTCCGCACGGATTCGGGAGATGACCGATGCTTGATTTTCCAGAGATTAAGGGTTTAGAGGAGCCCGCCGTTCCGAAAATGTCACTGCGGGATTACGCCCATTTTTCCGTTTTCTGTTTGGAAAACAATCCGCACATCACACCGGAGAACTGTCTCGATCACGATACCGGAGAACGTGATATCAAGGAACCGTTCCGGTTGCACGCAAACTAGCCGACCGGTGCCGCGGTAATCGCGCGGCCAATGCGTACCGCCCCGCCGGTTACGAGAGCTCGTTTGCCTTTCAGTGTCATAATCTTAATTAAATCTGTTGTTTTGGAATTGAACGCCTCGTTGTGATCTGTCGGATGGAGTAGTGGAGTATGGGAGTGGTGGCGTGGAAAAATTCAATACTCCAATAATCCTGTATTCCATTAATTCATTCCCTTAATCCACTCGATGAGGGTGCGGGCGCCGAAGAGGGTGGCACCGGGATCCATCCACGGTTTGGGAGTTTCGATCCAGGCGGTGCCGGCGATGTCGATATGCGCCCAGGGAATGTCGTCCGGAACAAATTCGCTGAGGAACGCGCCGGCGGTGATGGTGCCCGCAGTACCGGATTTGCCGATGTTCTGCAGGTCGGCGAAGGTGCCTTTCATGTCATCTTTGTGTTCCTGCCAGAGCGGCAGTTCCCATAAGCGCTCGCCGCCTGCTTCGGCGGCTTTGATGAGCTTTTGCGTAAGGCGGCTGTTATTGCCCATCACGGCGGATGCACTGTGGCCGAGCGCGACGATGACCGCGCCGGTGAGGGTGGCGAGGTCGACGATGGCGGCGGGCTTATGTTTGAGGGCCAGGTCGAGCGCGTCGCACAGCGCGAGGCGGCCTTCGGCATCGGTGTTTAGAATTTCGATGGTTTTGCCGGCGCGGGATTTGATGATGTCGCCGGGGCGGGTGGCACCGCTGCCCGGCATGTTTTCGGCGACGGTGAGAATGCCGACCACCGGAGATTTCGGTTTGAGCAGGGCGACCATTTTCATGGCGGCGAGAACGGCCATGCCGCCGCATTTGTCGTAGAGCATCCACCCCATGCCTTTGCCGGGTTTGAGCGAGATGCCGCCGGAGTCGAAGGTGATGGTTTTGCCGACGAGCACCACCGGTTTGGCTTTGGGGTCGGTGCCTTTGTATTTCAGCGTGATGATTTTCGCATCCAGGTTGCTGCCGGCGACGGCGAGCAGGGCGTTGCAGTTTTGTTTTTTCAGATCAGTTTTATTGAGCACGGAGCAGGTGAGTCCGGTTTCTTTGGCCATTTTCTGCGCCCAGTTGGCGATTTTCTGCGGGGTGGCAATGTTGCCGGGCAGGTTGGCCAGATCGGCGGTGGAAAGAAGCGCGTCGCTCTCCGCCTGCGCGTCGGCCAGTGCGCGGCGTCCGGCGGCGGCGTTTTTGCAGTCACCCGCGAACGTCAGCGATGCTTCCGGTTTCTTTTTGGGTTTTGTTTTGAAGGTGTTGAAGTCGTAGGTTCCCCAGCCGGCGCCGCGCGCAACGGCGTGGATAAAGGCGGGTTCGGTCACGTGGCTGAGATAGATGTCTGTTGCGGTGACGAAGCTTTTGGCGCCGGCTTTCTGCCCGGCGCGGATTGCGGCGGCGGCGGCGCGTTCAAGTTGTTCCATTCGGAAGTCGGCCGATTTGCCGAGACCGGCCAGAACGATGCGACCGGGTTTTGTTTTACCGAAGGTCGGAAAAACCGAGGTTTGTTGCGTTTCACCGTCGAAGCCGCTGTGTTTGATCTGCTTCTCAACCAGCGCGCAGATTGTTTTGCTGCCGGAGAGCAGCGGTTTTTTGTTTTGGACAAATACAATGAGCGCGTCTTTTGCCTGCACATCGAGCGGGCGGGGGGTGAGGCTATATTTCATTACCGGAGTTCCTCGGGCAGTTTGGCTTTGTCGGCCGGGTTGGCGGGCCAATTTGGCAGGCTGAAGCCGGCTGCGACAATGGCGTATTCGATATTTTTCACATAAACCACCCGTCCGTCGAAGACGACAATGAGTTCGTGGTTTTCAAAGTCGGGGGTGATTTTCTGAATGCCTTCGAGCGGTTGCAGGGCCTTGGCAATGAGCTGAACGCTTTCCGGATTGCGGAGCTGTTCGATCTGGAATATTTCCGTGCGGATGTCGTTGCGGTGACATGCGGTGATCAGTAACAGCGCGGCGAGAGAAATCAAAACGGAGATTGGTTTTTTCATGCACAGAAAATAGTACGGAATCGCAGAGGGGTAAACCTCATAATCCGAGGTCGTTCATCACCGGTAGCGTGTAGACCCGTTTCCATTTGGGCGGGATGCGGAATTCCGCATCCGCCAGGCGCATGAATTCATAGGCCAGTTCAATCAGAGCGTCATTCGGTCCGCCGCTGAGCTGAGCCTCATGGATGTCAAGAAAGTCGTTATAGCGCTGTATGGCCTCATCGAACTTGCCGTTCAGTTGCAGGCTGAGTGCATAGCCGAACAGCGCAGAGGGGCTTTCGGTCTTTTCGAGTAGCGCCTGATAGTAGAGTTGTTCGGCGGATTCGGGGTTGCCTGTGAGGGTCATCAGATTGCCCTGCAGGAACCGGGAGAGGGCGTTGTCCGGATAGCGCCGGCAGATTTTCATGGCTTCGCTGAATTGCCCCTGACGGTAGTTCAGGGCGGCTTCAGCCATCCGGGCGTTTTCATTGATGTGGGTCGGGGGGTGATAAAGCAGGTGCACCACCAGCATGGCCAGACCGACCACCAGAATAATGCGCAGGTCGGAGCGGGTAAGCCGCATGCGGTGAATCAGGCGCTGGAGGTTTTTCAGTGTGGGGGCGTGGGTGAGCGCTTCGTGCTGAAATTCATATTGCGTTGTGAGCAGCAGGGATGCGGTGACCGGACCGAGAGCGTAGGCCGATTTTTCGATGTGCGCGTTGTGGCGTTGCAGTCGGGCCGCTTCAATGCTTTCGCGTTCAAACCATGCGGCAAACCCTTCCCGGGCCCGCCGTACAAAGAGCATGAGCAGTGCGCGGCTTTCATCGCCGCGCCGGAGGGTTTCGAAGGCCATAAACTGGTGGATGGCGGGAAGATGGACGGTGTCGTCGATCTGCTCCTGTTTCCAGCTGGCGGGATCGGCTCGTCCGGGGAAGCCGTGGGTTTCCTCAAAATTCTCCAGCAGAGGCTTTTTGAATTCGGCGGGAAGGCCTGACCAGTAGAGCGGCAGAAACGAGCCGAACGAGGGTTCGTGAATATAGTGGCCCTCTTTCCAGACATTGGAAAAGGCTTTCGTCTCCGGATTCCAGAACACCGTGGTGAGCGTTTGAGCCAGCTGGTCATGTTCGGCGGTCAACGGGCCGATGGCGGCTTCGGAGTGGTCGCTTTCGTCGCAAAGACGCAGCAGGGCCTCGAGTTCGCCGAGTAGCATAACGGTCAGGTCGGGAGATGCTTTTCCCCGCTCAAAGCTTTCTGGAATAAAGACCTCCTGATCACTCTGCCAGGCGGGGATGAGATCGCGATGGGGATCGAACCGCCGCAAAGCCCACTGCATATATTTGCGCAGTGCGGGGAGTGTTTTTTTGAGCAGCACCGGATCGTGCTGATCCTGTAAGGCCAGCTCAAAAGCCTGGATGACAAAAGGCCAGGGGGCGGCTGCGGAGGCGGCTCCTTCGCAGTTTACCCAGGCCGGGAATCCGCCGGAGCTTTGTTGAAGCGCAAGAGCGGTATGGACCAGGTTCAGGGCGGTTTTCGGATGAATCAGACGCCAGGCCTGAACCAGCGGATAAAGCTCGTTGAGTGAAAACGTTTCGGGGCCGGGCATGTCGGAGGCGCTCCAGATGCCGGGCAGCGCGGCGTTTCGGCCGCGCAGTCGCAGGCGCAGCGATTCGGCCGCAAGCGCCACCGGCGGGTTGTGCCGGGGGTTGATGCTGAACAGGCCGGCGGTGGAAAGCCGTTTCTTAGTTTCCTCTTCTCTGAGTGCATTAAAATTTTCCTCCAGCGCCTCTTCAGCTTTCAGTAGAGCCAGTTCTCTCGGAAGGGTTCCTGTCACCAGAACAAAACGCGAGCCCTTGCAAATGAGCAGGGCGTTGCAGGGGGCTGCTTTGATCCAGGTGAATCCGGGGTCTTGATTGGTCTGTTCGGTTGAGTTGAGTGCCGGTGGCGGGAGCCCCTGAACCGATCCGATGAGGATGCCGGGCTCCAGCAGAAGAGCCTCGATGTGTTTTTCTTTTTCCTGTTTGCGAACGTAGAGTGAAAGCCCGTTGCTCAGAAGCCGAACGGTGAGTGGAATGGTTGGGTCGAGCAGATGCAGGGTCCATGCGCAGTTTTTGGCGGTCAGTTCGCCCTGCGCATCGCCGGTCAAGAGCGGGCAGGGGTCGTCGGGTCCGGCCAGGAATCGCCATCCCTGTTTCCAGGGCACCGCCGGGTATTCTGTAAATACATTTTGCATAAAGTATGTTTTCATCATGTCGCAATCAGCTTGCTTCTTCAATCCCGGGCTTTTTAAATTCCCAGTTGGGCGAAAGGCTTGCTTTAGGCGCATTAAAGCGGTTATCATGAAGCGTTTTTAATAATAAAGAATGAAGGGTGGAACGTATTATGGCTATTTCTCGTGCAATAGAAACGGTTCGTGAGCTGGTTCCTGATCTGGACGGACGGATCAGTCAGTTTGAAGTTGAGACGTTTGAGATGGATGACGAACTGATCAGCGCTTTTTGTGAAGAACTTGAACGGCTAGGCGCTGATTTGCACGCCGGAGCTGAAGAACCAGATGGCGAAAAAATTCGCATAGCGGCGCATTCCATTAAAGGGATGGGCGGCACCATGGGCCTGCCTGAAATTTCAGTGCTGGCTCAGGAAATTGAACTGACCCTTCGCGCCGATGAGATGGATCGTTGTAAGAGCCTGTGCATGGCGCTGGTTAGATGGTCCCAGGATTTTGTAGCCGGTAATCAATGAGCTTTTTTTCGGCAGATCTGACGGGAAAAGACAGCACTCAGGACGCCTCCAGACCTAATTTGGGTGGAACGATTCTGGTTGTTGACGATGAACTGCCGAATCGGCTCTATCTGAAAAAACTTCTTTCCCTGTATGGCTGTGAGGTATTGCAGGCTCCTGACGGACCCACTGCGCTTGAGCTCGTTCATACACAGCGCCCGGATCTGGTTCTTGCGGATGTGGTGATGCCGGACATGGATGGGTTTGAATTGTGCGGCGCCATTAAGGAGTTGGCGACCATCAGCGACATCCCCGTTATTATGGTGACGGCGAAAGGGCATATCGATGACCTGAAAAGGGGATTTGATCTCGGAGCGATGGATTATATTCGCAAGCCGTTTGATGCCCGTGAGCTGGTTCTGCGGGTCGGGAATGCGCTGGCTCTGAAGCGGAGTCAGGAGGCGCTGGCCCGCTGGAAACGCCGGATGTCGCATGAGCTTGAACTGGCCGGAACCATTCAGCAGTCGATGTTCTCCGATACCCCCTATTTTTGCAGCGCGTTTGAAGTTCGGATCAAATATCTCGCGTCGATGGATGTGGGCGGCGATGCCTATGATGTGATCGCGCTGCCGGACGGCCGGTGCTGCGTCTATCTGGCGGATGTGTCGGGGCACGGTGTGGCCCCCGCGATGATCTCCTCCATGCTCAAGGCCACCGCGACCGAACTGATTTGTTCTCTCTATGAGCGCGGCCCGGCCCATATCTGCAACGAGCTTCATGTGCGCCTGTGTTCCGCGTTGAACAATCCCTCGTACTACGCCACACTGTTTATGGCCCTTTACGAGCCGGAGAAGAACCGCTGGGTCTGTATGAACTGTGGCCATCCCAATCCGATTATGGTGTGTAATGGAGAACCGGTTGCGTTTCCGGAGGGCGGCGGCGGAATCCCGGTCGGCATGCAGCTCGGCCCGCCCCGCCCCTATGAAGAGGCGGATCAAACCATTTTGGAATGCAGCGCCAACCTTCAGATTTTGCTGTATACCGACGGGTTGAGTGAGGCCAGACATTTTGAAACTGGCGAGGAATGCGGCGACGAGGCCCTGCAACGGTTCTTTGTCGGTGTGGCTTCCGATCCAACCGCCGTCGAAAAGCCCAATGTGCTGCTTGATCTGATTGGAAAGGAAAACTATGCGATCGGCAGCGATGACTGCACCGCGATGGTTATTCGTATGACCAACCCGGCGCAGATCCTCCAGGAAGAATATATTATGATCGATATGGATGCGGTTTCCGAAAGCTGCGAGCAGATGGAACGGTTGGTCATGGAACATGTGGATGAAGATGTTGCGGCCCGCGTCCGGCTGGTGGCAATGGAGCACGCCATGAATGTGGTGGAGCACAGCGGTCTGGATGCAGATAATGCCATCTGGTCGCAGCTGTTGATCGATGAACACAGCTGCCGGCTGATTTTCTCCGATGGGGGTCGCGAATGGAATATCTCGTCGGCCAGCGCAACGGAATTTGACGCCGATGAGTATGCCGAGGGCGGGCGGGGACTCGCCATCACCAACATTGCCGCGGATTCTGTTGAGCGCTATAGACGCGATTCTAAGAATGTTGTAAGCTACCTTTTCAGGGGACAGTCTGACTAATGAATGAATCAGTATATCAGGCACGGCTTGAGCTGTTTAAAACGCTGAATCTACCTGTCTCAAGGGCGGATATGAAACGCCTGCGCTGGCGTCAGCGTAGCCGCCTGCTGCTGTGAGAAGGGGCGTTGAGAAGTCTGCTGGTGATCAAGCGCATCATTGATGTAATCGGCAGCCTGGTGGCGATTGTATTGTTCATGCCGCTTTTCCTGATCACTGCGCTATGCATCGTTATCGAAGACGGCTGGCCGGTTCTGTATGTGCAATCGCGAATAGGCATCAATGGCCGCGTGTTCAATTTCTACAAATTCCGGTCCATGCGCCGGGACGCCGACCGCATCAAAGAAGAGCTGATGAAACAGAACGAATCGAAAGACGGCGTGATTTTTAAAATGAAGCATGATCCCCGTGTAACCCGGGTCGGGCGGTTTATCCGCCGCTTCAGTATTGATGAGACCCCGCAATTTTTCAACGTACTCGCTGGCGACCTCTCACTGGTCGGCCCGCGCCCGCCCATTCCGTCCGAGGTGGCGCAGTACACCCTCGCGGACCGCAAACGACTCCATGTGAAGCCGGGCCTGACCTGCCTGTGGCAGGTCGAGGGCCGCTCCGAAATCCCTTTTGATCAGCAGGTGCATCTGGATATGGAATATATCCATAGTCGGAGCCTCTGGACTGATATTCGAATTATGTTTAGAACAATTCCTGCGGTTCTGCTGGGCCGCGGAGCCTATTAAAAGGAGAAGAGAAAATGAGTGTTACCTGTACAAACGAAAACGGCACCGGAATCATCAACCTGTCCGGACCCCTCACTGCCGCAACAGTTGAAGCGTTCCGCGAACAGCTTACCGCATGGCAGGCCGGCGAGCCCGATGTGAAAAACTTTGTATTTGATCTGTCCGCCGTGGACTTCATGGATAGTGCCGGTCTCGGCGCGCTGATTGCGGCGTTGAAACGCATTACCGAGCGCGGCGGCGACATGAAGCTGGCCTGCTTGCAGAAAAAACCCCGTATGGTCTTCGAAATCACCCGCGCCTACAAAGTGTTCGAGATCTACGACACAGTCGAAGAAGCCGTTAAAGTCGCCGGCGCATAGGCGCATGGGGTTGTGACGGCTTGATGAAGGCAGTATTCTATACCGGCGGTAAAAAGCCGTGGGCCGATGAGATGGGCAACCGGCCCTGGGCGTTACTGCCGGTCGGAGGCCATCCCCTGTTGAGTTATTGGCTCGAGCTGTGCGTCGATCTCGGCATCAATGACGTTCAGATCGTTTTGGGGCAGGATGCTGAGTACATTGAGCTGTTCTGCGGAGACGGCGGGCAATGGGGGCTGAACATCGACTACAGCTTCATCTTTCCGGATGATTCGCCGCAGGACTATCTCGCCCGCGACCCGCTTCGCTGGAGCGAAGGGCTTTTCTTTTTGAGTGATGCTCTATTCCCCCGCCGACTGGAGAACTTCACCCCGGCGGGTCTGAAAGAGCTGCTTGCCGGATGCTGTGTCAGCAACGAAGACGGCCCCGCGTTTTTCCTCAGCCCAAACAGTGAGGACATCGCCGCATTTATCCAGGACGGCCAATACGCTCAGTCAGCCTGCAACCTGCCCGGCAGCATCGGGCTGGACGTCACCTTGATTCGCGACGTGTCCCATTACTACGAGCTCAACATGGCTGTCGTTCACGGAGAAATGGATCGCTATCTCTCCAGCGGCTATTCCACCGCGGATGGCGCTTCAATCGGTTATAACGTCATCACGCCGTCATCGGTCACCTTCGCGCCGCCGCTGGCCATTGGGAATAACTGCCGCCTCGGGGCGCTTTGCTCCATCGGTACCGGAACCGTCATCTCCGACCACGTTCTGATCGATCAGCAGTGCGAGCTGTCGGAATGCATCATCCTCTCCGACACCTACGTCGGCCGGAATCTGGAGATCAAAGGGAAGATTATCGCGGGCAACCGCATCATTGATCCCGAAGACGGAACGTATGTCGACATCGAAGATCCATGGCTGATCGCCTCGACCCGCTTACGCAAATCCTTTAGCGACGGGGTGCGCTCCGTGATCGGGCGGGGACTCGCGCTGCTTCTGATTCTCATTCAAGTGCTCCCCTTCCTGCTTTTGTACGGTTTGATCCGCGCACTCCGCCGCGGATCATTCATTGAAAAATCGGTATGGGGAATGAACGGCAGGCGCGTCACCACCTTACACTTTGCGGCGACCAAAGTGACGCCCGACCTGCTGATGATCATGTTCTACGGCGCATCGCTCGACCGCTTTCCGAAACTCATCGACGTACTCTCTGGCAAGCTTTGGCTGTGCGGGCAGGTGCCTCGAGAAAGCGAACCCCGGGCCTACACACTGAGGAACCGCTACTTCCCCGCGGTGTTCAGCTATTCAGATGCATTTCCGGAGATCGACGAACAGATGGATGCGCTCTACTACGCGCACACCCGCTCGATCATCGCGGACCTGCGGATTCTCTATCACGCATTCTTCAAGCGTTTTATCGAAGTGGAATCTGTCGCCACCATTACGAACGGATCGGCCTAAACGTTCCAATGGCGCGTTTCGCGCCACAGGCGCTTGGAAGTTTGTGAGCCGAATTTTCCAAACATTGGAAACTCACAATCTATTCGCCTTCTCCGTTGGGAAAAGAGACTTTGGCGTCGATGTCGATAAGTGACCATATATCGTATTACGATATATGGACTCCGGCCGAGGCGTGTAGCCGGATTTCAACACTCCAATACTCCAGCGATCCACTACTCCATGTCTCAGCGCAGTTTGTAGAGCGCGGCTTCGTCGACCATTTCGCGGGCCAGGCCTTCCGCGCGGGCCACTTTTTCCACTGCGTCCGCTACCGCATCGGCAACGCCTTCGTCGAAGACCGACGGGATAATGTATTCCTCGCAGAGCTTGTCGGCCGGAATCAGATCGGCAATGGCGTGCGCGGCCGCCACCTTCATGCCTTCGCTGATGCCGCTCGCGCGGCAGCGCAGCGCACCTTTAAAGATACCGGGAAAGCAGAGCACGTTGTTAATCTGGTTGGGATAGTCTGAGCGGCCGGTGGCCATAATGCGCGCGTGGGGCAGGGCCTCTTCGGGCATAATCTCCGGAATCGGATTGGCCATGGCAAAGATGATCGGATCGTCCGCCATGTTTTTCACATCTTCGGCGGTGATGCAGCCCGGCGCGGAAACGCCGAGGAACAGATCCGCTCCGTACATCGCTTCGCTTAAACTTCCGCTGAACGCTTCCGGATTTGTATGCCCCGCAAACCACTCCTTGGCAAAATTCATTTTTTCGGTGCGACCTTTGTAAATTGCGCCGGTGCGGTCGAAGCCGATCAGGTTTTTCACGCCCGCCGCCAGCATAATTTTTGAGCAGGCCATGCCGGCCGCGCCGACGCCGTTGACGATCACTTTGAGCTCGTCCATTTTTTTGCCGGTAATTTTCAGCGCGTTGAACAGCGCCGCGAGTGAAACCACGGCGGTGCCGTGCTGGTCGTCGTGGAACACCGGAATATCGAGCTCGGCCTTCAGCCGCTCTTCAATCTCAAAACAGCGCGGAGCGGAAATATCTTCCAGATTGATGCCGCCGAAAGTCGGGGCCAGCAGTTTGACCGTTTGGATGATCTCTTCGGGATCTTTGGTGTTCAGGCAGATCGGAAACGCATCCACGCCGCCGAATCCTTTGAAAAGCATCGCTTTGCCTTCCATCACCGGCATCGCCGCTTCCGGGCCGATATCGCCGAGCCCCAGCACCGCCGTGCCGTCGGACACTATCGCCACCATGTTTTTTTTGATCGTCAGCGCATCGGCGCGGGCAACATTTTCGTTGATCGCCATACAGACGCGGGCGACACCCGGCGTGTAGGCAATCGACATGGCGCCCGGCGCGTACAGATCCATTTTGTTGGCCGTTTCGATTTTTCCGCCGATGTGTGAGCGGAAGGTGATTTCATCCGCAGAGAGGATCGTGGTGTTTTCCGCCTCTTCCAAGGTTTGGAAAACTTCCTGCTGATGCTCGCTACTGCGGCAGTTGATCGTAAAGCGATAGGGGCTTTCGGTTCCTGCGGACAGTGCGCAGACGCCTTCGGCGGCGGAGATGAGGTTTTCAAGATCCTGGCGGCTGAGGGTGGATTCAACGGTCAGGTCGATACTAAAGCTGGGTGACGGATTAATTTTCATGCGCGACATCGTACCGATCCTCCGGCCCCGTACAAGTTCCAACTTTCCAATGTTTGGAAATTGATGACGCCAGCGGCGTTACAGGCGGGCGGATCCCGACTCAAAAAAAAAGACACCCAATTATACGCACCCAACAGCTAAGACCCTCTTCCTAATAAACGCAGTCTCAATGATTTTGCTGTCCATGATTTTGTAAAACATCTTCTATACAGGGCGTTTTTGGCCAAGGATCGAACTCTCAACGACACAAATCCGAGAAGAACCGGAAAATCGGCCTTTCGCCTTGTCTCCGTTGGGCGTTTGGGTAAAGTTTGCGGGCAATTTAAAGACGTTAGGCATTGGGCCTTAGACCTTAGGGGCAGGGAATGTTTCAGAGCTCTTCCTAAAGCCTCAAGTCTAAAGTCCAGGGCCTGTCCAAAGGACAATTTATGAAAGAAGTGAAAATAGGAATTTTGGGGTTCGGCACGGTCGGCGCGGGCGTGGTCGAAGGCCTTTTGAAAAACGGTGAGCTGATGGCTCAGCGCACCGGCATTCGTCCGGTCGTGGCGAAAATTGCCGATCTGGATATCGAAACGGATCGCGGCGTGGCCGTGGGCAAGGGCGTCCTGACGACCGATGCGCTGGCCGTGATTGACGATCCGGACATTGATGTGGTGGTCGAGCTGGTTGGCGGCGTGACGTTTGCCAAGGAGTTTGTGCTGCGCGCGTTGAAAAACGGCAAGCCGGTGGTGACCGCCAATAAGGCGCTGCTGGCCGAAGCGGGCCGCGAGCTGTTCGAAGCCTCCGCAAAGAGCGGGGCGGGGCTTTACTTCGAAGCCAGCGTCGGCGGCGGAATTCCGGTGCTGCGCGCGCTTAAAGACGGCCTGGTTGGCAATCAGATTCAAAGCATGTACGGAATTTTGAACGGAACGTGCAACTACATCCTGACGCGCATGGAGCGCGAGGGGCTCGATTTTGACACGGTACTGGCCGACGCCCAGAGGCTTGGCTATGCCGAAACGCCGCCGGACCTGGATATTGACGGTATCGACACCGCCCACAAGGCGGTGCTGCTGGCTTCGCTTGCGTACGGCGCACCGGTTCCGATGGAGGCGTTCACGATCGAAGGGATCCGCGGGCTGTCGCATCGCGAAATTGAATATGCGGATGAGCTGGGCTATCGCATCAAACTGCTGGCAGTGATCCGCAATGTGGACGGACAGGTTGAAATGCGCGTCGAGCCTTCTTTTGTGCCGATGGATCACCTGCTGGCATCCGTGAATGATTCGTTCAATGCGGTGTTTGTTGAAGGGGATGTGGTGGGCGAAACGCTCTACTACGGCCGCGGCGCAGGACGTCTGCCCACTGCCAGTGCAGTGATTGGCGATATTATGGAGGCGGCGGAAGGCAAGGGCGGGGTGTGCGACTGGCTGCTGCATAACGAGAGTTTGCCGGTGCGCGGCGCCGAGGACATCTCGATCCGCTGCTATTTGCGCCTGTCGTTGAAGGATCAGCCGGATGTGATTGCAAAGGTCGCGCATGTGCTCGGCAAAAACGACATCAGTATCGCGTCAATTATGCAGAAGGAGCAGAACGCGGGCGAACAGGTTCCTGTGGTGTTTCTGACGCACAAAGCGCTCGAAAAGAATTTTGCCGCCGCGATGGAGGAGATTGAACTGCTTGATGTGGTCGACGGCAAACCCGTCCGCCTGGCCATTGAGGACTTTGAGTAAAAATTAACCACGAAACACACAAAAGACACGAAAGGGGAGTCTGTTTTTATTTTCGTGTGGTTCGTGTATTTCGTGGTCAGAAGGATCCAGTTATGAAAGTTGTAAAATTCGGCGGGTCATCCGTCGCCAACGCGGAACAGATTTCTAAAATTATCGGGGTGGTTACCGCCGATGCGGATCGCCGTATCGTGGTGGTTTCCGCACCGGGCAAGCGCTGCAAGGACGATACCAAGGTGACCGACCTGCTGATCGCGCTGGCCAATACCGTGCTCGCCGGAAATGATTTCGAGAAGGAGCTCAACGCGGTGGTCGACCGCTATGCGGAGATCCAGCGCGAGCTCGATCTGCCCGCGGATGTGGTCGCCGTCATTGAAGCGGATCTGCGCGGCCGGATTGCCGGGCGCGGCTCGAATAACCTTCAGTTTATGGACGCCATGAAGGCCGCCGGCGAGGATAACAGCGCCAAGCTGATTGCCGAGGCGTTCACCAAAGCCGGGTTCCCCGCCAAATACGTCAACCCCGGTGAAGTGGGCATGCTGTTGAGCGACGAGTTCGGCAACGCCGAAGTGCTGCCGGAATCCTTTGAAAAGCTGGCCTCACTCAAAGACGCCACTGAAATCCTGATTTTCCCCGGATTTTTCGGTGAAACCAAAGGCGGGGAGGTCGCAACCTTTCCGCGTGGCGGATCCGACATTACCGGCGCAATTCTCGCGGCGGCGGTGAAAGCCGATGTCTACGAAAACTTTACGGATGTTGATTCGGTTTGCGCGATGGATCCGCGCGTGATCGATAATCCGCCGGCCATCGAAAGCATGACCTACCGCGAAATGCGCGAGTTGTCGTATGCCGGTTTTGGTGTGTTTCATGACGAAGCCATTATTCCGGCCGTGCACGCCGAAATTCCAATTTGCATTAAAAACACCAACAATCCGTCGGCTCCCGGCACGATGGTGGTTCCGAGGCGTACGCCGGAGCATGGCTCTGTGGTCGGTATTTCCAGTGCGGGCGGCTTCTGTTCGATTTACATCGATAAATATATGATGAATCGCGAAATCGGTTTCGGCCGTCGCCTGCTTCAGATTTTGGAAGAGGAGGGAATCTCCTTCGAGCATACGCCATCGGGAATTGACAACGTGTCGGTTATTCTGGCCTCGGCCAACATCAGTAATGAAAAAGAAGCGTTGGTGGTCAACCGCATTAAAGAAGAGCTGAAGCCCGATAACGTGACGGTCGAGCACGGCCTGGCATTGGTGATGGTGGTGGGTGAGGGTATGCACTACACCGCCGGCATGGCCGCCAAAGCCACCGGCGCCTTTCGTGAAGCCGGTGTGAACCTGGAAATGATCAATCAGGGCGCATCTGAAATCAGCATGATGTTCGCTGTGAAAGATGACGACCGCGAAAAAGCGATCCGCGCCCTCGGCGCCGCCTTCTTCGGAATTTAATTTTCCACACATTGGAAAAACAATCGGGTGCAGGTTTTTCTAAACACCTGTGGTGAGCGTGCCTGTCTTGAGTAGCGCCGAACGGTCGAAACATTGGAAAAACGGCTCTTTCCCAAAAACCGAGTGTGATGGATTTTTGACCGGATAACAGGATCATCCGGATCAGGGCTAATCTTGTTGATCAAGTTTCTTTAAATCTCGCACTTTCCGCTTCACCTCCACCTTGGTCGCAGAAAAATTAAGAATTAACCCTATCTCTTTATGAGTTGCGGCTAGGTAATTCACTACTTGAATCTCGTGGGCGCGAACAATTCGTGTAACCGATTTCAGTTCGAGAATAATAATTCCTTCTACAAGAATATCTGCAAAAAACTCTCCAACGATCTCGTCGTTGTATTCAACACGGATCGGCACCTGTGACTCTGCCGCCAGCCCCGCCTTCTTTAACTCAATCATCAGACACTTCTCATATATAGATTCCAAAAAACCAAAACCCATTTTGTTATATACCTGATATGCGCATCCGATGATTTTTTCTATCAGTTCTTTATGTTCCATGCGGGCCTCCATTTGGCTGTGATGTTTCTTCTGATTTACTGGATCCTGAACATCCTGTTATCCGGTCAAAGTCTAGCCGCACTCAAGAAAACAGAGAATGACCCGGGAGATAATCGGGTGCAGGTTTTTCTAATCCCGATCATTCGGGACTCAGCTGTAAGCCCGACCCTTTCCCTAGACCCTTGAGACTTCGGGGTGGGCCTGCTTTCAGATTGCTTAAAAAATTCCAGACTTTGGAACGGTTGTGCTAATCACCCGATCACGCTATCCTTGCGACGTGTCAGTGGGGAGAACAGGCTGATTTTTTAACCTAAACAAATAGGAGAGCGGGATGAAGAAGTTACTTACCTGTTTAGCAATTTTGGGATTTGCCGTCGCCATTGCTGGTTGTTCCGAACCGGCCTATGAGGACGGCACATCGCAAGAATATTCCGATATGCCGCTGGAAACTCCCGCCACGGGGGATGGATGGCTGACTGATTTTGAAGCGGCCAAGCAGCTCGCCACGGAAAAAGGGCTGCCGATTTTGGCTGATTTCTCCGGATCGGACTGGTGCGGATGGTGCATCAGGCTGGATAAAGAGGTCTTTTCGCAGGATGAGTTCAAAGCGTATGCTGAGGGCAGCGTTGTTCTGTTTCTTGCGGACTTTCCGCAGACAAAGCCGCAGTCAGAAGAGGTGAAGATGCAGAACGAAGCGCTGGCCGAAAAATATGGAATCCGTGGTTTTCCGACTGTGCTTCTGCTCGATGCTGAAGGTAACGTGCTGGAGCGGACCGGCTATCAACCGGGCGGCGCGGAAAAGTACGTTGAGCACATCAAAGACCTGCTGAAGTGAATGTAGACGAGGCTTCCAGCCTCGTTTCGTTTGGCGGGGCGCATTGTTTTGCAAACGAGGCAGGATGCCTCGTCTACGATTGTTGGAAAATATAAGTGCACTGATGTTATGAAAGCTTTTCGATTATTTTTTTCTGTTTTCGGAGTGTTGGCTTTGTCGGCGAATGCTCAGTTTGAGCAGCCCTATCAGTGGAGTCATTCGGTTGAGAAGGATCAGCTGGTCGTCGAAGTCGAGATTCCGGAGACGGCTTACCTCTATGCAGAGCAGACCGCTGTGGCGCTGGTGCCGGAGATTGAGGCGGTTGAGCGTCCGGTTTCTCACCCGCACACCGATGAATTCGGCACATCCGATATTTACGAAGGCGGGCAGACACATCGCTGGGTCTATCCCATTGATCCGAGTGCAACCTATACCATCCATATCAATTGGCAGGGATGCGGAACTCCGGAAGGCGGCGGCGGAGCGGTCTGCTACCCGCCCGCTTCCGAAACTTTTTCTATTGATCCATTTGTAGGACACGCTTCCCGTATTCGGGAGCGTGTGTCAGACACAGGCTCTTTGCTTACAAAGAAGCCTGTCCTGCAAGTTTATGAGAATGGTTCCCTAATCGAACTGCTCGACCGCTTTGAGACGGTCCGCACGGACGGCGGAATCAAAAATCCGGAAGAGTTTCTGGCGTTTCTGGATGTGGAGCAGGAGGTAAAATCCTCCTCCAGTCTTTTGGAAGGGAAGAACTTGTGGGTCATGATCCTTCTGGTTCTGCTCGGGGGGCTGGCGCTCAACCTGACGCCGTGCGTACTGCCGATGATTCCGGTGAACCTCGCCATCATCGGCGCGGGATCCGAAGCGGCCACCAAGCGGCAGGGCTTTGTGCGCGGCGGCGTGTACGGGCTGGGTATCGCGCTGGCGTACGGGTCGCTGGGAGTGTTTGCCGTGCTGACCGGCAGTAAATTCGGAACGCTGAATGCATCACCGATCTTTAATTTTATTATCGCCGGCGTTTTCGTCGTGCTGGCTCTGGCGCTGTTCGATGTGCTCCAGATCGATCTGTCGCGCTTCGGTTCAAAATTCGGCATCTCCAATGAGAAGCGAGGGCGCTTGATCCCGGCGTTTACGATGGGTGTGGTCGCCGCGCTGCTGGCCGGTGCCTGCGTCGCGCCGATCGTGATCGCCGTCCTGCTGCAGTCCACCACCTTGTACGCAGCCGGAAATGTTGCGGGGCTTTTCCTGCCCTTGCTGCTTGGAGTTGGCATGGCGTTGCCGTGGCCGATCGCCGGCGCCGGGCTGACGGTTCTGCCAAAGCCCGGAATGTGGATGGTGAAGGTCAAGCACGGCTTCGGAATTCTGATTATCCTGTTTGCCGCCTATTACGCCTGGCTCGGCATCGGCCTGTTGCCGAAATCCTCTTCCGGCGGGCAGTCAACGGAAGCGTCAATTGCTGAGCTGGAAGTGAAGTTGACCAAAGCTCTGGTTGACGGCCGCCCGGTCTTTATCGATTTCTGGGCCAGTTGGTGCAAAAACTGCCTGCAGATGGAAAAGACCACCTTCAAAGATCCGGCGGTGAAAGAGCGGCTCCACGATTTCAACGAAATTAAATTTCAGGCCGAAGAAATCGGCGACCCGCAAATTAAGGCACTGCTTGACCGCTACAACCTGCCCGGCCTGCCTGGATACGTCATCTTGAAACCCATCCGATAGCGTCCACCGGACGCGGACTTTCCAATGTTTGGAAAAGTTTAACCGCGAATCCACACGAATGGACGCGAAAAAGCTCTTCGCACCCTCGGCGGCGCCTTCTTCGGAATTCAGGGATTCCACGCAGAGCCGCAGAGGTTTTGAACCGCGGATGAAGGCAAAAAAGAGGGCTCGTGAGAGCCCTCTTTTCAAACACCTACTCCTCTGGCACCACGTGAATGGTATCGGATCCCGAGACGACATAGCCGTCATAGGTCAGGGCGCCCAGTGTACACTCTGCCTCGACCTCATATTCGCTGAGCTTCTCGGTATCGAGCTTGACCAACAGGTCGAGGTCGCTGTCGTCGTCAACGTCCACGAGGCTGGCCATCGGTTTGACGTCCTTTTTGCCGCGCAGTTCAACCAGACCATCGGAGAAGTCTTCTCCGCGCAGCGTGACCGTCAGCGGATCAATCGTTGAGGCGTCGAATGTCTCGTCGGTCAGAAAAGCCACCGGAATCACGCCGTGCGATCCCATGTTGATGCTGTTGATGTCGCTGCCGGGTTTGATGTCGATCTCCACTTCCATGAAACTGACCGTGACCGAGGTGATATCCGGCTCGCTGGCAAGGCCGGTTTCATTTCGGACCACCAGAGCGATATCCGTCTGGCCGATATCGAACAAATAAACAGCTGTCCCGGATGTTTCATCCACATCGTTGGACGGATTGCCATCACTGTCCGAATCCCAGGCCAGATTGAGATCCCACTCATAGGTGAGGGCACCGCCGTCCGGATCATAGGAGTCCAGCCCGTCAAGAGTGACCCGGCCCCCGACCCAGCTGATCGCATTTTCCACATATGGCCCGCCTGCATCTGCAACGGGTAACAGCTCAAACATATAGGCAGAACCGGATTTATAACCATTATCCTCATCATAACGAGCTCCCACGACGACATTTTCGCCTGAGATTGCCGCGTGAGTACCAAACTGATCGCCCGCAGCACCGTCACTGGCAGTCAGCTTGGCCACTTCAATCCAAGTTCCTGCAACACGTTCGAATAAGTATGCCGAGCCTGAGTTATAGCCATTATCATCGTCGTTATAGGAACCCACGATGGCATAGTCGTCTGATATTGATACAGTGAGGCCAAAACTGTCGTCTGCAACACCATCACTGGCGGTCAGCTTAGCCACCTCGGACCATGTCCCATCGCTGCGTTCAAAGAGATATGCTGCCCCCGTATGGTTGCCGTGATTTGGGGAACCAACGATAGCATAGTCGCCCCAAGTCGCTGAGCTAAAGCTAAACGAGTCTCCAGCAGCACCGTCACTAGCAGTCAGCTTGGTAACTTCAGTCCAGGTTCCTGCGATACGCTCAAAGATGTAGACAGAGCCTGAGTCCAAACCTGTATCATCGTCATCCCTAGCCCCTACAATAACATGGTCGCCCGAAATCGACACGGAATAGCCAAACGCATCGAGATCCCCACCGTCACTGGCAGTCAGCTTGGTAACGTTAGTCCATACTCCATCGATACGTTCATAAATATAGGCAGAGCCAGATTGAGAACCATGATCATCATCTCCTTCGGCTCCCACGATGGCATGGTCGCCTGAAATCGCTACGCAAGTACCAAACCAATCCCAAGCCTCGCCGTCACTGGCGGTCAGCTTGGCAACCTCGGTCCAGGTTCCGGCGATACGCTCAAAGATGTAGGCAGAACCCGATCTATAACCGTTATCACCATCGTTGCGAGCGCCAACAATAACATAGTTTCCTGCAATGGATGCATGTATGCCAAACTCATCATAAGCAGCACCGTCACTAGCTGTTAGTTTAGTAACATTAGTCCATATTCCATTGATGCGCTCGAAGATGTATGCCGAGCCTGAGTTATAGCCACTATCATCGTCGTTATAGGAACCCACGATGGCATAGTCGCCGGAAATCGCCACGCGAGAGCCGAAAGAGTCTTCAGCCGCTCCATCGATGGCAAGTAGTTTTTGTGTTTCCACTACACCCGCGTTTGCCAGGCCAAGCCCTATGAAGCTTGTTATGCAGAATGTGATTATCCTTTTCATTTTCTTACCTTCGTTAGAATTTAAAAAATACAGTGAGTTGCCGTTCGGATTGTGTTGCTGCTTCCCACGATAGAATCACCTCCTCTTCTTCCATAGTCGGTTATTCATCCAGTTGTACATCGACTCGGTAGAAGCATTTGCTGTCGGCGCTGCTGAAAAACAGCAGACAGGAAAAACTGGAAAGTAAAACTCTCAATAGGCACACCCCGTTCTTGAAACCCCACGGGTTCTTCTACTCTTCGAGAGGGCTTTGACAAGCAAAAAGACGGGTAGTTTATCGGCGTTTAAGGCGCCTCGGCTTTTTTCCTAAAAAACCGCCCTCAGGGCTTTGATTCAGGGGGGCAATTGTCTATCGTTCCCCCCTTTCGAGGTAAAGTTTATGAGTAAAAAAACCATAGCAATTTATGACACAACGCTGCGCGACGGAGCGCAGGCGGAGGGAGTCTCTTTTTCCGCTGTCGCCAAGGTTCAGGTCGCCAAACGGCTGGATGAGTTCGGTATTGCCTATATCGAGGGCGGTTTCGCCGCGTCCAACCCCAAAGATATGGAGTTTTTCCGCCTGATCAAAGAGGTGCCGCTGAAACATTCCAAGATCGCTTCTTTCGGCTCGACCCGCCGCGCGAACATCACCGCCGAAGAGGATAAAGGCCTCGCCGCGCTGATCGAGGCCGACACGCCGGTCTGTACCATTTTCGGCAAAAGCTGGCTTCTGCACGTCACCGAGGTATTGCAGACCACGCCGGAAGAGAATCTTGCCATGATCGCCGACAGCGTCCGCTTCCTGAAGGAGCACGGCAAAGAGGTGATCTATGATGCGGAGCATTTCTACGATGGCTACAAGGACAACCCCGAATACGCCATGTCCGCGTTGAAAGCCGCGGCCGATGCCGGCGCGGACTGTCTGGTGCTGTGCGAAACCAACGGCGGCGCTCTTCCTGAGGACGTGGCGGAGATCACCGCGGCCGTTGTGAACGAATTTGATACGCCGGTCGGTGTGCATACGCACAACGATGGCGAGCTGGGCGTCGCCAATGCGCTGGCCGGTGTCAATGCCGGTGCGATGCATGTGCAGGGAACCATCAATGGAATCGGCGAACGGGTCGGCAACTGCAACCTCAGTTCGGTGATTCCCAATCTGATGCTTAAAATGAATGAAACCTGCCTGCCGAAGGCAGAAAATCTCAAGCAACTGCGTGCACTGAGCCTGTTTGTTTCTGAGCAGGCCAATATGCGCTCGAACACCCGCCAGGCGTTTGTGGGAGACAGCGCGTTTGCCCATAAAGCTGGAATGCATGTTGATGGTGTGCGCAAGGTGTCGCACAGCTTTGAGCACATCAATCCGGAGAGCGTTGGTAATAAACGCCGCATCCTGATCTCCGAACTGTCCGGCGCCAGCAATGTGTTCCTGAAAGCCATCGAAATGGGGCTGGATGTGGACCGCAAGTCGCCCGAAGTCCGCGAGGTTCTGGCCCAGCTTGAGCAGATGGAAAAAGAAGGCTATGAATATGAGTCCGCCGATGCCTCCTTCCAGATGTTGATCAAGAAGGTGCTCAAAGAGCACAAGTCCTTTTTTGAACTCAAGAGCTTTAGCGTCACGGTGGATAGTCAGGGCGCAAACCCGGGCTGTCGCTCCAACGCCAATGTGAAGCTTTGCGTTGAAGATCAGTTTGTTGAAGCGAACGGTTCGGGCGACGGTCCGGTCGATGCGCTCAATCACGCCCTGCGCGACGCACTTGCCAAATTTTATCCCACGATTGCCGATGTGGTCCTGCTGGACTACTCGGTGCGCATTCTCGACCCCGAAGAGGCTACCGCGGCTAAAACCCGCGTTCTGATCGAGTCGAGCGACGGTGAGAAAACGTGGGGCACGGTCGGCGTGTCGGAAAACATCATTGAAGCCTCCTGGGAGGCGCTGATCGACTCCGTCGAATACAAACTGTTCCTCGAGGAGGAGAAGACGAAGAAATAAGCGCCTTATCGGCGCGGAGTATTGGAGTGCCGGAGTGATGGAGTGCTGAGAGCCCAATCATCCAATAATCCTTTAATTCAATACTCCATGGAGAATTTATGAGCGAACTGCCGAAGAATTACGATCCGAAGAGTGTTGAAGAAAAGTGGTATGCCAAGTGGCTGGAGGAGAAAGCCTTCGCGACCGAGCCGTCCGACACGAAAGAGCCAGCGACCATTGTGATTCCGCCGCCGAATGTGACCGGCATTCTGCACATGGGCCACGCGCTCAACAACACGATTCAGGATGTGCTCATCCGCTGGTGGCGCATGCAGGGCAAAAACGCACTGTGGGTTCCCGGAACCGACCATGCCGGAATCGCCACCCAGAATGTGGTGGAGCGCAAGCTCGCCAAAGAGGGCGTCAGTCGCCATGACCTCGAGCGAGAAGCGTTTCTGAAAGAGGTCTGGGACTGGAAAGACGAATACGGCAGCACCATTATCAATCAGCTCAAAAAACTGGGTTCCTCCTGCGACTGGGACCGCGAGCGCTTCACGATGGATGAGGGGCTGAGCAAAGCCGTGCGCGAAGTGTTCTGCCGTCTCTACGAAAAAGATTTGATCTACCGCGGAAACCGCATCATCAACTGGTGCCCGCGCTGCACCACCGCGCTGTCTGACGAGGAGAGCGAGCATGTCGAAACAGAAGGCGCGATGTATCACATCCGTTACGTCGTTAAAGGCGAAAAGCGCAAAGTGACTGTCGCCACCACCCGCCCGGAAACCATGCTCGGCGATGTGGCTGTGGCCGTCAGCCCGCGCGATAAGCGGTATGCCGACCTTGTCGGAAAAACGCTGATTCTGCCGGTTTTGAACCGCGAAATTCCCGTGGTGGCTGATGAATACGTCGATCCCGAGTTCGGAACCGGCTGCGTGAAGGTGACACCGGCCCATGACCCAAATGACTATGAGATTGGTCTGCGCCACAAGTTGACGCCGATCAATGTGATGGATGATCACGGCGTGATGAACGCCGAAGCCGGGCCGTACGAGGGGATGGATCGTTTTGAGTGCCGCAAACAGCTGGTCGAAGATCTGAAATCCGGCGGGGTGCTTGAGAAAGTCGACAAGCACATGCACGCGGTCGGCCACTGTTACCGGTGCGCGACCGTTGTTGAGCCGCGTCTCTCCCCGCAGTGGTTTGTGAAAATGGAGCCGCTGGCCAAACCGGCCATCGAGGCGGTCCGCAGCGGTAAAATCAAATTTGTACCCGAGCGCTGGAACAAGGTGTATCTCGAGTGGATGGAAAACATCCGCGACTGGTGCATTTCGCGCCAGATCTGGTGGGGACACCGCATTCCGGTTTTCTATTGCGATGTCTGCGGCCACGAATGGGCGGACAGAGAGTTGCCGGAAAGCTGTCCGAAATGTAGCGATGGCAACATCCGTCAGGACGAAGATGTGCTCGATACCTGGTTCTCGTCCTGGCTCTGGCCTTTCAGCGTGTTCGGCTGGCCGGAAGAAACGCCGGATCTCAAACATTTCTACCCGACCAACACCATTGCCACCGCTCCGGAAATCCTGTTCTTCTGGGTGGCGCGCATGATTATGGCCGGTATCGAATTCATGGGAGACATTCCGTTCGACACCGTCTATTTCCATGGAACGGTCCGCGACGATCAGGGTCGCAAAATGAGCAAGTCGCTCGGCAACTCAATCAATCCGCTCGATATCATCGACAAGTACAGCGCCGATGCGCTGCGGTTCAGTCTGATGATGCTGACGGCAACCGGACAGGATGTGTACATCAGCGACGAAAAATTTGAGCTGGGCCGCAACTTCTGCACAAAAATCTGGAACGCCGCCCGCTTCATGCAGATGAATGCCACGTCCGATGCCGCGCTCGATCCGGAGCAGATTGATCTCGGCACCATGAGCCTCAGCCCGGACGATCAGCATATTCTCGCCAAACTCAGCGAGGCGGTTGAGAAAACCGAAGCCGCGCTGGAGAAACACCGCTTCAATGATGCCGCGCTAGCGATGTACGACTTTATGTGGCATCACTATTGCGACTGGTACGTCGAATACTCGAAAGGCGTCTTCCGCGGCGAGGACGAGCAGCGCAAGAAGGAAGTCGAGCAGGTGATGCATTATGTCTTCTCCACCGCCATCCGCCTGCTGCATCCATTCATCCCGTTCATCACCGAAGAGTTGTGGCATGGCATGGGGTACAACGTGTCCAGCGAGTCGATTCAGACCGCGCCGTGGCCGAAAGCGCTGTCAGAAGAAGATCTGAGCGAGTGGGGCGTCGACGCGCGGATGGTCGAGTATGTGGATGCGAAGCACGATCTCATCCGCACCGGCCGCACCCTGCGCAGCGATTACAACCTGACGCCGCGCCAGCAGGCGAAATTCTTTATCCGCCCGCCGAAAAAAGAGATCGGCGATCTGCTTCGCGCGGATCTGGCCTCGGTTTCCTCGCTGCTCGGCGCGGAAGAGGTGACGGTCAACCGCGACTTTGTTCCCGAAGGCGCAATGCCCAGCGGCATCAGTCAGCTCGGCGCGGTCTATATGTCCATTGAAGGCCTAGTGGATGTGGAAGCCGAAATCGCCAAGCTGCGCAAACAGCTCGATACGGTGGAAAACGGAATTACCGGCATTGCGAAGAAGCTTTCGAATGAGGCGTTCGTGAAAAAAGCGCCGCCGGACATTGTGGCCAGCGAAGAAAAACGCAAAACCGAGCTGATCGAAAAGCGCGAAAAACTTCAAAAACTGGTCGACACACTCTCAGCCTGATATTTTTGGACTGCGGTGATAAAAGTATTCCGTATCACCGCTTTTTCCTGTGACCGAGTGCAGAAAAGAGATTTACAAAATCATGGACGACAAAATCATTTTTGGGAGAGTTTAACCGCAAAAGAAAAGTGGGTATTTTTGTTTCGAAATATCGGGGTGCATGATAGCCCCCGGAAGTTTGAGCGCATTTTGGAATAGAAGTCTAAACTCGCCGGCGTTGTTCGGGCCAAAGAATGGATTAGTAAAAAAGTGAATCTTGGGCTGGGCCTCTGGGTGAAATTGAGCGAGCCTGTTGACAAAAACAGGTGCACGGCGGCGATCGCACCTCTTTGGATGATTATATTTGCGATGCGTGTGGTGAGCTGATGATTCGATAGTAAGAGTTCTGCGCTCTAAAATGATTTTGCCCTTAATAATTTTGTAAAAATTCTAATCTGAAATGAACGATTCAACCAATCAAAAAAAGCTGAGGCCCAAAGCGCAGCGGTTGCCAAAGTGGCTGCGCCGGCCGATCGCAACGGATGAAAGCTATCCGGATGTGAGTAAGCTACTGGAGAGTCTTCAGCTCAATACGGTCTGCGCCAGCGCCAAGTGCCCGAACCGGCATGAGTGCTGGAACAGCGGCACGGCGACGATCATGATTCTGGGCAACACCTGCACGCGCGGATGCCGTTTTTGCAATGTCACCACCGGAAAGCCGGGGCCGGTGGATCCGGGGGAGCCAGCGCGCGTGGCGGAAGCCGTCAAGCAGCTCCAGTTGCGTCATGTGGTGATTACCAGTGTAACACGCGATGATCTGCCGGACGGCGGGGCGCAGGCGTTTGCCGACACGATTTGCGCGGTAAAGAAGGTTTTGCCGGAGGCGATGGTGGAGGTGCTGACCCCCGATTTTGTGGAGCATCTCGACAGGGTGCTGGATGCCGGTCCGGATGTGTTCAACCACAATCTGGAGACGGTGGCGCGGCTGCAGGCGGCGATCCGTCCACAGGCGAGTTATGAAACCTCGCTAGCAACCTTGCGCAAGGCGGCGGAGCGGGGCAGGGTGCAGGTGAAATCCGGCCTGATGCTCGGGTTGGGGGAAACCGACGAAGAGGTTTTCCAAACCTTGGGAGATTTATATAAAGCCGGCGTGCGATTGCTGACGCTGGGGCAGTATCTGGCGCCGACTAAAGAACATCATCCGGTTGAACGCTTTATTTCTCCTGAACATTTTGATGAACTGGCAGCACGGGCCCGGGAGGTCGGGTTTACCGGAGTGGCGGCGGGGCCGTTGGTCCGCTCCTCCTACCGGGCGGATCAGCTGGTGGCGAAAGAAAACTAATGACGACCATTCAACAGCGTAAAGAGGTGGAGAAGGTGGCGGTGCTCATTCCGGCTTACCGGGAGGAGAACAGCGTTGGGGAAGTCGTTATGGAAGCTCGCCGCTATCTGCCCGATGTGATTGTGGTGGATGATGCCTCCGGCGATGAGACAGCTCTGCGGGCGGAAAACGCCGGCGCCACGGTGATCCGCCGCGAAGAAAACGGCGGCAAGGGCGCGGCGCTGATTGAAGGTTTTCAGTATGTGTTGCAACACGGATTTGATGCCGTGATTGCGCTCGATGCCGACGGCTTCCATGACCCGAATCAGATTCCAAAATTTCTGGAAACCTATCATCGGACTCACCTGCCGGTTCTGATTGGCAGCCGCATGGCGGAGCCGCATCTGGTTCCGCGGGTACGGCGCTGGAGCATTCGGGTGATGAGCTATTGGCTGAGCCGGCTGATGGGCGTTTACGTTCCCGACCCGCCCTGCGGGTTTCGTTTTTACCGTTGTGATGTGCTGCCGTTCCTGCTGGAAACCGGCTCGGCGCTTCCGGCGGAATTTGAAACGCTGCTGCACATCGCCTCGCGGCGAATTCGGGTCGGTTCGGTCCGGATCAGCAAAAAGCCGCATCGGCACAAGAGTTGGATTTCCCCGTTCCGCGACATCGTTCGGTTTATTCGGGTTTTGAAAAAACATTATCACAAAGCCCGCCGGGAAGGCTCGAGGATCCGGATGGTGAGAGAGGACAATCTATGAGGCCCCGTTTTTTTCTTTTTGCACTGACCTGTCTGGTTCTGCTGGGCGCATCGCCCGTACGGGCGGAATCCGAAGCTCATGAATCGCGCGGCGAGAAAATCGCGGTCTGGCTGGAGGAAAAAGGGCTTTCGCGCAGCACAGCGGTTGCGGCGATTTCCACACTGCCGATTGTTGAGCTGCGCGGTGCGGTTCCGGTGGGAGTGAATGTCTTTCGCATGCCGTGGTGGCAGGTTTATCTGATTGCGGTGGCAGGGAATATGATTCCTATTCCGTTCATTCTGCTGCTGCTCGGTCCGCTGTCCAGATTTTGCATGCGGTTCAAGATCGGGAAGAAATTTTTTGACTGGCTATTTGCCCGCACCCGCAAGAAGAGCGCGAGTATTGAAAAGTATGAAGCACTCGGGTTGACCATCTTTGTGGCCATTCCGTTGCCGGTGACCGGCGGCTGGACCGGTGCGATGGTTGCGTTTTTGATGGGGATTCCGTTCTGGAAAGCCATGCTCTACATTCTGCTCGGTGTGATGATTGCCGGTGCGATTATGACCGCCTTGTCGCTGTTGGGCTGGATGGGTGCGGCGATTGCCGGGGTGGTGCTGATTGGCTTGGTGGCGGCATCGCTGGCGAAGACATTCCGCCCCTGGTAGCACAGATAGTTTGTATGGATTCGCTTTTACTAAGATGAGTGAATTGGTTATGGTTCACGCAATCGGAGGAGATAACCAATGACAGATGCAGAAATACTCGCGGCGGTTGAGAAAGTCATGGAAGAAGAGATCAGCCCGGCGCTGGCCAGTCATGGCGGCGGGGCGAAGATCGTTACTGTGAACGATGCCAAGGTGTACGTTGAGCTTCAGGGCGGATGCCGTGGATGCATGGGCGCGCGCATGACGATGAAAAACGGGATTGAACGCCTGTTTAAAGAGCGTGTCCCGGATGTGGTTGAAGTGATCGACGCCACCGATCACGACGAATAACTCTGATTTTTCATCCACGAAAAGAACTTGGCCCGCTAAACACGCGAAATGATCGCAAAAAAATAGTGGATCAATTTTCTCACATGGAGTCACAGAGCCACTAAGCGTCTACCCCAAAGCCTCTGTGCCTTCGTGACTTGAGCGAGGAACGAGCGGGTGTGAGGTTTCAGTCAACTGGGGCTGTTTAATCAGGTCGTTCGGTGCCGAAGTTGAAGGGGTCGACGTCTCTCTGATAGATGTCTGTGGCGGCATCGCTGGTGAGGGTGGTTGCGAACGTCCGGATGGCGTCTTTAATGACTTCCCTGGCAAAGGAGAATTTTTTCGGAACGGCATAGACAATATCGCCGGGCTGGAGTTGAACATCCATCGCGCGGCCGCCGATGATTTTGAATACTCGGGCTTTTTTCGAGTCGAACTGCGACATATCCATCAGCATGATTTTCGGGCGAACCGTGTTGCCGCGAATGATGAGGATGTGTCCGTCCGATGTGGCTGTGTTCATTCCGCCGGCCTGTACAACCGCGTTCATTAACGAGAGGCTGGAGTGGGCGAACTGCACGCCCTGCGGGCTGTTAAAGGAACCCAGTGCGTAGATTTTACGTTCCAGCGCGGAGGGGACGAAGATGATGTCGCCGCTTCGGATTTCAAGATTTTGTGTGGCGTCCGCTTCGTAGACGAGTTTTTCGAAGTCGATCGGAACGACTTGTCCGCCGCGCACCAGGGTGGCGTGAGCCAGGTCGTGGATGTCTGCGCTAACGTTGCGGATTTCGCCGAGTTTGGTGCCTCCGGCTTTTGCAAGGGCGTCCAGCAGGCGCATGCGGCCTTCCAGCGGATATACCTGTGGGTATTTCATCTGGCCGAGAACGGTGAAGGTCTGGCTGCCGAAATGGTAGGGTGTGATGTTGAGGATGGCGTATTTGAGTTCTTCGCTCAGCCGGGCCCGCATGTCCTCGGTCAGCTCATCGATCGTGCGGCCGGCGGCGGGAACGGTGCCGACCATCATGTAGGTGATGTTGCCAGCCGGATCGATCGGAAGCGTTCTTTGATTTTCCCCTTCTCCGTAACCGTAGATGGTGATTTCGAGCTCATCGCCGACGCCGAGGCGGTAGGGGCCGGTGTCGCGCTCCATGAGCAGTTGGGTGTCCTCTAGCGAACGGTCCGGGTTGAGTTGGATCCAGACGCCGGTTTCCATTTCGTCTAGCGTCAGGTCGCCCGCGTTGGGTAATTCGAGAACATTGGCGGGCAGCAGCTCGCGGTTGTTTTCAAGTTTCGGCAGGTTGTTCACGGAAGAACAGCCGGCAAGCACGCAGAGCAGAAGTAGCGTGGCGGAGAAGTCAGGAAGAATTTTTTGTTTCATGATCACGGTATTTGGGTGCGGGTTTCGAGAAATCCGCCAGGGAAAAGATGTTCCCGGTTAATGTCGCTGGCGAACTCACTGGCGAAGGTATTGACGAAGGTGCGGACCATGCTTTTGACTACATTGCGGGTGAAGAGGAAGGATTTTTCAGGAACGAATACCACATCGCCGGCCTCTAGAAATACATCGTGCTCTCGTCCGCTCAGAATGTCCTGCAGATTGATTTTAAACACTTTCGGATCTTCCAGCGCATTCCGCAGAAGAACTACCCGTTTGATATCGGCGGAGTCTTCCAGATAGCCGCCGCTCCCTTCATCGATGCCGGTGATGAGCTGCACGAGTGTCATGCCGGCGGTGTACGGCTGAGATTGCTGGCTGTTGACTTCGCCCATCAGATACACTTCGCGGCCGAGTGCCGAGGCGATATAGATGACATCTCCCGGGCGGACGTAGATGTCTTCCGAGAAGTCGTTTTCTTTCATGAGGGTGGAGAAATTGACCGGAATTTTTTCGGTTCCGCGCAGCAGCCAGCTTTTGTTGTAGTTATGAATTTCAATGGTGTTGTCGTGGTAGCGCCCTTGTTCAATCCCTTTGGCCCGGGCGATGGCCTGCCGGACGGTGATTGAGGTTTCCAGCGGGTAGAGGCTGCCTTCGTTGACTTTTCCCAAAATGGCAAAGCGGTTGGAGATGAATTTTTTCGGGATGATGGAGACCTGCGGATTGTTGAACAAATGAGATAATTCATTTTCCATCTCGGCGGCGACTTCATCCGCCCGGCGGCCTTCGGCCTGAATGCCGGGGAGGAACATGTAGTAGAGTTTTCCGTCCGGGGCAATCGGGATGGCCTTGGCGACGGTGTCGATTTGGCCGAAAATGCCGACTTCCACCACATCGCCGACCTGTAGTTTTCGTTCTGCCGGGGAGTGAGGAATAAAGCATTCCGCCGGGAATTTAGAATTTTTCTGGGTCTGCGTGAGCTGTTCGGGCAGATCCTGACGAACCGGGCTGTTCGTCGCGGGGGGCAGCGGTTCCAGCAGGTCGTTACGAACCGGACTGTTCGTCGCGGGGGTTGGCGTGAGCGGTTCCAGCAGGTCGTCATGAACTGGGCTGTTCGTCGCGACGGGTGTTCCGGCGAACAGTGCGCTGCCGGTCAGAAAAAGGAACGCCCAGAGTCCGTTGATCAATAGGTTCTTATTTTTCATCGTCGGGGGGTTCCTCTGCGGATGGCTTTGCTTTTGCTTTTGAGTCTTTGAGCCATTGGTTGAAGGATTCCTCTTCCTCTGCGGTGAGTTCTTCAAGCCCTGTGTGATCGCCGCCTTTTGCCGGAGTTCCGGATGCTGGATTTGCTTCGTCATCATTAGCGGGAAGAGATGTTCTTTTTGCGGCAAATTCCTGCGGGGCGTCGGCGGGTTTGCGGAAACGGTCAAACAGGCTGCTAAGCGGGGATCGGTGGTCAGCGAGATGCCGGATGGTGCGCTGCTGCCGGATGTCTTCCAAGTAGTATGGGTTGACTCGGTTAAAGATCAGTGCGCAGGGAACCAGTCCGCGATCCTCCATGAATTCCAGTCCGGCATCGACCAGCTTGCGGTCACTGACCGGCGAAGCGAGGACGTAGATGAGTTCATCCTGAAATGCGCCCACGGTTCCGGCCATTGGGTGATCCAGTACGGCGGGGATATCGGTGATGATCAGGTCGTACTGTTCCTGGAGCAGGTTCCACAGGCGCTTCATCGCAGGGGTTTTTATCAGGTCGAACAGGTCGGCAGAGCTTTTCTGCACGCGGATCACATCGACGCCGTTGATATTTGAAATCATTTCCGGGAGTTGAGCCTTATCACGAAGATAGTCTTCAATCCCCATTTGCGGCCAGCCGATATCCGTCATATCAGGAAGGTGTGGATTGGGCTGTGTGTCGAAGCTGACAAGCAGCACCTTGCTGCCCAGTGAACTGTAGTAGCGAGCCAGATTAAAGGACAGCGTGCTTTTCCCCTCTCCGTCCAGAGAGCTCAGCAATCCGAAGGATTTTGCTTTTTTCCCAGATAGCAGAACATCGAGACGTTCAGCGATTTCGCGCAGGGAAGGGAGCAGAAGCGTATAGGCATCGTATTGTTCAAGGTTTGGAATTTCGACAATCGATGCCAGGCGGGGAGCACTGTAGGCTTTTTCGAGCTGTTGCTCTGTGCGGATTTTCGCATCCAGTAGCTCGATGATCAGCACCAGCAGCAGGCCGCCAAAGAATCCGAAAACAAAGCCGAGCAACGGAACAATTTTTCCGAGCAGAGAGGAGTCTTCTTTTTCAGCAGAGGATGCCGGATTCAGCAGCCGGAAATCGGAAAGATTCGACTCGGATGTCATGCGGGCAGATTCTTCACCGGCTTTGAGCGTTTTATAGGTGGCATCCAGCCTGGCCCGGGTTTCAAGCAGGGCGGCGTACTCTTTTTCCAGGCGCGGCATGTCTTCAAATTTTCCATCCAGTGCAGCCAGTTCTTCTTCCATGTTCCGTATTTGACCGCGAACCACTTCCTCCTCAATGCGCAGCTTGAGCAGTTCTCCTTCCATTTGGCTCTTCAGCGGATTTTTCACGTAGGTGCGCTCGCGGGTGGCATCAAAGCTTCCGCTTTGAAGCATATTGCGGAGCTCTTCGATTTCGCGCTCCTGCCGCTGAACCTTGGGATTATCGGCCGCATATTGTATGCGGGCCTGCAACAGCGCCGCTTCCGCATTGGAAATGCGGCGTTTAAGCGGGTTGTCTTCCTGAGCTTCGTCGAGCACTTCATCAGGAAGCGTGCTGATTTTCTTCACATATTCATTAATCCGGGTCAGCAGACCTTCATGAGTTACCTTTGAGATGCTCATGCGTTCAAGTAGAGCCGCCTGAGAGGAAAAGAAATTGTTCCACTGTGTGCTGATCTCCAAAAGTTGGTTTTCCAGTTGGAACGCTTCCACCGCTTCGATGGCCACGGCAAGTTCCTGTTCCGCCGCTTCGCGCTGTGTGCGGAACTGTTGATATGCCGTAGCGGCCAGATCCCGGTAGTAATTTGCATTATCGTCGATAATGATTTCAGCCAGTTTGTTGGCGGCGTTGATCGCGGTTTGTTCATCCGGCATATCTCGGATTTGAAGCGTCATGATATCCGATTTGCTCTGGGCGTCGAACGAGACACTGTTTTTCAGCGGTTTGAATCCGGTGAACCCCTCCAGCTTGCGGATATTCACCGGAGACAGAAGCATATCGACCAGCGTGTCCTGAGATAGCGGACGTAGCAGGAAAGAGGATCCCCGAGCGTCGATCTGTTTTTTTGCCGACTCGTTATAGATGATTGCAGATTCAGCAGAGTAGGAGACCCCGCCCTTCAGGCCGCGGGCTATCGGCAGAAAGAGAAGCATCAGGCCACAGGCGCAAAGCAGAACAAGCCAGAGGCGGCGGTACACTCCGCGTATGATTTTGATGAAATCCAGATCGCGGAAAAAGTCCTGAACGCTTATTTCATGGCGGATGCTGTGTGCGGACCGATTCGCTTCCGGAAGAGCTGCTTCGGTGGCCGGAGTTTGCGCGCGAGTAGAATGTGGCCGATCCAGTGTGGGGGGAATCGTGTCGAGATTGGCAAACTGGTCTTTGACCCGGTATTCCGGTTGGGTTGGGGCAGATTCCTGTGCTTCGGAGGAGGCAGGGGTCTTTTCTCCGGGCGATGCCTGCTCCGGCTGATTTGTTGCAGGGGTTTCGACGCCCAGATCGTCTTCCGGTTTGTCTCTCATGTGTCTATCCGCCCGTTTTTTACCGCATCACAGCCATTCAGCTTGTTTTGCCATCGCGCCGCGCCTGTGATTACAAAGAATTGCTAAATATCTTTTTGTATGTCTCTTGCCTCGCTTTCAGGTCATTTGCATAAGCTGTAAAGTGAACGCAAAATAACGACAGCCCATTATTTACGCTTTCTTAGGGCATATGGCAATAGGGGGGTTGTGCATATCCGTAGTGTCCGTTCTCTTCCGCAGAACCATAAGCGGGCCAACATACTGAGAATTTCGTTGGCAGCATAACCCGTCAACATGATGTTACCGACAGCGGATGAAGTCGTGCGGATAGGGATGGAGGTTTCCGGAAGCATCTGCCTCGTGCCGTGCATTATTAGCCGAAGTGTTTTTCGATATCGCGAATAATCATGCTGACCATCTCTGCCGTCACCCGTTCCTCTTTCATCAGGCAGGCGCGGTCAACGGCCAGTTTGCAGATCCGGTTGATCTGGCGGGGGCATCCGCCGGAAAACCCATACAGGGCTTCAATGCAGTCTTCGTCGAAGACATCCATTTTGCCGGTACCGGCTGTTTTTAGTCGGTGGCGCACATAGGGCGCCACTTCTTCGCGGCTCAGATGCTTTAAGTCATAAAACATGCCCAGCCGCTGATAAACCTGAGGCAGTGCGCGAAGCTTTTCTTTTAAATCAGGCTGTCCCGACAGAATGATCGTCATCACCGGCTCCTCCTGATTGTAGTTGGTGAGACACTTCAGCTCATCCAGACATTCTGTGCTCAGGAACTGTGCTTCGTCGAGGATGAGAATCAGGTGCTTGCCAATCGATGCGACTTTATTCGTCACCAACCGTTCGAATTCCTTCAGCAGAAAGTATTTCTCATGCGGATGAGTCGCCTCGTCCTCACCACGCAGCCGCTGGTTGATCTCGGCCAGGATGTGATCAAAGGGCAGGTGGGCGGTGTGGATCCGGATCGTTGTGTAGACATCTTTGCGCAGACGCGACCCCAGCACATTGAGCAGCATGGTTTTGCCGCTGCCGATCTCTCCGGCCATCGCGCCCATGCCCATGCCGCGATCCGATACCAGATAGAGCAGGCGGGCCAGCGCTTCGCCGTGAGCCTCGCTCTCAAAAAAGAACTGGGCCTCGCTGTTCGATTCGAACGGCGGTTTTCTCATTTCCCAGAATGATAAGTATTCCATTTTAACGCAAATCCGATTGTTTCGCGGAGCATAGGTGAAGCCATTTGCTGTTAAAAGGAAAACCGGCAACCAAGTGCGCCTCAACGAATTCGACGCCCCGGCCGCGCCGGCAGCGGAGCGGAGTGAGGTGGCAAAGCTTGGGAAAAGCGTTACATAGGAGATAGGGTCTGTGTTATAAAAAAGCCGAGGTGTTGTGAAATGAGTGTTCCAGATACATTTTATGCGGTTGATGTTCTGTTCGGACTGTTTGTCCTGCTGTTCGGCGTGGTCGGCCTGCTGCGCGGGCTGGCCGATGAGCTGGCCCGTCTGCTGGCGTTTGCTTTTTTGCTGTGCGGGTTTGCAGTTTTTTTTCCGGCGCTCACCCAGTTTGCCGCCCGTAACTGGGTTACGCTCTCGCTGGCGGCTGTTCAGGTGGTTGTGGGGCTGGTTTTGTGGATGAGCGCTATGCTGCTGTTCTTTATGCTACGCTTTTCGCTGAAGAAGTTGTTGTGTGAACAGGTTGATTCTCTGCTTAACAAACTGTCCGGCGCCCTGGTTGGCCTGTTATCCGGTGCCTTGCTGGGCCTGAGCGTCCTTTCTGTTGTGAGTCTGGTTCCGGACGAGTCCGTCTATCAGAAGCTCTCTGAGAAGTCAGTGGTCGGAGGCTGGGTATGTGAGCGAATGACGCCATGGCTTCATCCGCGGTTGATGGAGCTACCCGTATTTGATCGCGAAGAAAACTGAATGAAACAGATCCCCAGAGAAACCATTGATGAAATCCGGTCGCGCAACGATATTGCGGATGTGATCGGTTCGTACCTTTCTCTCAAGAATGCCGGCGGGCGCTTTAAGGCGCTCTGCCCGTTTCATAAAGAGAAAACTCCGTCGTTCACCGTGAGCCCCGACCGGCAGATCTATCACTGCTTCGGATGCGACGCCGGCGGCGATGTGATCCGTTTTGTTCAGGAGTATGAGAAGGTCGACTTTATGGTCGCTCTGCAGATGTTGGCCGACCGCGTCGGCATGGAACTGAATTTTGAAGACGGCGACGGCAAAAGCTCTAACAAACGCGAGCTGTTTAAAATTCACGAAGGGGTCGCGCAGCTTTATCACCGCATTCTCATGGAGCATGAGAGCGGCGAGGCGGGCCGTGCCTATCTGGCCACCCGCGGGCTGAAGCCGGAAACCGTATCCGCTTTTCAGATCGGATTTGCTCCCGACCGCTTTGACGCGCTGGAGAAATGGGCCGCGCAACAGAAGGTTTCTGTGGAGCTCATGGAGCAGGCCGGGTTGATGGCCCGCTCGGAGCGGGGGTCGGTCTATGACCGCTTCCGCAAGCGGCTGATGTTTCCCATTCTCGATGAGGCGGGCCGGGTGATCGGCTTTAGCGGACGGCTGATTGATCCGGAGGATAAGGGCGGCAAGTATGTGAACAGCCCGGAGACCCCGCTGTTCCGCAAAAGCCGCGTGCTGTTCGGAATTGATAAAGCCCGCCGGGCGATGGCTGACAAACGCACCGCGATTGTGGTGGAGGGGCAGCTTGACTGCATCCGCTGCCACGAGGCGGGGATCACGCATGTGGTGGCCTCGCAGGGAACCGCGCTGACATCGGATCACGCGCGGATGATCCGGCGCTATGCCGATGAAGTGGTTCTGGTGCTCGATGCCGATGCCGCGGGCCAGAAAGCGGCGTTGCGTTCGTCGGAGGCGTTTGTGGCCGAAGAGCTTAGTGTGCGGGTGGCCTCGCTTCCGCCGGGCGAAGATCCCGATTCGCTGATCCGTTCGCAGGGTGCGGATGCATTGCTTGCGAAAGTTAATGCGGCGGTTTCCGCGCTCGATTTCCTGATTGATTGCTCCGCGAAGACCGATAATTTAAACACCGAAGCGGGGCTGATGCGCGCGTCGCGCGCGGTGCAGAGTTTGATTGCCTGTGCGCCCGGTGCGATTCAGCGCGACCGCATGGTGCAGCGCGCCGCCGAGCGGTTGGGTCTTTCGCAGGCCGCACTGCGGCGCGATATGGCCCGCACGCAGCAGCGTCCGTCTCCCGTACAGCGGCAAGCCGCTGCGGAGAAGGAGCGGTCTGTTTCGCCGCCCGCGCATCATCCGTCTGCTGAAGTGGCGCTGGCGCAGTTGCTTTGCCTGCATCCTGAAGAGGTTTTCCCCGTGGTGGCCGACCATCTGCCGCTGGAGTATATAACCGATCCGGATTGCCGCCTTCTGGTGGAGTTGATGCTGGATGACCCCGCCAATTTAATGGAGAACATTCCCGCAGACCGGATGGCGGCGCAAAAGCTGGCGGTGAGGATCCAGATGAGAGATTCAAAAATGGTTGGAGATGCATATCAGCCAAAAGAGGCGGCTCAAGGTTATGTGATCAGGCTTTGGCAACAGGCGCTTGAGAGAAAGCGAAGACAAGTCACGGCCGGGCCGGAGAGCGCCAGAATAAAATTGTTGCAAGTTAAGCTGGATCAAGGCTGGGAGTATGCGGTCGACTTTCTCGTGGTCTAGATGTTTCCAGGCATTGCCACTGAACCATTCCCTCTGGTCATTATTAGGCCGTGCCGTTGGCAAATTATGTTTCCGCTTTGCTCCAACGCGTTGCCGTCGCAATTGCGCGTTGCAGGCGGGTCTCGCCTGCGGCTCGAGTGGAAAAGCGACTTGTTGCATCAGTCTTTATAGGCTAAAGTCTTCGGTTTAAACGGAGTGTTTATGCGCATATTAATTGCAGAGGACGAAAAGGTAACTCGCATGCGGCTCGAGAAGACGTTGAGCCAGTGGGGGTTTGAGGTGGAGTCGGTTGCCAACGGCGAAGCGGCTTGGGAGAGGCTCTGCCAGCCGGATCCGCCGCGTATGTGCATTATTGACTGGTTGATGCCGGAGATGGAGGGGCCGGAGCTCTGTCAGCGTGTCCGCGATAAGTTCCCGGAAGAGTATTTTTACCTGATTATTCTGTCGGCCCGGCAGGGTGTGGATAATTTAATCGAAGGGCTGAGCGCCGGCGCCGACGATTATGTGACGAAGCCGTTTGTGGGACGCGAATTACGCTCGCGAATTGATGTGGGTGTGCGGGTGATTGGTCTGGAACGGATGCTGGCCACGAAGGTGCATCAGCTTGAGACCGCACTGGAAGATGTGAAGCAGTTGCGCGGTCTGCTTCCGATCTGCTCGTACTGCAATAAGATCCGTAACGACAACGATTATTGGGAACAGGTCGAAAGCTACATCACCCGTTTTTCCGAGCTGGAGTTCAGCCATTCCATTTGTCCGTCCTGCTATAAGGAGCATGTGGAGCCGATGTTGAAGCGCAAAAAGGAGAGTGAGTGAGCTTAAGCGCCTTTCTCCAGAGTTTGTGCGGTCCGGCTGCCATGAAGGTGATGCATAACGATGCGACGCTTCCCTTGGCGCTGTCGACGTTTATTTGCGGAGCGGTACTGGTTTGGCTGGCGATGTATTTGCGGCGCAATGCGTCTGTTCGCAAAACCACCGACAATTATGAGCAGTCGCAGTCGCAGACGCAACTCAAAGACCTTCTCCAGCACTCGCGGGAAGCGCTGTATAAATTTGATTTCACCACTGGGCAATTTGAGTACTTGAGTCCGGCCTGTTTAAGTTTAACCGGTTATGTTGCCGAAGAGCTCAAGCAAATGGGGCTGAACGAACTCTTGCAGTGTGTGCATCCGGAAGATCAGGAAAAGATTTTCCGGTTGATGACGGAGTTGCGCCGCCAATCGAAAGAACGGGAGTGGCAGGGGGTGGTGGAATATCGTTTTATGCACCGCGACGGGCAGTACCGTTCCCTGAGTGATCATTTGCACGTGATTTACGATTCGTTCGGTGAGGCCCGGTTTATGGGCGGGTCGGTGCGTGATGTGACGCCAGCTGCGCGGCTGGAAGAGAGCCTGCGTGTGCTGGAGCGCAAATTCCATGAGAGTCAGAAGATGGCGGGTCTCGGGCTACTGTCCAGCGGAATTGCGCATGATTTTAATAATTTGATGACGGTGGTGCTGGGCAATGCGGAACTGGCATTGCAGGAAAAAGATGGCGTAGCAAGCGGGCCGCTTGATGAAATTAAAAAAACCTCGTTGCGGGCGGCGGAGCTGGCGAATCAGATGCTGGTGTATACAGGAAAAACCACGCTGGTGGTTAGCAGTATAAACCTGTCTTCTGTGGTTCGGGAAATGGGTGCACTGCTGGATGTTTCGCTTTCGAAGAAAGTGGGCATCAAGTATTGCCTCTCAGAGGATATCCCGTTGATTCGAGGCGATGTGTCGCAAATCCGTCAGGTGGCGATGAATCTGATTACGAATGCGTCGGAGGCGATCGGGGATCGTCAGGGCGTCATTGCCATCGATATTCACGAGGTGTATCTCCGTCCGGGAGAGGTGGAAAATATGTATCCTGCGGGGAGTCTGATGCCCGGACAGCATGTTTTATTGGAGGTTTCGGATACCGGCATCGGAATGGATGAAGAGACGCTCAACAGAATTTTTGATCCGCAGTTTACCACCAAGGTGACGGGGCGGGGTCTCGGGCTGGCCTCATTGCTGAATGCCGTGCAACGTCATAACGGTGCCGTGCAAGTTGAGAGCAAGATCGGCGAGGGAACTGTGTTTCGTGTTTATTTTCCGGTCGAGGAACGGGCCGCGGAAGAGGTCTCAGGAGCTCCTCTTGATTCGTATGAAAACTGGAACGGATACGGAGTGGCTCTGATTGCTGATGATGAGGAGGCGATTCGTGCGATCACCACCATCCTGCTTGAACGGAGAGGCTTCGAGGTGATTTCTGCGGCGGACGGCCTGGAGACGGTGGAGCTCTATACCCGGAACGCGGAGGATATAACCTTTCTGCTGCTGGACATTAATATGCCGGGCCTGAACGGGCTTGAGGCGGCATTGCGTATTCGGCACATCAATCCCAACGTGCCGATTCTCTTCATGAGCGGATATCCCCGTGAAGAGGTAATGGAGCGGTTCGAGGATAAAGAGCACACGGATTTTATAAAAAAACCGTTCGAAATCGTCGCATTAACACAGGCCATCCGTTCTGTGATGGAAACCAACCCCAGAGGGCTGGCTCAATAACTGGCTGATATGCCTACGTGATGATGCCCGTTGCCCAGATTATGCCACTTCACGAGACTCCGTTTAAACGATATCCCCGTGATGAGGCAACGGAACGGCTCGGCGATAAAGAGCATACGGATTTTATACAAAACCGTTTGAAAGCATTTCCTTGACAATGGCTATTCGTTTTGTGGCGGGAGTCCCCTTCAGAGAAGAGAAGGATAAGAGGCCCTTGTGCCGATGGGGTTGATCGTGATGGATTCTCCGCCTATATCGAGATCGGACTGCTCGTTAATCCCTCCGCCTATATAGTCTTCGATGTCACTCCAGTTAACCGACGTGCCGGGGGCTTTGTTGTAGAGAATAGACCACTGGTCTTTCGCTGCCTCAATGTTGGAGACGTTCACTCTCATCATCTCCAACTCCGCCCCCTGACGGGAGTTGATAAAAGAAGGAATCCCGACCGCCGCAATCAGACCGATAATCGTTACGACAATAAGAATTTCAATCAGTGTAAATGCGTTTTTTATCATACCGGATCTCCTTTTTAAAACGTGCCATAAAGTTAAGCACAGTTTGTGCCGGACGGACAGATAAAAGAATAGAACTGGAGAAAGCGGGGGCGATGGATTAAAACGTCTTTTATGAAAAAAATGAAAAGAAGTCTGGGGTGGGGAATCGGGATCGCATTGCTGACAGTGATTGTGTTCCTTCCGGTTCTTCAGGGCGGGTTTTTATCCTGGGATGACAACGGGCTGTTTGTTCAAAATACGCAGTATCGCGGGCTGAGCGCGTCACATTGGAACTGGATGTGCACGACCTTCTACTACGGTCACTGGCAGCCGCTGAGCTGGCTGAGCTATGCGCTGGATTACGCTGCAGGGGGAATGAACCCGGCCGGCTGGCATCTCGTAAACCTTTTGTTGCACGCACTGAATGCCGTGCTGGTGTATCTGCTGTGCATGGCATTTGTGCAGGAACCGGCAGATCGTAAAAAAACGGCGGCTTGCGCGGTGGCCGCTCTGTTTTATGCCATCCATCCGCTGCGGGTTGAAGTGGTGGCCTGGCTCGCCACGCGCGGCTATTTGTTGTGCACAACCTTTTGTTTGCTGACCTGCCTGTTTTATCTGCGGGCGGTTTCACGCAAACGTTATCCTTTAGCGGCTCTACTCTTTTTTGCGTTGGCCGCAGTGACCAAAGGGATCGGAATGATGCTTCCGCTGGTTTTGCTGCTGATCGACTGGTTTCCGCTGGGACGAGTCAAATCCATTCCGCAGGCATTCCGGTGCGCAATGGAAAAAATTCCGTTTTTTATGCTGTCACTTCTGACCGGTGTGATGGCGTTCTTTGCCAAAAAAACTTACGGAGGCATGGCGGCGGTTGAGCAGTATGGTCCGCTGACCCGCTTTGGGCAGGCGCTAAGCAGTTTCTGGTTCTATCTGTCCAAAACCGTCGCGCCGATCGGTTTGTCGCCGCTTTACGACAAGCCCCCGGTGCCGCTGACGATCGCGGTGTCGCTGTTGCTGACGGCTGTGTTGATGAGCGGGCTGTTTCTTTTCCGCCGCCGTCTGCGCGGTGTGATTGCCGCGGTGGCGGCCTTCTTTCTGCTTATTTTTCCGATGCTTGGATTTACACAAAGCGGCAAGCAGGTCATGGCGGATCGATTCACCTATTTGGCGGTAATTCCGTTCTCTGTACTGCTGGCTTCCGGGCTTGTGCTGTGTGGTAAAAACCGGCGGATGGCCTGGATTGTTCTCACCGCATTTCTCGTTTTCTGCGGTGCGCAGACGTTTGTCTGGTCCCGGTGCTGGAGTGATGATCTGGCACTCTGGCGCAGTGCTATTCTGGTTGACGAGGAGAATGCGCATGCGCACAACAGTGCGGGAACGGCGCTACTCGATCAGCAGCGGTATGAAGAGGCGCTTGTCTGTTTTGAGCGGGCGCTGGAAATTAAACCCTGGGATGGATTGGCACGGCATAACCGGGCCCTGGTTTTGACCTTGATCCGGCGGCATGAGGAGGCGTTTGAAGAGTGGCGAATTGCATTAGCGGTCGCAAAGGATGAGCCGGCCACGCAGGCGAAAATCCTGCTGTTTCGGGGATGGGCTTTTGAGCAGACCGGCGATCCGCTGGCTGCTGAACAGGATTATGACCGGGTGATCGACAGTGAAGAGTTTGATGCTCTGCAGAGGGCCCGGGGCTTTTTCCGGCGCGGTGAACTCTTTGCTGCGCAGGGAAAAATGAGCCGGGCGGCTGCCGACTGGCAGCGGGTTTTAAGTCTGATTGAGCCGACGCATGAGTTGTATGGCGAGGCGGAACGGGCTTTGAAGAAGCTTGCCCGGTAACGTCAGGACACAAAAAAACCCGGAGTTTCCTCCGGGTTTTTTTTATAAAGCCAACCTTACATATTAGGGTAGGAAGCTTTAGTGGCCAGTGTACCAATGGTGACCGCGTCGGCACCAACAGTCAGTTCTGAGGCATCGGTGATGCTCAGAGCGCTCATCAGGTTGGAGTAAGCCGCACCAGTGCTGAGATCCAGCGTAGTGTCGTCCAGTTCCATTGCACCCGGAAGACCGGAGCTGGTCGGAAGGGTCAGTACGCCTTTAGCCTTTTCAACTTCAGCGACGTTGCGGGCTTTAGCCTTTTTCTGTGAAGTGGAATAGGCGCCCAGGATGGACGGAATACCGATAGCGGCCAGCAGACCGATAATCGCTACTACGATCATGATTTCAACGAGGGTGAAACCCTGTTTTTTAATTTTCATTGTTTTTTCCTTATTTTTGTTTTTTTGTTTTTTTTAGTCCGGCTTGTCGTTTCGTGATTGAGTCGCTTGTTTTGTGTACCGGGTTTTAAGTTTAAGGGTTATATATAAAGCATCCAGTGTGCCAAAACGCTCGACAAGCGCCCGTATTTTTCCTGCTCGTCAAATCAAATCGCCATAAGCCGTTGTCCGAAAGTATTTTATAAGCATGTCCACTCATGATTTATACTTTATTTCCGGTTTGGAAAACCGGTTCCAGGTTTCAAATATTTGCAAATTTCTCAAAAAAGAGAAGGGGGTTGTGTTAATTTTTTGAATTTTGAGGAAGCTTGCGGTAAAGCGTGGCCAGACTGATACCGAGTTCTTCGGCTGCTTTTTCTTTGTCTCCGTGCATGCTTTCGATCGTTCGCTGCAGGAATTCTTTCTCTTTATCGTGCAGGAAGGCTTTAAGGGATTTGCCTTTAAACTGCTCGTGCCGGTTGGTGATGATGCCGGATTTGATTCCTTCTTCGACCACATCGACAATTTTTGCCGGAAGCGTGGTTTTGGTGATTACGCCGTCCTGTACAAAGGCGAGCGCATGCTGAATGGCATTTTCCAGTTCGCGCACGTTGCCGGGCCAGTTGTAATAGTCGAGAATGTTCTGTGTTTCATGGTCGAGCAGCGGGAGTTCGGTGTTCGGTCCGAGCTCGCGTCGCAATATGTAGTCGACAAGCGGAAGAACATCTTCCGGACGGTTGCGCAGCGGGGGAATGTCGATACTGATGACACTCAAACGATAATACAGGTCTTCTCTGAATTTCCCCTGTTCAATGAGGTTTTCCAGTTTTTCATTTGAGGCGGCGATGATGCGCACATCCACCTCGGTGTGATCCGATCCGCCAACTTTACGGATTTTTTTATCCTGCAGAACGCGCAGGAGTTTGGATTGAATCTCAAGGGGCATAGAGGTGATCTCATCCAGAAACAGGGTGCCGCCGTGGGCGGTTTCAAACAGGCCGGCTTTCGTGGCGGTGGCTCCGGTAAAGGACCCTTTGACGTGGCCAAACATTTCTGACTCCATCAGCTGGGCGGGCAGAGCGGCGCAGTTGACGGCCATAAAGGTTTCATCTTTTCGCGGGCTGTAGCGGTGCAGTGCCCGGGCAACCAGCTCCTTGCCGGTTCCGCTTTCGCCGTAGATCAGCACCGTGGTTGAGGTGGGGGCGACGCGCTCGACCATTTCACAAACTTTGCGCATGCCGGGAGATTCCGCCACGATTCCGTCGAGTTGTTCGCGGTACTCCAGTCGGGCCTTGAGATCCCGGTTTTCCGAGAGCGCATTGTTGTATTCGAGGGCGCGCTGCACGGTCAGGACCAGTTCGTCGAGTTTAAACGGCTTGGTGATGTAGTCGAAGGCGCCTTCTTTCATGGCTTCGACGGCGGTGCCGACGGTTCCGTAAGCGGTGAGCATAATGACCCCCATGTCGGGGTAGGATTTGCTGGCCTTGCGCAACAGCTCCATTCCATTGACCGGTGTCATGTTGATGTCGGAGATCATCAGATCAAAGACTTCTGACTCCAGCAGTTGCAGTGCCTTTTCGCCGTTGCTTGCCGGAGTGGTGTCGTAGCCCTGTCCGGTCAGAATTTTATTGAGCAGGTTAAGAATCGTCGGCTCATCGTCTACAATTAGAATACGCGGCATAACACACCCACTTCTTACTTTTGAAAAAAACTATGCTGGAAAGTTATCATTTTCGAGAATCGCCGTCCATAGGAAAAGTGATCAGGTCCTGATGGCAGCTTTTTAGAAATACGGGAAGAATGAGCTCTATTCTGGCTGCTTTATTTCAAAGATACCCCGATCAATGTCGCTATGGATCAACTCATGGATTTCGTTGGGCGAAAATTCTGCATAATCAAGAAAGTTTTGGATCACCTTGTCCAGTTTAGCCGTTTCCTGAATGATTTGAAGGCAGAGGTCCGCCCGTTCTTCCAAAACGGGCTCGTTATTCGTTGGGTTTTTCAGGTTGAGTTGAAGCAGTTGCACTGCGCCGGAAATGCCCGTGAGAGGTGTGCGGATTTGGTAGGCCATTTCCTTCGCCATATTGGCGGCGGCCTGGATGCGTTCGAGCTGACGGGTCTGGCTTTGCAGCCGCAGGAAGTGCGAGAGATCGTTAAAGTTGAGAATGCGGGCATCAACCAGTGTGTTGGGTTTTGCCTTGGCGTTCGGGACGGCCTCCGACGGCAGTGTGAGATGTGCGCCCTCGATGCTAGCCGGGAAAATGGAGCCGTCTGAGCGCCGAAAATAGTCGGCGCTCCCGCGCAGTTCAGAGTCGCTGGTTTTGATTTCTGAAGGGTCTGGGTGAATGGTAGAAAAACTTTTACTGTAAACGCCGGTTGAAAAGTGCAGCGGGCGGCGGGGCGGTCGAAAAGTGTAACA
>JACNKZ010000068.1 GCA_014381785.1 Kiritimatiellota bacterium
ACCAGAGCACACACTCTATCACCGGCTCCGCCGGCTCAGAGTGATGCTGAACGTTCGACAGGAGAGAATATGGATCAAAAAGAAATCCGTCAGATCAAGGCCAACCTCCAATCCAAACCGACGGAGGAGCTACAGGCGATCTACGCAACCAATGACACGAACGAGTACAGACCGGAAGCCTTCGTGGCGATCCGAGAGATACTGCGCGAGCGGGGTAGTCACGCCGACACCCTTGTCCCTCGGCAACAGACTCCTGCTCCGGTCGCAGACCCCGTCCGATCGGTTGTGATCACAGACATCAGAATGTCCTTCGGCTCCATGGTCGTTTTCATGGTCAAGTGGGCCATCGCCGCAATCCCCGCTGCCATCATCCTCTTTTTGATCGGCGCATTGTTGTGGGGCCTGCTTGGTGCCATACTGGTCAACATACTCTGATGAAGAATTGTCGAACCAGCCCCTGCACGGTACGCGCAGGGGCCGCGCGCCCGTGAGGGGCGACGTTCGACAGTTAAAAATTATGGAACCTAATTTGTACAGTCTACTGAACGCCTGCTTTGCCTCAAAAGAGACAAGAGATGACATTGCGAGGCGGATCAATAGTTTTAAAAATATTGACCGCAACGTAGCTCTATCAGAGCGAATCACGTTCTCGATCATTCGGCTGATTCTTAAGCATCACAAAAGGGGCTCGGTATGCATCGATATGGTTTTCGATTTAGCAAATACCGATTGGCGAGATTTGCTAATGGCAGCAGAACACGGAGAAGACATAAATGCGCATAAAACTTGGGCAAGACGTATTGTCAAAGAAGCCCCTAAAGTCGTAATCGAAGAGCCGCAAGAAAAATGCATTGATGTTAACCATGATGGCTGGACCCAGTGTCCATCGTGCGGCTTTAAATTCAAAATAACAGATTCGAACGCGTGGGATGGGAAGAGGCATCGTCGATGTTCACAACCACTGAAGATAGAAGTTGACCACCGACAAACTAAATAAGAAATAGGATCGAACCACCGCATTCACTCTATCGCAGGCTCCGCCCGCTCAGAGTGACGCGAGACGTTCGATGAGGAGAAGATGAAACAGATCGACACCCTATTCAACCGGATGGACGCGTGGCGTCACCTCCCGAATTACCAGCTTGAGCGACGTGCCGACCTGTTCTTTTCGTTGTACCTGCCGGAAGTGCTGGAGGCCAAGCTGGGGTTCCCTGTTGCCGAACAAATCGCGCCAGAGTTCCCCGTCCGAATTGGAACGATCTATCCCGACATCCCAATCGACAAGTCATACAAGATCGACTACGTCGCCCTGTCGGCTGACGCCGACAAGGCGATCCTTGTTGAATTGAAGACAGAGGGATTGTCGCGGCGTGACAATCAAGACAAGTACCTCCTCGCGTCCCGCGAGGTAGGATTTCCCGCCCTGCTTGGCGGCGTGCTTGACATCTTCCGCGCCACCAACTCCAAGCGGAAGTACTTCGCCCTGCTGGAACATCTGGAGTCCATGGGACTCCTTCGGATTCCCGCGGACATGAAGGAGATCATGTCACGCCCAGGCCTTCAAGGCGTGACAGAAGCATCCCACGGAGTAGCGGTTACGGCATCCGTGACCGACTCTATCATTGTCTACGTTCAGCCCAACGGCAGCGGAGACGACATCATCAATTTCGAGGACTTCCGAGCCGTCGTGCAGAAGCACGACGACCCGGTGTCTCAACGCTTCGCCCAGTCCCTGACCGAATGGGCAAGCACCAAGGCAGGGGAGAAATCATCGAACCAGCGCGTGCACGGTACGCGCTAAAGCGCGCCCGTGACGCAAACGTTGATCATCCCGCATCTCGCAACCCACATCCCGCATCGCGATTTTCGCAACCCGTTTACGCCACGCCGAACAGTTTCAGCATGACCGCTTTCTGGGCGTGGAGACGATTTTCCGCTTCATCGAAAACGACCGATTGCGGGCCGTCGATCACGCCGGCGCTCTGCTCCGCGCCGCGCAAGGCGGGCAGGCAGTTCATAAAGATGGCATCGGCGGCGGCCTGCGCCATAAGCGCTTCATTCACCTGATACGGTGTAAAGACCTCAATCCGGGCCGCTTCCTCGTCTTTCGGAATGTGATAGCTCATCCAGGAATCGGTATAGACCACATCCGCTCCTTTGACCGCCTCGGCAGGATCATCCGTAATGAGCATGGATGAGCAGGACTCTTTGGCGAACTCCGCGCACTGTTCGGTGACTTCCACAGCAGGCATGTACCCTTCCGGTGAACCAACCCGGATGTTCATACCAAGTTTGGTGCAGCCGTACATCAGCGAGTGCGTCACATTGTTGTAGCCGTCGCCCAGATAGGCCAGCGTGAGGCCTTTCAGGTCGCCCTTCTTTTCCTGAATGGTCAGCAGGTCGGCTAGAATCTGGCAGGGATGGGAGTTATTGGTCAGCGCGTTAATGACCGGCACGGTGGCGTGCTTGGCCATTTCGAGGATGTCTTCGTGTTTGAACAGGCGCGCCATGACCATGTCGCACATGCGGCTGATGACCTTGATCGAGTCTTCGATGGTCTCTTTGCCGCCGCCCATGGGCGAGGTGCTCATGTCGTAATAGATGGCGTGACCGCCGAGCTGAGTCATGCCGGCCTCAAACGAGATGCGTGTGCGCAGGCTCGGCTTTTCGAAAATCATCAGCAGGGTTTTCTGTTTCAGCACATCGGCGTATTGCCCCGGCGCGGCTTTCACTTTCACCGCCAGGTCGAGGACTTCAAGAATCGCCTCCGGGCTCCAGTCTTTCAGGGAAATAAGGTGTTTCATAGGTTCTCCTCACAGTAGCCGCGAACTTTGTCGTCGAGGCCGAAAATACTCAAAATCAGTGCGGAACGAATCCACATGCCGTTGCGGACCTGCCGCCAGTAAACCGCACGCGGGTCCCCATCGACCGCCACATCAATTTCTTTCCGGCGCGGCAGCGGATGCATAATCACCGCGTCTTTTTTCAAAATGCTCAGGTGATCTTTGGTGAAATAAAACTTCGAGGTGTCGATCAGGCGGCTCTCGTTATCGACATCCCACTCGTCCTGAATGCGGGTCATATAGATTGCATCCACGTCAGGGATCACTTGTTCAAACTCGTGACAGATTTCATACGGCACCTTGGCTGCATCGAGCTGCGCGAGAATATCCACGCCGATCTGCAGTTCGGGCGGCGCGACAAAGTAGATCTTCACTCCGTCATATTTGGTCAGCAGGCCGGCCAGCGAGCGGGCGGTGCGTCCGCGGTTGAGGTCGCCGACAAACGCCACGGTTTTGCCGTCAATGCCGCCGATGTTTTCGAAGCTGCGTTCGAGTGTGTAGATATCGAGCAGCGCCTGAGTCGGGTGCTGGTCTTTACCGGACCCGGCATTAATCACCGGCACGGGACGCGAGGTGTTCGACAGCATCCAGGCGATCCGCTCGGCAAACCCGCCGGCCGGATGGCGCATAATGATCAGGTCGGTGTAGGAACTGAAGGTGCGGATCGTATCCTCGGGCGACTCCCCTTTCACCTCACTGGAGGTGGAACTGTCGCGCACATCCATGCAGTCGAGCCCGACGGTCTGGCAGGCGGAATCGAACGAAAGATAGGTGCGGGTGGACGGCTGAGCAAAATAAAGCATGGCGCGTTTATCAAACAGCCGGCTCTGCAAAAAACTGCTGCCTTCCCGGGTTTTGGCAATCCGGCGCACACAGGTGGCCAGCGAGCAGAGATCTTCCAGAATCGGGCGGCTGAACTGCTGCGAAACCAGCGCATGATAGGTGCGCCCGTGTTCCATAAAGTAAGGCGCCCGCTCGTCCGGCGTCATTCCGCTGAACTTCTCCCACGAAACCTGATTTAGTGCCTTCTCGTTCATCCATCCTCCATTTGACGCCTTCTGCGTCATAAATTCCAATGTTTGAAAGTCCTATATGCCATTTTTTCCAATGTTTGGAAAACAGGAAGAGCGGAAACTTGGAGTCACGGGCCTCCGGCGTTCGAAACTGCGCAACGGCCGGACGCCAACGCACTCCAACTCCATTACGCCTCCCGCTTTAACACCCGCAGCACCTCACCCACATACATGCGGTGATAATCTTTTTCCGGATAGTATTTTGAATCGATCGCCGGATCGAGAAACTGCTGCGGATTGATGTCCTGGAAATAAAGCTTGCGGCACTCCAGAACCAGCCGCGCCTGCTCAAAGGCCACTGAACCGTTTTCGGTGGCAAACGGAGTCAACCCGGCTTCCTGCGCTTTATCGCATTCACGCCCCGAATGCGAGCCGCAGAAATTGAGGACATCACGATGACTCTCATCAAAAAACGAAAGCGTGAAAATCTCTTCGCGCTCCACAAACTCATACGTGTAGCGCGGCGGACGAATGAACGCAAACACCACGGGCTTAAACCACAGCTCGCCCATTGCGCCCCAGCTCGCCGTCATCGTGTTCCAGCTCTCCATCGTTCCGGCCGTAATCAGCATCCACTCTTTGCCGATCAGACGGAACGCGCTCTCATCGAGCTCGAGCGGACTGAGTTTACTGAAATTTTTCATGGAGCCTCCTTTTGACACACAATTCCAAGCAGCACGTTCCCAAGCTGTTCTTTCGGTAGAGTTAGAGCATATCGCTCTCCATCCCACCGAACAACCTTTCGCACCTCCAATTTAAGCAGATGCCGAGATAAAGCGGATGACGTCATTCCACAGTGATCTTCCAACTGAACAAAGGACAACGGTCCATCTTGCAACACACGAACGACTTCTACCCTTCGTTCGTGCGTAAATGCGGTAACCTGTCGAATAATAGACTCAAACGAAATATCGCTATCAAAGCAGCTTCGTAATGCTTCCAACAAAGGAACCGCACACTTCACTCTGGGATCCGCCTCAGCCCGGTAAATTACATTCATTCCCTCTCGGCGAAACCGGATTAAACCTGATAGATGCAATGTTTTTAGTTGAATGCTGGTGTTTGGCCGGGTCATTTCCGACCGAAGAACCAATTGATTCACGCATTGTTCTCCGTTCTCAAACAGAAGCCATAAAAGCTTCAGTCGCCCCTTTTGAGACAGAACCCTGCAAATACGCCATATATCATTCATTTGCTCTTTCACCATACGTTTAAACGTATGGGACTAGATCAAAAAATCAACGTATTTTTGTGAAAAGTAATATTTTATTCCGATCCGCAAGAAACCGCATCAAATATAACCTGAGCCGTTTTAGGGCCGATTCCCGGTGCGGATTTCAACTCATCCAAGCTCGCCTTGCGCAGCCGCGCGAACGAGCCGAAATGGTTTAACAGCCGCTCTTTCGTCTTTTTTCCAATGCCTGGAATTTCGTCGAGCGCGGATTCCCGAATGCGTTTGCGGCGCAGCTCGCGATGATACGAAATGGCAAAGCGGTGCGCCTCGTCGCGCAGACCGGTGACCACCGCGCGCGCGGACGAATCTTTCGGGAATCTCAGAGACGGCAGTTCATCCCGCACCAGTTCCTCAAACTGTTTAGCGAGGCCGACACTCGGCAATGTGATCCCCAGCCCGTTCAGTACAGCCCGCGCGGCGCGCAACTGCGTGATGCCACCATCGACAATCAGCAGATCGGGCATAGCGCCCTGCTCTTTCTGAAGGCGGCTGTAGCGCCGTTTAACGGCCTCGGCCATCATGCGCGGGTCATCGCTACCCTCCACCGTCTTGATGCGGAACCGGCGATAGCGTTGCGGAACCGGTACGCCGTCGACGGCGGCGACCATACTGGCAACCGCATAGGTACCGGAAATATTGGAAATATCAAAACATTCAATCACGCGCGGCGAATGGCTCAGGCCGAGTTTTTCTCCCAGCTCCTGAATCCCCGCCAACGCATCGGATGTTTTCATTTTGTCGGTTTTGCGAACCAGCGCCCGCTCTTTCACCGCGCGGTGGAGCAGCAGCATCATATCGCGCAGCGCGGCGGCCTCCTCGAACTGATGCCCAGCGGCGGCCTCTTCCATCTGCGCGCGGATTTCTTTAATGTACTCCGGCCGCTCGCCGCGCAGAAAGGCGCAGGCGGTGTCAACCCGCTCACGGTATTCCTCCGCCGTCACTTGACCCATACACGGCGCGGCGCACTGACGAATGATGTCATCATGACAATGCTTATAGGTTTCCTCATCCGGCCGGGTCGGACGGCAGCGGCGAATCCCGAAACGGCGTTCAACAAACTCCAGCGCCGCTCGCGCGGCCTGTCCGGAGGTGTACGGGCCGAAATAGGATGCGCCGTCCTTTTTGTCGATTCGGCACAACTCAAATTTAGGAAACGGTTTGTTTAAATCGGTGCGCAGCAGCGGAAACCGTTTGTCGTCTTTGAACAGCGTGTTGTAGCGCGGCTTGTATTCCTTAATCAATTTACCTTCGGTCAACAGCGCCTCGGCCTCGCTCTTAACGACCAGCACATCGAAATCTTTGATGGAGCGAATTAAGCCGCGAATTTTCGGCTCCGCCTTGCGCAGGGTGCTTTCACGGAAATAGCTCTGAACCCGCTTGCGAAGCGAGGCGGCCTTGCCGACATAAATGATGGCCCCTTCCCGCCCGCGCATCAAATAGACGCCCGGCGCGTCGGGAAGCTCCCTGAGCTTTTTCTGAATGTTTTCCGGCCACTGCATTCACCGACTCTACCAGACTTTTTCCAATGTTTGGAAGACATAGCATGGCAGCACAGATTGTTTTTCCAATGTCTGGAAAAAACGGCGAAGCCTGTTTAGATTACGGACATGAAAGCAAACAGCTCCTGCGCCTCTGTCCTCGCTGCCGCCAGCATGATCGCCAACGCCGCGCCGATGCCCGACACATACCGGGTGTATTTTGGAACCACCGCCGGAGGTGGCGAGCGAGGCATCTACATGGCACTGTTTGACACACAAACCGGACAGCTTGGTGAAGCGGCCCACGTCAGCAACTCGGTCCGCCCCGGGTTCATTGTCATTCATCCGGATGGCAAGCATCTCTACGCCACTGAAGCGACCGGAAGCGCGCCCGCAGGGGAAAGCGGGGCTGTAAGCGCCTACCGAATTGAAGCGGACGGCATGCTGACCGATCTAAACACCCAACCATCAGGTGGCGAGGGGCCCTGCTATATCTCAATCGACCCGACGGGGAAGCAACTTTTGGTCGCCAACTATGGCAGCGGCAGCTGCGCGGTGCTCCCCATTCTACCGGACGGCACCCTCGGGGACCCGACCGCCATTCGCCGGCACAGCGGCTCGGGACCCAACCCGGAACGGCAGGAAGCCGCTCACACCCACTCCTTTAACTGTGATCCATCTGGACAGTTCGCCCTGGCCGCCGATCTGGGAATCGACACCATTCTGATTTACCACCTGAGTAACGGAACCCTCGCCCCGAACATTCCGTCCGTTATTCAAACCGCGCCCGGTGCCGGTCCGCGCCACCTGACCTTCAGTCCGAACGGAAAATTTGTTTACACCAGCATGGAGCTCAACGGAACGGTTTCGGCGTATGCGTATAAAGCCGGAGCCCTGACGGAAATCCAGACGCTACCGACATTGCCAACGAATTTTGACGGGTACAACACCGTCTCTGAAGTGCGCCTGACGCCGGACGGACGCTTTCTATATGTCGGCAACCGCGGGCACGAAAGTCTGGCTGTTTTCGGAGTCGACCTTGAGACCGGCAAGCTGACTGCGCTCGGTCACGAACCGACCCGCGGCAACCATCCCCGCCACTTCAACATCGATCCGACCGGGCAGTTTCTGATCGCCGCCAATCTGTACAGTAATAATGCGGTGGTCTTCCGCATCAATCAGGAAACCGGACAGCTCGAATTCACCGGCAGCGAAATCACCGTGCCTGCCGCCACCTGCGTCCAGTTCTTCAGCCACACGCCGTAAGCCGCCGCATCTCGCGCGCTTTACTCTCGAAATAGAAAGCCTCCTTTATGAATCCATGGGTAGTGATAGATCAGGCGACGGTGCCGGGCGACGGCGGCGAAATGAAACTGCTGCAGCGCACGCACGAATATACGATCAATGTGAAAAACGAAGAGTTGATGAACAGCCGCCTGCATGGTTCGGAAGATGCGCTCGCTGAGCTGACCTGCAAGCCGTTAGCCAAACGCAAACGCCCCAGCGTACTTATCGGCGGGCTCGGCATGGGCTTCACCCTCGGCGCGGCACTCGAACATCTGGGCCCGCAGGCTCGCGTCGTGGTTGCAGAGCTGGTGCCGGCCGTCATCAAATGGAATCGCACATACCTGGCGGATCTGGCGGGACGCCCGCTGGAAGATTCACGCGTCACCGTTCGCCAAGGGGATGTGGGCGCGGTCATCAGAGAAAAGGCGGCGGCCTATGACGCCATCCTGCTCGATGTCGATAACGGCCCTGAAGGGCTGACGCACGAAGGCAATGACCGCCTCTACAGCCCCGCCGGGCTCACCGCGGCCAAAACCGCACTGCGTCCCGGCGGCGTCCTGGCGGTCTGGTCGGCGCAACCCGACAAACAGTTCACCAAACGCCTGCGTGCGGCCGGATTTAAAATCCAGGAAATTCCCGTCCGCGCCCGCGGTGCCCGCGGGCGCTGGCACACCATCTGGCTCGCAGAAGCTCCTTAGAAATGATGCACCAGGCGGAGCACGTAGCGTTCGCCTTCGGGGCGATATTCCGCACCGGATTCGAAGTAGGCGTTAAAGAACAGATGAGTGTCTTGTGAGAAACTAAACAACGCGCCCGGACCGATGGCGAAGACCTGTTCTTTTCCGGCAACTTTGTTTCCATCCACTTTTGATGCCGTGATCTGTTTCAGCGCATATCCGTTCAGCCCCAACCGGAGTTTTTTCGGAATCACCTCATAGTTGACGGCAAAGTTGGCGTGAAATGCCTGCCCGGCTTGTGTGTCGTGGAGTGCGCCCGGTGTGTTCGGGTCGGTGTTTTTTGCATTCCACAAATAGTGCACGCGGGTTGAAGCGGTCAACTTCGGCGAAAAGAAATATGTTGCTGCCCAGTACGGGTTGAAGGAAACAAAGTTACTGCCCGGATTGAGCGCCCGGTTGGGTGCGTATTTGCCAGTCGGCAGAATGAATGCCAGTTCGATGCGATGCATAAATATCGGACCGTTGTCGCCCATAATCGGATCCCACTGCAGGAACGGGCCGACCACCAGGTCGCCGAATCCGGTTCCATTGTCAGGCGCGGCGGGAATGTCGCTATCGATCTGAACGACCGGCAGAATCATATTCATCCCCCACTTTCCGCCAAAAAAAAGATCCTGATCGGACTGATACACCAGCTGGTTCAAACTGACCCATACGTTAATCTCCGGATCGGTCGCCGGGAACGGTGCATCTTTCACATGGCTGGCGGTGTAATACTGCAGGTACTCTTGAAAATAAAGTCCGGGGCCGGCAGGCGGTCCGCCATCCAAAAAGCTGGTCAAACCGAGATTGACCGAGGGTTGATCATAGGCCAATGCGGGAGCGGCCAGAAAGGCAAACAGACACAGTACAGTCGCGATGGAACGGGCCAATAGGTTTCTCATAGGGTCTCCTGATTTGCGTAACATTTAAACGGTCGATATAAACACGGGTCTTTTCTACAGGTTTTTCCAAGGTTCGGAAAATAAAAAAACAGCCACGGAAGACCGGAGAGATTTCCTGAAACGAAAATAGGATGACTTTGACGGACCGACCCGAATGGCACTAAGTTAAGGAGTTTTTAAAGCGAATGCCTATGAATCTGACTCTATGTGTTTTCAAAGTGGGACAGGCTGGAAGCCTGTCCCACATTACTGAAACGCGGTTAAAATACGCTTAACTTAGTGCCATTCCGGACCGACCCTTTCGACAAAAACAAACGTGACACCGCTAACGAAAAGACCGCAAAATGCCCCTAAAGGAGGACGAAATGAAAACAACCGTCATAACCCTGATCCTTACCGCCCTGCTGGCCGCTTCGGTCGGCGCCCACTGCCAGATTCCCTGCGGAATCTACGACGACACCGCACGCATCACCGAAATGAAGGAGCACGTGACCACCATCGAAAAGTCGATGAATGAAATCACGAAGCTGTCGGCGGAAACCCCGCAGAACAGCAATCAACTGGTGCGCTGGGTGAACAACAAAGAGGCGCATGCCGACAAGCTGACCGACATCGTGACATACTACTTCCTGGCTCAGCGCATCAAACCGGACACAGATAATTACGACGCCAAGCTGAAGACCCTGCACGGCATGATGATCGCGGCGATGAAATCCAAACAGACCGTGGATCTGGAGCAGGTCGAAAAACTACGCGCGCTGATTGCGGAGTTTGAAACGCTCTATTTCGACAAAGCCGCCTCCACGCCACACACTCACTAAAGGAGGCATTCCATGAACAAAGAATTCTCCGCGAAGATCCTGCACCGTTCCTTCTGGCTGGGCATTCTTCTGCTGGCCTTCTGGGTCAATGCATTCCGCGTATGGGACGTGCGACTCTATGCCAGCCACGCCACCTGGTTCGGCCTGAGCTACCATGAATTCGTACTCTTCCAGTACGGGGGAATGATCCTGTTCGCACTGGGAATTCTCATCTTCTTCCTCATCCCCCTCCTCGCCATCCAATGGGTTAAATACAGCGAAAAACACGGCGCATAAAAAAGGCGTCCGGCGATTCGGAGCGGTTTTAACCACAGAGGACTCAGAGACACAGAGACGGTGCGGAACGAAATTTTTATCCGCACCGAAGCCACGGGGGCCTTCGGCCAATTACGGGTTGGGTGTTAGAAGCTTGGTGCAATAACGTTTAAGTCGGCTCGGAGCCCCTCGGAGGTCCCTCTGTGATGAAAAAATTTCATGTTCCGGCATCCTGTACATCCTGCGTGCCAAGCCATAGCTTTGGGCGACGGCTGGTGATCCCGTCAAAAACACCTTCACCTTGCACCACTCGGCGCGCTCGGAGATCGCGCGCCATCTTCTCCATCCGTGTATTCCGTGTAAATTGCCTGCCCTGAGCCCCGTCGAATGTTGTCGAAGGGTGGTTGAAACACCTGCACCCTGCCCTGTTCCAAACCTTGGAAAAAGGGAAGAATGTCTCCCGATTTCAGGAAAACAGCTCTGAAAGTTGTTGCGGGGCGGAAGAGCTGCCTTTATATTCCGAGGCTCAATTTTGGGGAACAATGTAATTAACACCAAGGAGTAGACAACATGTCAGCAATTATTGAAATCATCGGGCGCGAAATTCTCGACTCACGCGGCAACCCGACCATCGAAGTGGACGTTATTCTCGAATCCGGCGCTACCGGCCGCGCGGGCGTTCCGTCTGGAGCCTCCACCGGCGTCAACGAAGCGCTCGAACTGCGCGACGGCGATAAAAGCCGCTACCTCGGTAAGGGCGTGCTCAAAGCCGTTAACAATGTGAACGAAAAAATTGCTCCGGCCATCATCGGCATGGACGCCATGGATCAGGTCGGCATCGACCAGTTCATGATCGGCCTCGACGGCACCGAAACCAAAAGCGAACTCGGCGCCAACGCCATGCTCGGCGTTTCACTGGCTGTGGCCCACGCCGCCGCTGCCGAGCTCGACATGCCGCTCTTCCGCTATATTGGCGGAACCAACGCTAAAGCCCTGCCCGTTCCGATGATGAACATCATTAACGGCGGATCGCACTCCGACGCTCCGATTGCCTTCCAGGAATTCATGATCCGTCCAGTCGGCGCGCCGAGCTTCAAAGAAGGCTTGCGCTGCGGTGCGGAAGTATTCCACGCGCTCAAGGCGATCATTAAAGGCAAAGGCCTATCCACCGCCGTCGGTGACGAAGGCGGATTCGCCCCGAACTTCGCGGGCGGAACCGAGGAAGCCCTCGACGCCATCATGCAGGCGATTAAAGACGCCGGATACGAGCCGGGTAAAGATGTAACCATCGGTCTCGACTGCGCCGCCTCCGAATTCTACGAAGACGGCGTCTACAACTACGCCAAATTCGAAGGCGAAAACGGCGCCAAGCGTTCCTCGAAGGAACAAAGTGACTACCTCGAAGAACTCATTGGCAAATACCCGATCGACTCCATCGAAGATGGTATGAACGAAGAAGACTGGGCCGGCTGGAAAATCCTGAATGACCAGATCGGCGACCGTTGCCAGCTCGTCGGCGACGACCTGTTTGTGACCAACGTCGAATACCTCGCCCGCGGTATCAAGGAAGGCAGCGCCAACTCGATCCTGATTAAAGTGAATCAGATTGGAACACTCACCGAAACGCTCGACGCAATTGAAATGGCCCACAAAGCCGGTTTCACCGCGGTAGTTTCTCATCGTTCCGGCGAAACGTCCGACAACACGATCGCCGACATCGCGGTCGCAACGAATGCCGGACAGATTAAAACCGGATCGCTAAGCCGCTCTGACCGTATCAGCAAATACAACCAGCTGCTGCGGATTGAAGAAATGCTTGGCACCGAAGCCCGCTACGGCGATTAGCCTGCGCAACTGCTTTGTTACGAAAGGTTCGCGGTAGATCTCTACAGCTTCACCTTTCGACGCCTTGCATTTGCATCAGGCCACACACCCCAGAGATTTCTCCGGGGTGTTTTTTTGTATTGGTTCCTAAAAGCCAGTGTTTTGCCCGCGAAGCGTATGCCCTATACAGACGCCTGCACCTAGCTTTTCCAAGGTTTGGAAAGTTGAAGCCCCGTTTTTCCAATGATTGGAAAAACGGGGGTTTGTTGGGTAGCTCATCTCTCCCAATTCATACTTCATAATTCCGCCCCTCCTCCGTATAGTACCCCTCGTGAGTTCGCCAAAATATATGAACCAGTTTTACCGTTATGTCGTCCTGGCCGTGGTGGTTCTCGCCCTGATCGGGGTGGCTTTTGCATTTTTGCCGAAAATTAACCAGCTCCAGAGCTATCAGGACACCAAAACCGGGCTGGAAGTCGATATCCGCGCCACAGAAGCGCGCATCAAAGAATTGCGCCTCAACCAGCAGCAGTTCAGCACCGACAAACATTTTGTGCAGAAACTGGCGCACGAAAAAGGATTCGCTCACGAAGGCGAAACCATTTATCAGTTCGAAGAGCCGGCGACTAATGGGGAAATCCAAAACACCCAAATACCCAAGCAGTAAGGAAATCCGAAGCACCCATTTTACGAAAATTTACCACGGCTGATTAAAAGTATGTATATTCGGATTTCCTTAGGTGTCTGGGTATTTCGTCATTAGACCTTCAATGAGAGGAACGAACATGAAAAAACCGATCGTCTGGACTATAGCGGGCTCGGATTCCGGCGGCGGCGCCGGGGTTCAGGCGGATATCAAGGTAATGAATCTCCTCGGCGCACATGCCTGTTCGGTGATCACCGCGCTGACCGCCCAAAACACCATCGGCACCGGCCGACTTGAATGGGTTGCCCCGGACATGCTCTCCGCTCAGCTCGAAGCACTGAAAACCGATCTGCCGCCTGCCGCCATCAAACTCGGCATGCTTGGCACACAGGAAGCGCTCGAAATTATCGTCGCACTGCTCAAAACGCTCAAATCTCCTTTTACCGTCTGCGATCCGGTTTTGATTTCATCGAGCGGTACCTTTCTGCTGGAAGCCAAAGCGTGGCCGCTGGTGACCGAAAAACTGTTTCCGGTGATCGACCTGATCACCCCAAACATCCCGGAGGCCGAACATCTGCTCGGCATGGAGATTGCCACACCATCCGACATTGAGGCTGCGGCCCAGAAAGCACTCGCCTGTGGAGCGAGCGAAGTGCTGATCAAGGGCGGGCACGGCTCGCACGATGTGGAGCTATCCAACGACTACTGGAGCAACGGCAAAGAGCATGCGTGGCTCTCCAGCCCGCGGATCGATACCCAAAGTTCACACGGCACCGGCTGCGTGCTCTCCTCCGCCATCGCCACCGCGCGCGCGCTGGGCTGCAAACCGCTCGAAAGCATCGTACTGGCCAAAGCCTACCTCAACCAGGGTCTGCGTCAGGCGCCCGACCTCGGCAACGGCTTCGGCCCTCTCGCCTTCAATCCATGGGAGCGTGCCGAAGAAGATCTACCGTTGATTTTTCAAAAAGAGGACGAACCCGGAACCCGCGCCCCCTGCCCGGAATGTTAAGTTTTTCAAGATGAAGCGTCATGACGCTCATTAAACCTTACCCAATTAGCAAATCAAGCAGTGCCGGTGTGAGCTGAGAAATATTCTCCAACCCTTGGAAACGTTCCGGTTTGGAGGCGTAGAGCGGGACAGAATTGGTTGTATGAGTGCGGACGGTCATATCTTCGATGTTGCCGTGGTCACTGGTGACGACAAGCAACCCCTTAAATTTCCAAAGGTTGGAAAAAAATGCATCCAGTTTTTCCAAGGTTTGCCACGGATCTATGATCCGTTGCCGCTCCGCCTCCGGCAGATGAGCCTCTCTCGCTTCGCTCGGGTGAAAAATCCCATTCCAATTAGCGCTGTGGCCGGCGTGGTCGGTCTGGAAAAACTCGAACAGGGTGAAGTCGTGGTCGTTGGCGATTCCAATTAAGTGTTCCGCCGCTTCTTCCGGGGTGATGAGCGGTCCGTCGTATCCGCGGGCGCGCAGCGCCTCGCGGGTGAGGTCGTGATAGACCGCGCGGTTTTCGGCCAGCTCGGCTTTGCCGCGCACCCCTCCGAATGCGGCGAGTGTCGCCACCGTAGTGACCGATTCGCGTTTGAAGGCTTGCCGCGCCGTAGCCGTGCGAAGGCGGGAATAAGCCACGTCGTCCAGCCAATATTCGTTGGCGAAGGTGCAGGTTTTTCCGGCGGCGAGCAGTCTGGAGAAAATGTTGTGCTCCTGCACCAGCGTTTTGAGGCGCGGCGGCGGGAAGCCTTCGATATGGCGGCCCATCAGCTCGGGGGCGTTCAGTCCGGTCAACAGCGCGGCCTGCCCTGTCGCACTCTGCGGCAGACCCGGAACCCCCAATGATGCATCCAGCGGAACAGAGTCTGCCAACAGTTTTCCAAGGGTTGGAAAGCGCTGCGTATCCGCCAGCGGATTGACCGCCGGGTCATTGGATCCGAGCCCGAGTCCGTCGATAAAAACAAATAAAACTGGAGGAATTCGATTCACTAAGAAAAAGTACGTTTTTTACAAAATCATGGATAACAAAATCATTTTTATTCTGCGCAGAAACATGGACATCAAAACAGGATTTGCAAATGATTTTGTCGTTAATGATTTTGTAAATTTCCATTCTCTTATAAATTAGCTGCGTCGAAAGGATTTCTATGAAATTTAACGAACTCGCAAAACAGCGGTGCAGTATTCGTTCCTACAGCAACCGGATGGTCAGTAAAAAAATGATCAATGAGGTGCTCGACGCCGGACGGCTGGCGCCGACCGCCTGCAACATTCAGCCCTTCCAGTTTGTGGTGGTCAAAGAGCCCGAAAATCTGGCGGCGCTGGCCGGGAGCTATCCCGCCGACTGGTTCGCCGAGGCTCCGGTGGTGATTGCCATCTGCACAACGCCGCGCAAGGCATGGGTTCGAAAAAAACACGATGACAAAAACTATGCCGACGTGGACGGTGCGATTGCCGCCGACCACATGACACTGGCCGCCGCCGAACTGGGGCTCGGCACCTGCTGGATCGGCGCGTTCAACCCGAAAATTGTGCGCAATGTTTTGAAACTGCCGCGCAACGTGGAACCGTTGGTGATGCTGACACTGGGTCACCCCAACGAAAAAGGCCGTCCGAAAGATCGCAAATCACGGGATGAACTGGTGTGTTATGAGACTTGGACCAACAAAGCGTGATATGGGACCGATGCTTCTCAGAATAGCTCTGCTGCTGATCACAGCATGGGCCGGAGCCGTGGCCTGGATGTGGGTGCGGCAGGAAGCCTATCTGTTTATTCCCAATCATTGGGACCCTCTGGCGGAGTTTGAGTCCTACCGGTGGGACCGAGAGATCAACGGCGTCAAGCTGCAGGGCTGGTTTTTGGATAAAGGTGCTGATATCACCGTGGTCTTTCACGGTGGCAACGCGCAGGATATGGCGGGACACTGCGAAAGAATCTTTGCGGAATTGGACAGCAACGCCTTGCTGGTCAACTACCGTGGCTACGGGCAAAGCGAAGGAACCCCCGGCGAAAAGGAAATAGTCGCCGATTCCATCGCTGTGCTGGATCTGTTTTGCAAAGAAAAGCAGGTTCCGTTGTCATCCATTTATCTACTGGGTCGCAGTATTGGCAGCGGGGTTTCAACTCAAGTGGCCGCCGCGCGCCCGGAGGTGGCCGGTGTGATTCTGGTGACGCCCTACGAAAGCATCGCCGCGATTGCGCGGTTCCAATATCCGTGGCTTCCGATTGAACGGTTTCTTCGCCATCCATTCCGTTCCATTGACTATGCACCGAACCTGCAAATACCGGCTCTGATTCTGTTGGCTGAGTTTGATGAAGTGATTCCGGTGGAAAGCGGGCGAAAGCTTGGCGAGGCATGGGGCGGCCCCAAAGAGATCGTCACCCTGCCAACCGGCCACAACGACATCAACGAGCACCCGGACTACTTCGAAGCCATCAATCGGTTCGTTTCGGACTGACCGGCGCTAGAGCAACCACCATCCCGGCGAGGATGAAGGCTCCGGCGATGCATTCCGGCGCGCTGAACTTTTCACCCAGAACCAGCCAGGCAAAGAAGGCGGCGGCGAAGGGTTTTAGGAAAAAGGCCATGGATCCCGCGCCCGCGCCGACCTGGCCGATACCGTAGATGTAAAGAAAGTAGCCCATCGCGGTTCCGATGAGAGCCAGGTAAGTGATGCCGATCCAGTCAGCCGAGGCATACGATGCCAACGGAAACCCTTCAAATTTTAGCGCCAGCGGCAGAATAAAAACCCCTCCAACCAGTCCGGCAAATGCCGTGACAGGCAGTGCGCCGCAACGCGGTGTCATTTTTTTAAACAGCACGGTGTAGAGTGCGAAAATAATTATCGCGACCAGCATAAGCAGCAATCCGGTCAGCGAAATACCGTCCGCGCGGTCGCGGGCCAGCACAAACACTCCGCCCAGACAGAGAATCACAGCCCCTAGCTTGCGCGGTGTAATTTTTTCCGGCAGAACCAGCGGGGCAAACAACACGACGAACACCGGATTGCAGCTGAAAACTAGAGCGGCAACATTGGCGGGCAGAAACGTGATGGCCAGGTGGTAGAGACTCGACATGAGCGTGACGCCGAGAAGCCCGAGGCCGGAGAGAGCCAGAATATCTTTTCCAGTAAGCACCACCCCGCGCAGGCGCAACCCGTGTAGCGCCGGGAAAAACAACACAACCCCGGTAATAACAAAACGAAAAAAGGCCAGCCAAAAGGGATAGCGTCCGGCCACGCCGCCGCCGCCGATCTGCATCAGCTTCGAAGCGACCTCGATTGTACTGAACAGCGTAATCCCGGCCAGTAGCGCCGCAATCCCTTTTGCGCGCTCGGTCATGCGTCCTGTTTATTCTGCCGCACAAGACGGCCCAGCTTGCGGAAGTTGAGCATTTTTTCGCCCACATTCATTTTGTCCACCAGCAGCACTCCATTGAGGTGGTCATTTTCGTGTTGAATGGCACGGGCCAGCAACCCTTTGGCATTCAGGGTCTGTTCCTCGCCGTTCCGATCGAGATAACGAAGCACCACCTCTTTAGGCCGGGTCACAGAAACCAGTATCTCCGGAAAACTGAGACACCCCTCTTCCATCACATCGGTTTCTTTGGATGCGCCGATGATTTCGGGGTTAAAAACCGCCATCGGCATGGTCACGCCGGGATTCAGCGGCTGACCCTGCTTGTCCTGATCCGCGCGGGCGGGCACATCGAGAACAAAAAGAGCCTCCGTACGGCCGATCTGTTCCGCCGCTAGGCCGATGCCTTCGGCAGAATACATCAAACCAAACATGCGATCGGCCAGTGTACGCAGTTCATCGGTCACTTCGGCCACCGGTTTCGCTTTTTCGCGTAGCACCGGATTGCCATAGGTTGTGATTGGGGTTGCCATTTTTTCTCCTCTGATCTCTAAAAGCATGTATTTTAGATGCATGCAGATTATTTTCACAACGTTTAATGCCCGCTATTCGCACACGGCACTCGCCCTGCGCTGCCTGCGGGCGAACCTGGGCGCGTTGCGGGATCAATCTGAAATTGTCGAGTTCGACAACTGCCTCTCCCCGCAGACCGCGGCGGAAAAGCTGCTGGAGCGCAATCCGGACATTCTGCTGTTCAGCATCTACATCTGGAACCTCACGGTTATTTCCGAAACGGTCACCATCCTGCGTACTCTGCGGCCGGAACTGAAAATCATCATTGGCGGGCCGGAAGTAAGCTATGAACACGACGATCTCTCGCTGTTCAAAAACGCTGACCACCTGATCTGCGGCGAAGGCGAGGAAATCATCGAGGCGGTCTGCACCGATCTGCTCGCCGGGAAAACGCTGCCAAAAGTCATCGCCGGGCCGGTCGCCAACCTGAAAAATATCATTCCGCCCTACGAAGAATACACCGACGAAGACATCGCCCATCGCCGCATCTATGTGGAAACCTCGCGCGGCTGTCCCTCCAAATGCCAGTACTGCCTTTCCGCGCTCGAAAACGGCGTCCGCTTTTTCCCGCTCGAAACACTTTTTCCAATGTTTGGAAAACTCATTGAACGCGGCGCACGAATATTTAAATTCATCGACCGCAGCTTCAATGCCAACACCGCCCACGCGGCGGCAATCCTGCGCTTCTTCCTCGAAAACCGCTGCGACGGCATGATGCTCCATCTCGAATGGGAGCCGCACCGTCTGCCAAAAGAGCTGAAGCAACTGTTGGCCGAAGCACCGGACGGGTTCATTCAACTCGAAGTCGGCGTGCAGACCTTCACACCGGAAGTGGCCGCGCGGATCGACCGCAAGCTCGACGCGAAAACTGTGGAGAACAACATCCGCTCTCTGAGCGCCATGCCGTCGGTCCACCTGCATGCGGATCTTATCGCCGGGCTGCCGGGAGAAACACTGGAAAGCCTTGCGACCGGCTTCGACCGCCTGCACGCCTGCGGCCCGCACGAAATTCAGCTCGGCATCCTGAAAAAACTGCGCGGTGCTCCCATCGCACAGCACGACACAACATTTGAAATGTTCTACCACACCGCCCCGCCCTACGACGTACTCCAGACCTCCACCATGTGTTTTCTCGAGCTGCAGGCGATCCGGCGTTTCGCCCGCTTCTGGGATATCACCGTCAACAACGGACGTTTCCCGCACAGTGCGCCGCTGATTTGGAAAAATCAGCCGTCGGTATTCGGCGCCTTCATGCACTGGACCGACTGGCTCTACGAAGAAACCCACGCCACCGCCGGCTTCACTCCCGGACGGCTCGGACGGCTGCTAAGCCGCTTTCTCACGGAAGAACTGGGCTTAAATGCCAGCGATGTCAGCCGGGCGATTGAACAGGATCTCGATGCGCCCGCCGCCGGGACTAACGGGATGGAACGGCAAACCCGCAGGAAAGAATAGCGCGGCGGATATAAACCCACCCCGCCTGCGACCTAACGCTACTTCGCCGTTTCGACATATTTATAAACTGTAGACAACAAGCGGGTCGGCGGCCCGACCAACTGCCCAGTTTGATCGAAAACACGAACATCGGGAACAGACACAACCCCATACTGTTTCGCCACAGGCGAATTCCATTGCCGAATGTCCACCTTTTTAAAAACAACGTCTTTCTCATCGTGCGCGAATTTAACGAGGGTCGGGATCATGTTCTTGCACGTAATACTCCAATTCCCATAAAAGATAAGAATAGTCACCTTATCCTGTGTCAAAAGCGGGCCGTGATCGATCGGGTCTCCGTTTTTATTGCGCAGAACCAGCGGCTGATTTTTCTGTCTCAACGTCTCTTCCGCCCGCAACCGGTTCGCAGCCTGCATCCGCCTTTGATTAAGAACCCTCTGTTTTTCCGCCGCGGTCACCCACTGGCCTTCAAACAGGACCAACCCCTTTGATTTTTTCTTCTCCTCAACCTTATCCATCTGAACCATCTGTTTACGTGCGGCATAAACATTCGCTTCAAAATCGGGATCGATATTTTCGACGCGCCCGTCATCCGTCAGCTGAATAAACCCTCCGTCGTATACCAGCATTCGAGCGGACCCGGCAGACCCGACTCCTTTTGGCAGGCCCATAATCGCAATCACTTCAGCGGCGGTCATTCCATTGGTGATGTGAGCACTCGATTGAACCGGGGATTCCTTCGGCACAACGAATTCTTCCGCAACCGGAACACTCGGACTATCCACCTCCGGGACCGGATTTTTTTCATCGGATGAAAAATCACATCCGCTAATCAGAAAAACAAGTAACACACCGATTGATCGAGTTATGATTGAAATGCTCATGCACACAAGATAACAAATGACAGTCGTTTTTAAACTGTTTTTCAGACAGAAGGTATTCAGGCTGCTGTGTGCAACGCTCGTCGAATGGAACTTTCACGCCATATATATTTACGATAAACTCCAGCGTCATGACCCAACCAAAGATTATCGGAATTGTCGGCGCGTCCGGATCGGGCAAAACGACGGTCGCGCATGAGCTGGCGCAGCTGGCCGGCGAATGCTGTCTGATCTCGCAGGACAATTATTACCGCGACCTGCCCGACGGCACAGATCCCATTGACTGGAATTTTGATAACCCCGCTGTGATTGACCTGGAACATCTGGCCCGTGATCTGGCCGCACTCAAACGCGGCGAAGCGGTCGCGGGCCCGCATTATCATTTTGCCACGCACAAACGCCTGCCGGGCACCCTGCCGCTGACCCCCGCGCCGATCATTCTGGTCGAAGGGCTTTTTCTGTTTACCACCCAGCACCTGCGCGATGTGTTTGACCTGAAACTATTCATCGATGTGCCGCTGGCAGTTTGCCTGGAGAGACGGGTCACGCGCGATGTAATTGAGCGCGGCCGCACCGAGGCGGTCATTCGGCAACGCTGGGCGGAACAGGTGGAGCCGATGTTTATGTTGCATGTGCAGCCCGCGCGCGCGGCCGCGGATGTTCTGCTACACCCCGCAGAACCCGGCACGCCGGAGCGCACAGAACAGCTTTCCCAGTGCCTAAACCTGAATGTCAGCGAGTGAAAAACAGAAGTAGACGAAATGAATTTGATTGATTTCACATACTGGCTGATTAACGGCAGAATGAGAACTCCCGCCGAAAGGTATCTCCGCGCTGCTGAACGCGGGAATGCCAAAGCGCAGCTTAAACTGGGGCTTTGCTATTATAACGGACAGGGAGTGGAGCCCAATCCCGCGGAGGCGGTACGCTGGTTCCGCCTGGCGGCGAAACAGAAAAATGCCGAGGCCGAATTCTATATGGGACGCGCCTACAACACCGGCGAAGGTGTTAAAAAGGACGATGAAGTCGCCTATGCATGGTTTGAACGGGCCGCACAAAAAGGACACAGACAAGCAGCTGAATGGCGCAGCATTCTTGCTCAGGAAATGACTCCCGAGCAAATCAGCGAAGGACTGGCTCTCTCAACGGAGATCGCCTAACGAAACCCCAGTTTCCAATGGTTGGAAAAATGATCATCCGTTTTTCCAGACGACCTGTGGTGAGCTTGTCGAACCATTGGAAAAAACGCCGCAACGCTCCTCACCCGTGAAAGACGAAAAACTTTCGTCCGGCGTAATTGATCATGACGGCGGCGACCATTTTGGCAATGTAGGACCAGGTGGTGCCGAGACCGAAGACGCTGATCAAAACCCAACCCGCAAGCGTGGCCAGGATGAGGCTAACGGTCGAAACCGCAAAAAACAGAAGCATTTCGTGGTGCCGTTTATGCTTACCCCCTTTAAAAACAAAAAGAACGTTAAGGATGTATGCGATCATGTTGGAGACCAAAAAGCAGAGAATACTGTCGATAACAAAATTGCGCCCGCGAATCACCTCAGTAATCGGCTCGGGCGAAAGGTTAAACAGTTTGACGAGGATGTCGTCCTGAGCCAGCGCCGGAAAGGCGAGCCATGCCAGCAGAAAAAATGCGACCATGTCGACGCCGGTGGCGATGCCGCCGCAAATGCCATATTTGAGGAACTGGATAACGGTGTTGTCTTTTTCTTCCAGAAACGCGTCGATGTGTGTTTTCATAGCCGCGTAGTTTGCCCACAATCTAAGGTAGAAGCAAACCGTGAGTTTTCCAATGTTGAGAAGTCCTTGCAGAGACGATGACTGTCGTTTCAAAGGTTAGAAATCGTGGTCATCGGATTGAGTGCCGTTCGATTCAGCACGTTTTCTCTGATTTGGTGGAGGTACGGGGAGTCGAACCCCGGACCTCTTGCATGCCATGCAAGCGCTCTACCAACTGAGCTACACCCCCCCGTCAGAAAGCGTGATTTATAGAGATCTGCCCTACTCAAGTCAACGCCCGAAACTCAAAAACTTGCTTTCAACCCCCCGCCCCTCGCATACTGATCGAATGACAACGCCCCGCCCCAGAAATCAACTTCCCTTTCAGTGGCCCGACCCGCCGTTCAACATCGTTCTCGTTGAGCCGGACATCCCGCAGAACACCGGCAATATCGCCCGGCTGTGCGCCGCGACCGGCACAACGCTCAATCTGGTCGAGCCGCTCGGCTTTCAGCTGACCGATAAACTGGTGAAACGCGCCGGACTCGACTACTGGGATTCCGTTGATGTGCGGAAGTTTCCAAACCTTGGAACGTTTATGGAAAAAAATTCCAAGGCGCGGGCCCGACCACAGGGAGGGAGGCCTCGCGAATGCGAGGCAACGACTGAAAGGAGTGGCAAATTCTATTTCAGCACCAACGGAGCGAAAAATTACACCGAAGCGGACTACCAGCCCGGCGACTGCCTGATCTTCGGTTCCGAGAGCAAAGGCCTGCCGCTGGAACTGCTCGAAGCCAACCCTGACGATGTCTACAACATCCCGATCCAGCTCGACCATGTCCGCTCGCTCAACCTTGCCAACGCCGCCTCGATCGTGCTCTACGAAGCGCTGCGGCAGGCTAATTGTGAGACAAAATGACACATGCCTGAGCCAAATTTTTCCAATCTTTGGAAAAATAAATTATGCAACCTGTTGTTATTCAACGACCATCACGTTTGGCATTCCTGATGCTTATAGCGAAATCGAAGCCATGAGGCACGCCCCGCGACGGGCGCGGAGGCGGAAGCGAAAGGAGTGCTGACATGTACTTAAACACAAGAGCATGGAGCCCGTTCGAAGAGCTTCGCGATCTTCAGCGGGAGATGAACCGTCTGTTTGACGGATACGAAAGCGGAACGACCATGTCCCGCTTCCCCGCCCTCAATGTGTGGGGCAATCCCGAGAATGTCGTGGTGACAGCGGAACTGCCGGGACTGGAAATTGATGATCTGGATATTCATGTGGTCAACAACCAGCTCACCATCAAAGGCGAACGAAAAGGTGACAAACCGGCGGAAGATGCCGTGTGCCATCGCTGCGAACGCGATGCCGGCAAGTTCGTGCGCAGCGTGCGCCTGCCCTACGCCGTCGAAAGCGACAAGGTAACGGCGGCATACGAAAACGGCGTGTTAACCGTCACCATGCCACGGCAGGAAGCCACCAAACCTAAACGGATTGAAATCAAAACGTAATAAGGAGGTGTTCCCAATGAAAGAACCCAAAGAAAATGACATCGAAAAAGCTGAAACCAATCAGCCCGAAGCGACCCGTGAGGGCCGGGAGTATACGCCTGCAACGGACATCTATGAAAAGGAAAATACCATCCTCGTTCGCTGCGACATGCCCGGTGTCTCAGCGGATCCGGCCGAAACCGTTCCGGCAGCCCAACCCTCATACGGCGCACCATCCGGTGCCCAAACATCAAAATCGGCAATCACCACCGCATCGTCGGGAACCAGCGGCTTAGACAGAAAACCGGGCTCCTCACCCATCACAACCAGCGGCAGCAGCGCCGCAAAAACCACTTTTTGTATCCATCGGTTCATTGCTCTCTCCTTTTGACTTCAACTGTTCCGTCATTTTGAATGTCTCGAGCTGAAGCATCCTGAACGGTGATGTTGCTCATCCGCACCCTGCCGGATGACCCGGGCGCAAAATGCACTCCGTAGCGGGATGAATTGCGTATCGAAACATCTCGCAGCTCCAGCTGCTTCACGGCGTTCGGCCCGTGAACGGAAACGCCCGCATGCAGCGAATCCTCGATAACCAGACCGCTCACCGTCACGGGCACCTCGATATCCGAATCCTTTGCATAAATCCACAGCCCGCCCACCGGCTCGCCGATGTAGCACTCACCACCCGCGCCGCGAATCCGGTTGTTTTCCACCCGGATCGGCTGCGAAAACGGAACCGCTTCAAAGCCGGAGCTGATGTGAATTCCCGCGCCCGAAATGACCGTTTCGCGGATCTCATTGCCGGCAATCACGTGCCCGCCACCGCCGTAAACCGCGATGCCATTGGCCAACCAGGGATTCTCAATCAAATTTCCAACAAAGCGGTTGCCGATGCACGGTTGCTTCGACGACCACTCTCCGCTCGGCGACCAGCTCGCCAGCGCATCATCACCGGTGCCGCGCAGGTGGCAGTTTTCGACCGTCGAAAATGAGGTGCCGTCGCAGAAATTAAGTCCGTCGGCCATCACATTACGAATGCGCGAGTTGAGCAGCACCATGTTTTTCGTGCCGTGCGTCGTCCAGAACCCGCACTTTACATGCTCGATCCAAAGGTTGGAAAAAACCGACCCGTCACCCAGGTTCCCGTTAAAGGCATTATCGGGAGACTCATTATCGCGGTGTTCAATGATGCCGAAAATTCCAAGGTCTGAAAACTCAACCGGCTCGCCGGTTCCTTCAAACATCGCGCCCGGCCCGGTCAGCCGCGAATGCCACATGCCCGCTCCCTGCAAATGAACGCCGCCGACCTCAATTCGCGGGCCGTCCACAAAATGCGTCCCCTCAGGAATCCAGACAACCTTCCCCCGCTCCTTCGCTGCGGCGATGCACTCGCGTAGCGAATCGAACTCCGCCAGCGAAAGTGAATCCGGAGGTTGTGGCAACGGTTGCGGAACCAGCTCAAACTCAACCAGATCAATCAGAATGTATTCTGCCGCGTCGGTGGCATCCTTCTGAAGGCGAATCACATCGCCTTTTCCAACCTTTGGAAAAACAGCCTGCACCTCATCAAAATAGTGGTGCGTGTTGCCCGCTGTCGGATCGTTTGTCCATGGATAGTCGCCGTAATGCCACGCAAAACGGGATGTCAGCTTCAGGCGCGGCTGCGGCTCGCCGTTAATGCTCAGTCCCAGTGTACTTTCGAGCCCGCCGCCCTGCGGCGCGTCCGGAATACAGAAACGCAGCACCATGGCATTGGCCGGTGCCGGCACAGTGAATTCCACAAAATCACCGGGCTGTTCGAGCCGCACATACCGTCGACCCGAAGCCTCCACCTCCGGCGTGCCATATTGCCTCGATGGGCCGCAAACCTTACCGTTTGTCCGCGCAATTTCCGCTTCACAGCGCACCCACGACACCGCCGTTGCAGACGGGCTCATTGTGCTGCACCCACCACATGCAAGCGCCATCAGGGAAAAAGCTGTGAGGTGAACACTCATTTCATCAACATCTCATTCAGTGAAATACCCGTTAGATCTGCCGCATGCAAAACGGCTGCCGAATGCCCGGAGGCGGCACCGACGGCCAGCACCGGCATGCCCGCCGCCACACCGGCCTCAACGCCGGCATCGGCATCTTCCACCACCAGGCATTCCTTCGGCGCAAGCCCTAGCTGCTCCCCGGCTTTCGCAAACACCTCAGGATCCGGTTTTGAATTGGAAATGTGTGTACCATCGACAATGGCATCGAAGGCATCGCTCAGCCCGATCGCCGCAAGAATCGGCTGCGCATTTTTGCTCGATGAACCAATCGCCATTTTTACACCGCGTTCGCGCAGACCTGCCAGCACATCCTTGACGCCCGGCAGAATATCATCCGGCGTCAGGTTTTTGAGTGACTCGCGATAGATGTCGTTCTTGCGCGTCGCCATCGCAAGCTTCTCTTCATCCGTGTACTCCCGAGTCGCCTTTTCCAGGATAATCTCCAGCGACTCCATGCGGCTGACGCCTCGCAAGCGTTCGTTATCGTCACGGCTGAACGGAACCCCCTCAACCTCCGCCAAATTATTCCATGCCTGGAAATGGTATTCATCCGTCGAGACAATCACCCCGTCCAAGTCAAAAATAACTCCTTTAATATCACTCATTGCTTTCTCCAATTATTTTTCAATACACAGCGAGCCTTCAAACAAGCGGCTCTCCGATAAAACAAAACGCTCCTCGCCGATCACCATCACGGCATCCGGCGCACCCTCTCCCGACACCTCCACGTTCCAATCATTGGAAGTCGCGGTGACATTCAACTGCCACCCGCGGTAGCGGATCGGAAAACGAATTTCCTGCCACGCCTCGGGCAGCGCCGGCTGGAAGAACAGATGATCTTCGCGCACCCGCATTCCCATAAAGCCGGGAATCGTCATCTGCCAAACACCACCCAGCGAAGCAGCATGCAAACCGTCTTTGGTGGAATTACGCAGGTTATCGAGATCGAGCCCCGCCGCGCGGCGGAAATAGTCATACGCCTCCTGCTTCTTGCCGATGATCGCCGCGACCATCGAGTGCGTGTTCAGACTCAGCGAAGACACATGCAGGGTTTTCGGCTCATAAAACTCATAGCCGCGCCGGATTTCATCGCAGGAAAAATTATCTTCCAGCAGGTACATCGCCAGAACGATATCCGCCTGCTTAATCACCTGCACCTCGCCGCGGCGTTTCCAGTATTCGTCCACCGTCATGCCGGAAATATCCTCCGGTTTTCGCTGAAGGAAAAAGGCATCCTGCAGCGGCACACCCGGACAGCCCGGAACCTCCGGAATATTCAGTTTAGAGGCAACCACCTTCCACTCGGCAATTTCATCTCCGCCCAGCTCCAACCGCGCGGCCACCGCTGTCGCAATATCGCCGCCCTTTGTCCACCAGCGATGGCTGATCTGCAGGCTGCGCTGCACCATCAGGCAGGTATAACCGTTATCCGGCCCGTGCTCTTCGGCCTCGTCGGGACCCACTGTGCCATCCAGGTGATATTTTCCATCCTCGCCCAGCTCCAGCTTGGACAGCCAGAAGCGTGCGGTCTCGGCCAGCACCTCCAGCCCTTCATTCATCATAAACTCTTCATCACCCGTCGCCCGCGCGTACTGGTCGAAGGCGTACACAATATCGGCATTCTGATGCCACAGGTATTCATAGAGTCCCCAGGGCGCCTGTTCGAGTCCTTCCTCGGAATCACCCTGCCACGGGAAGATGGCCCCCTGCCCGCCGAGCAGTTTCGCGTTCTCCTTCGCGCCCGGCAGTGTGCGGCAGCGAAAGTTCAGCAGATTGCGCCCCGCCTCCGGGGTGCAGAACTGATAAAACGGCAGCAGGAAAATTTCACCGTCCCAGAAGTAGAGACCATTGTAGCGGTTATAAGCATAACAGCGTGCCGGCACGCTCAGGTTATCGGCATGGAACGGTGCAATCTGCAGCAGGCTGAAGATGCCAAAGCGCACCAGTGCCTGATCATGATCGCAGCCGTCGATTTCTATGTCCGATGCTTTCCAGCGCTCCGCCCAGACCGCGTCATGCTCGGCCAGCAGCGAATCAAATCCTCCGAACACCTCAGGAACCGGTTGCTCATCGCGCGATGTCTCGACGACCGTGGCCCGCACCCATGTCGAAACGTGCCCCGCTTCAACCTCTGCCGATGCAACATGCGACAGCATCCCCGCAGGCGTGCAGGAGGCCTCGGCCTTACCTTCGAGCAGGCGACTGCTGAATACCACCTGATGACCGGTGCCGACCGTCTCAGTTTCACCGCGCACAACCCCGCCTTCCGCCGACGTACTTTTCACCGCCAGCAGCGGGCACGGCAGATGCGTCTTGGCCGGATCGCCACAACGGAAGATTGTTTTCTGCGACACATCGTAATCCCACACAATCTCGACCGACCCCGACCAGTTGACCGGCTCGATTTCAATCTTCTGCACCGCCAGGTGTACGTTGGCCGCCGAGAAAAACCGTGAGAAGCGAAGCTTGGTTGCCTTACCGCTCTCCTTATCGCGAATCGTCACGCTGCGGGTCAGCAGTCCATTGCGCAGATCGAGCGACTGCGTGAACTCTTCCGGCTGAACCCCGGCCAGAGAAAAGGCATCGCCGTCCAGAATGATCCACGCGGAAAAAATTTCCGGCATGGACACCATCTGACGCGACGGCCATGGATAGTCGTGAATCACCAACCGCCGGGCCAGTTGAGGGAGGTCGGCAAATACTCCGCCCAGATACCCTTCGCGCAGTGTCGGGGCCGCGTTATCATTTTCCTCGCGGTAGCCGCGCGTTCCCATGTAGCCGTTGGCCTGACTGAAGATCGTTTCAAAATAAATGCTCTGCTCCGTATCCCACCCTTGCTGCGACAGCACCCATGGATCGCCCTGCGCATACCATGTTTCGGTTGTTAAATTTTCTGACATGATCCTTCTCCTCTGTTTTTGTAGGGCGGGAACGGCTGAAAGCGTTGGGTCACCTTCGGTCGACCTCGCTTCGCGTCCCGCCGCGGCTGGAAGGTCTGCGACCGTTCCAGCCCTACAAATTGTTAAATGATTCTATGAACCGTTGATTCATCCCCTTTAATATCGACGGCATACCGCTCGCCGCGCCAAAGAATACTGAAAGACATTCCCGTCCATTTGGACGGCAGGTTCGGATTCACCTGAATTCCCTCGTCACTGAAACTCAGTCCCGCGAACCCGAACACGGCGCTGAGCCACGCGCCGCCGTTGGCCGCCGGATGCGTCCCGCCGATGTATAGCGGCCCGACGTACTGTTTCGACTTGCCGGTCAGATCGACGGTGGCGGTTTTCATAAAATAATCGTAGGCCCAGTCCGGCT
>JACNKZ010000009.1 GCA_014381785.1 Kiritimatiellota bacterium
GCTCATATGCGCCCCTGTTCTTCATGGCGTTGCGCCTGACGAGCGAACAGGGCCGCAGCCGACCCAACACCCGCCGGAACCTCGGACGCGCCCCCACTCGAAATCTGAAGCCTTCTGTTCATTTCCTAAAAATCCTTTTTGTCAAAACGGTTTCCGGGTCGAAACCCATCTGTCGCGCCTTCACTCATTTTCGTGGCTCTATGCAGGCCGACCTACTTTTTTCCTGCTTCTATCACCGGCAACCGCGCGGACGGTTCTTTCTTTTTAGTGGCTTAATATTAACGGCCTTGGAACACATCCGTTATTATCTGCTCTTCATCGTCTTCAAGAGCATCGCCGCACATGTTTTTATGATGTGCCGAATCCAAAAAAATCGAAAAAATGCGCGCACCCGGTCGTTCAACCGGCTTACTTCTCGGACGCTTCCAACCGCTCTTTCAGAGCCGCTCGTGTGGCCTCAACGCAATCCCTTGGAATCGGGATAAGCTGGTCGCCCTCGCACGTGATCATTTTCAGGCAAATAAACCCGGTCTGTGACACATAAATCGACAGTTGATCGCGTTGACTGAATATAATGACTTCATCTTCCATAACTAATCACCTCCTCTAGTGGTTCTGGCATACAAAGAATCCTCGGTAATACGGATCAGCCGTCCCCGCTTGATCGTTTGCAGCTCACCATCTCGGCACCATCTTTGAACGGTTCGGACGGTGCAGCCGAAACGGGAAGCGACCTCTTCCATCGTGAGAAGTTTCGGCGGCGGTTGCGGGGCCGCCGCGCCGGTCAGATCGGCAACAAAGCGGGAGCGTTCATCCGGCGGCAGGGTGTCGAACAGGCCGCGCAGCAGATCGGCGTTAAGCGTGCTCATTTTGTCTCCCTTCCGCTTCCACTAAAGCCAGCTTTAAATTTTTTCTTCGCCTCATATTGTTCTCCCGTCAGCAATTTGCATTTGCTTCGACGGGATCAATATAGGGCATTGATTTCAGATTTTTCTGACTAGGCGCAGAAAAGGGGAAACAAAGAGGGAATGAGCGGAAGTTAGCGGAAATAGACGGGAAAAGTTTTTTTATTTTTTACTTTTGGGGTCGCTATCAAATGGCACTCCGGGCTCCGCTCGATCAAGCTCGGTTTTAAAATACCAAGGACGGCTATTCGGTTTATGCCGATGCTCTGGAGCCCATCCGTTTTTAACCCAGGTTCGAAGAGTTTTAGGGTCTCTTCCGATATATGCAGCCGCAGCCTTTTGACTGTTTAACCTGTCACCGGACGTGTCAGGTTTTAGTGAACCTCGATCATCAGATTTTCTTTTTCGCAACGCTTCCGGCAGCGGAACGGAGCCGGGAACACACTTTACAGAACGCAGCAAACGGTAAGTGCCGTTTCCATAGTCGGCACAATACGGGCACGATCCCAGCACGAAATTAAGCGCATCAATATCTGAACATCCTCTGGCTTCCTCAACCTCTTTTCCCAGTTCTAGCAAGTAGTTCGGCATCCCCAGAGAGAAATCTAGGAATAGCCTTTTTTTTACATCCTGCGCCTTTATCTGGTCACCCGTTAGCGTTTGCAGTTCGTCTAAAATTTCCGCGTAGTGATCGGGAAGAATGGACTGTCCCCGCAATTTCAAAAGCGCATCATAAAAGGGCTTCACTACTTTTTTTTCTGTGGGCTTCTTCATCCCGAACCGTTCAATAAATTGCCTGATATGCTTCAATGCGTCGCTTCCTACCTCATCCCCTAAGACAATTTCCCGAAATAAAAAACCCAGCATATTTCCCTCACCGCGAAGTCCGGCGAGTGTCGGGAAAATATATTCTGGGGCGGCTGTCGCTTCATCCATCGTGAACGGCTTGGCTTCAAATGGAACAACAACAAGCGACTGATTGCCGGAAATATCATACCGCCAAACGGTTCCCTGATCACCGCGAATAGTGCTTACGTTGCAAATCTCATAAACCGCATCATTCCATCTCAAAACCTGATTCATCGCTTTATCTCTTTCCGTTTCCAAACCTTGGAAGGCTTTTTTTGGGGCCATACTGCCGCCCGGCGCGCAGGATCAACTATGCCGTAATCTTGCGACTCCATTTCAGGGCGGTGGCAAGGCCGGGGATTTCCTGCCGCAACCGGGATAAAACCTTCTCTTGGGACTCCATGCAGTTTTGCAGGGCGCGAAGCACATCGACCCCCATTTCCTTGCCGTTAAAGAGCTCGCTGTCGCGCTCCGCAAAATCCAGCCCAGTTTGCACCGCCGAACGGTTCACTACATGGCCCATATCATACCCGGAAAGAAGCAGCCGCGTCGGTCCGAATTTATCCACGCAAAGATCCTCGAACCAAAGCGGAGAATTAGTCAGCGAATCAACCTTCAGCAGCTCCAGCAGCTTCCGCTCGCGGGAAAGCAGGGCGGTAATATCTTTTTTAGGAACTGCACAGGCTGACAGGTTGATCAGCTTGCCGAGCAGGACGGCATACCCGGTCGAATACTCCTTGATCACCGGCAGACCGAAACTCTTCTGCTTATTCATCACGGCAAGGGGGCTTTTCCCGAGCTTCTCTGCCAATTGCTTGAGAGTCATAATCGATTGCTTCACAAACATACCTCGATTGCTTAATTCGGCCACCAGACACCTCTCAGTTGGCCATTTGGTACTTCTTAAAATTCTCGGCTTGCTCGAAAATTTCCTTGTAGACCTCATCGCGGTTTACTGGTGGGTATCCGTGTTCGGCGAGAAGAATAATCAGATCCACTTTCAGCTCGGCCTTGATGTCGTTGCGTCTGCTCCAGTCGGTGTATTTGGCTTTGTCGTCAACGACCGTCTTAACGGCCTTGGATAGAGCGATCAGTTTGTCCTCGGGATAGGTGAAGTCATATTTACGGGCCAACTCCTTGAGGATGTCGTAGAATGCTTTCTCCTCAAAATCGATCCCCAGCTCCCCGAAGGAATCCTTCTCTTTTTTCAAGGCATGAAACAGGTCGATGATCTCGTCGCTGAAGTCCTCAAGGACGTTACTCACCAGCACATCGTCCTCCTTGCGCTCGTTGTATTTTTTCACCAGCGCCTCGAACTGTCTTGAGAAATCAACCCCTTTGACCTTGTTGATCTTTTTGAACTCATCAATGGCCTTTTTGAGCAGCTTTTGAAGCAGCTTGATCCGAGTGTTGGGGAGTTTGATCTTCTCGATTTTGGCCAGATAGTCGCCCTCGAAAATATCGATCTCGGTCGCGCTGTCCTCACCCAGCTTAAAAATCTCCTCCACGCCGTCGCTTTGCAGCGCCTCGGCAATCATTTCCCGCACCTTGGCGTTCATTTGAGCGGTATCGGGGGCATCGCCCTTGGTGAGCTTGGCAACGATGGAACGTACTGCCAGATAGAAATGGATTCGGTCGCGCTCATCCTGTGTAAAGGCATCAGAGCCAGAACAGATGTCATAGGCCGCCTTCAGGCGCTTCACCAGCCCCATGAAACGCCGTTCGATCTTCTCGGTAATCTGCGCAAACTCCGCCGCCCGATTCAGGCATTGAAGCTGCGCCACCGGCGACCCGCTGAAATAAGGGGAGGCATCAAATGAATGGAAAAGCCGCTTCAGCAGGTCGAGATGATCTTTCACCACAACGATGGAAGCCTGAATCTCCTCGATATTGGATTGATCCGCCTTCGAATAATGGGCCAGTGCGATATTCATCTGCTTTTTAATGCCGATGTAATCCACCACCAACCCCTTGTTCTTTCCCTCGAACTTACGGTTCACCCGCGAAATCGTCTGGATCAGGTTGTGGCGCTGCACGGGCTTGTCGATGTAGATCGTATCCAGGAAAGGCACATCGAAGCCCGTCAGCCACATATCGACCAAAATCGCGATTTTGAAATTCGACTTTTCGGTTTTGAACTGACGATCCAGCTCCTTGCGGTACTCCTTACTCCCCAGCAGATCGTACAGCACCGGATCGTCGTCCTGCCCGCGCGTCATCACCATCTTGATGCGCTCCATCGGCTTAATCGTCTTCTTCTCGGCCTCGGTAAGCTCAACGCCGTCTGCGCACGCCTTCACCTCGCCCCACTCCGGGCGAAGCTGAATCACTGCCTGATAAAACGCATACGCCACCGGACGGCTGCTGCTCACAAACATCACCTTGCCGGTTACCGTGGAGCCTTCCTCCTGCCGCTTCTCATAGTGCTCCACAAAATCGGCGGCCAGCGCTTCTATGCGCTGCGGATCGCCGAGGATCGATCCCATATTGGCCATCGCCTTCTTGCTCTCCTCAATCGCGTACTCGCTTGAGCCTTCATCCGCGCACTCCGCGTAATACCGCTCAATCTCCTCCAGCTTGGAGTTGTTTAAGAGCACCTTGGCCGCCCGGCCTTCATAGACAATCCGCACCGTAATCTCATCCGCCACCGACTCCGTCATCGTGTAGGAATCCACCACCGGGCCGAACACATCCAGCGTCGCATCGATTGGCGTACCCGTAAAACCAACAAAGGTCGCATTCGGCAGCGAGTCATGCAGATATTTGGCAAAGCCGAACGTCCGCGTCACCCCTTCGTCGGTTACTCGGACCTTCTGATCCAGATTCACCTGCGAGCGGTGCGCCTCATCCGAAATACAGATCACATTGGCCCGCCCGGTCAGCAGCTCCGTATCCTCCGTAAACTTATGAATCGTCGTCAGGAACACGCCGCCGCTGTTGCGGCCCTTCAGCAACTCCCGGAGCTGGCTGCGACTCTCCACGCTGATCACCGTATGGTCGCCGATATACCCCTTTGCATTCGTAAACTGACCCGACAGCTGATCATCCAGATCCGTGCGGTCGGTAATCAGCACAATGGTTGGGCTCTTCAGCGCCACACTGCGCATCAGTAGCCGCGTTAGGAAAAGCATCGTAAAACTCTTCCCGCAACCCGTCGCCCCGAAATAGGTTCCGCCCTTACCATCACCCTCCGGCTTCATGTGCTGCAGGATGTTCGAATAGAGCTTCGTCGCCGCATAATATTGCGGATAGCGGCACAGGATTTTCGATTCCGTTCTGGATACGTCCGGCAGGTACACGAAGTTGCGGATCACATCGCACAAGCGGGCAGGGTGGAACAGCCCCTTAATCATCGAATAGAGCGAATCGATACCATCCTTCTCGATCAGATCCCCGCCGTCCGTCTTCCGCCAGGCATAGAAAAAATCATAGGGAGCAAAGAACGAACCGGCTTTGTTGTTCACGCCGTCCGAAATCACACAAAAGGCGTTGTATTTTAACAGCTCGGGAATATCGCGCCGATAGCGCACCGTCAACTGGATGAAGGCGTCGTGAATGGTGGCCTCTTCGCGAATGGCACTCTTAAACTCAAACACCACCAGCGGCAGGCCGTTGATGTAAAGGATGCCGTCGGGGATGCGCTTTTCGGAACCGACAATCTCCAACTGATTCACCATTTTGAAAATATTGCCGCCCGCGTGATAGGCCGATTCTTCCTCCGCAACCACCATCGGCACCTCGCCCTGTTTTGGCTTACGGAACTTGGTCAGGTTGGAATAATCGATCAACTGAACGTAGAGATCTTTTTGAGTGTGGTCTTCGCGCTTCAGCAGGAATCCGTCCGACACCATCTTCATGATCTGCTTATTGGACTCGTAC
>JACNKZ010000008.1 GCA_014381785.1 Kiritimatiellota bacterium
CTCAAAAAGGTGGCGAGGATGACGAGACTCGAACTCGCAACCCCCAGCGTGACAGTCCAGCACCACACCTTCGACCAACGTTCAAGGGGTTCCAGTTTGTTTCCTTATCCCCTTCGCTACAAAGAAGATAGCAGATTCCTCCCGAGAGGCAAGAGAAATGAAACCGCTCGAAACGGGACAGTTTCTGGCGACCCAAACCCGTACTTTCGACCGTACTTTTCAGGGTGTTTCAGCAGGCCTGATCCAGACATTAAAAACTAAATTTTACACCGTTTCTTTATTTTTAAGACAATATCTTTCTAAAACATTTCCCAAGGTGCCGCCCCCAGCGTAGCGAGCTGGCGGTCTCGACTCAGAAGCAATTTTCGCCCATCAAACCTAAACTTTTCCCGTAGTTTCGACCGTAGTTTTCAGGGCGGTGATTAGCTCGGCCAGAGTGGAATTCCAGAGGACAGACACGACGTGGGGCTGGCGCGGAGCGACGGCAGCGAAGCGGCAACTCGGAGGACGGAGGTCAGAGATGAAAAAAGAGGCTTTAGGAAGATACGGGGCTCGAAAAACCGGCCCCGCTTGATTTTTTGAGAACAGACCCCGAGGTTATTGGGGATTTTAAAATGACGAAATAATAGGACCGACACCGAGTTCCGGCGTTGGCTTCGAGGAAGGCATCGGCATCCGTTTCGAGCTGGGCGGTCTGTAGATCGGCCAACGAAGTCTCGGCAGTTTCAGCGCGATTGGTGAGCGCGGTAGTTTCATCGGGCGTCGCCATGTTTTCAATGGCGGCGATCAGATCAGCCTCGCTGGTATCGGCGGACAAGTTCAGCTTATTGAGCAAAGCATCAAGTACAGGTTGCATGGTTTTCTCCTTCGGGTTTAACGAGCTTCTACTTAAAGAGGCTGAATCAACCGGCTCGTCTGATTTGCGGTTTGAGAGGGGCAGAATTCCCTTTAAGTTGGGGTCATTGGTGACTGCGGCATTCAATAGACGCACCGGACGAAGACGGTCGTTTCCTAGGTCTTCGCAGTCGGATTTCGCCCAGACCGGAGAGAGGAAGCGATAACGCCCGCCGACCACGGCGGCTTCGCCGGTATCGCTCCATCGAATTTGGGCGAACAGGCCAGAACCAGAGGACTGAGGACAGAGGTCAGAGGACGGCGTGGAAAACCTAAGGTCGGTGATCCAGCCTGCGGCTTCGGAGTGCTTGGCGGCATCGAGAGAGAAGTGATCGAAGTCGATCAGTAGGCCAGGGAAATTTTCGGAAGCATTTTTGATGGTTTCAAATGCGGTCACCATGTGCTGGCAAGCCGCCTCGTCAATGATTTGGGTAATCCCGGCGGCGGCATGAGGAAACTCGCCGAGCGGGGCAAGCTGATGCCAACCGTCTTTGGGAAGTTCAAAGTTGCGGTTTAAGATAAGGTTCATATCTAAAGAGGCTCAATCAACCGGAGTGCTCTTCGGTGAGGCTATAACCGGTTTTTTCAGATAGCTCGGCGGGGTCGATCTGCATTCCGGCAGACTTGAGGTCGATGGCGTCCTGCACGACTTGACTGGTCGCATGGTTGAGACCGGGCGAAAATTCAAAGTAGGCCATCGGCGGTTGGCCGGGAAAAAATTTGGAAAGTAGTGGAACATCAATAGTGTTCTGCAAGACACCTGCCAGCTTGATGGCATCCGATTTCGCGATTTGCAAAAAGGTGTTCTGATGAGCATTGCCGGCCAGCGTTCCGCTTCCGGGCTGGGCGAGCATGGTTAAAAGTCCGCCCGTGGCGGCGATGGTGATCTGCTCATCGAGATATTTGATCTGATCGTGAAACGGCGGCTTTTCCCCTCCCCCGGTCACAAATTTGATGTCGCTGTCGTGCGGAAGGAATCCACGACCATTGGAGAGGATTTCTTCGGCGACAGCCTGATACTCTTTTTGTTTTGCCTCGTCGGCGTTGGGCGGGCCGACCAGAAAGATCGACGGGATGCCATAAACCGAAAGGAACGAATCCCAATCGGTTTGGGATAGGTTTTTGCGCAAATAGAGAACGCTGAGGATGCGGTCGAGCGCAGCGGTTTCGAGGACAACGAAGTTGTCTTTTCCAATGGGCACTCCCCTTCGGTGACCCGATGTTGCTCCGGCGTTATATTCCCAGTCACCAAAGAGACCGTCACGAACCCAAAACCACTGCTCGACCGGCTCCAGGCATTCGATCAGTCCGCCGGATGTCCAATGCTTTTCGAGATGGGCGAAGCCCCGAAAGAATCCGGAAAACAAAAAGGAAACCGCTTCGCGGACATTGTCGATACTGTCGTAGACCATGCGCAGAAACTCGGCCTGCTCCTGGGCGAGCGGGTTGTCGCTTTCTTGGGAGACCACGCGCACATCCCAATCGAGGGAAAGAAGTGCGGCCCGGCGGCGCTGGATGACCGAGTGGATCATCGCGTCTGAGCGTTCCATGTAGTAGTAGAACCACATCAGATCGGCGTATTCGCCTCGCTCGCCGGATTCCTGAAGGGAAACGAGCCTCGGCATATTCATCCCGCGAAGCGGGTTGGTCGAGTCGCGGTAGCCGTGATCTTTGGTGGAGCAGATGTAGCGCATGAATCCCCTTTCAAAGGTTGATGAACCGCTCGCGCTGCTCGCTATTTGCATTCGCAAATTATCTATCGCTTCGCTTACGGGCCTCTACTTAAAGAGGCGGAATCAACCGGAGGTCAGAGATCAGGGGTCGGAGGTCAGACGGAACGCTCCCCGCACCAGCGGGGTAATAACGTTCAAAGCGTTAAAAGCGTTTTTACCTAAGGGGAAAAATCAAATGGCCGGAAGTGGTTTTAGCCAAAAAGTACACGAATCGGGTTGGCCGCGAAAGAGCGCATAAAAAGCAAAAACTTCCAATGTTTGGAAAACTTTCCCAACAGAGTCGCCTGTCCAAGCATCCGTGCCACTTTTTAAGGCTGCGCACGGAAGCGGAAAAATGCTTTATTCGTTTCTGGTATTGACCACTGAACAGCTTGACCAACATTCGTCCAGTTAATGAGATCATCAGATTGCATGATGTCCAGCGTCAGGTTGACCATTGAATTACTAACACCGAGCATAACCTGCCCAAAAGCAAGATCACCGATATCTTCTTCTGTAAAACCTCCGAAGATAGAAGGATTGCTATCAATGTAGCTGACAACATCTGCATTATATTGTGTTGGATTCCAACCCTTGGAAATTTCCCACCCATCGCCAAACCCATCGCCGTCGGAATCTGGATTGTTGGGATCTGTTCCGTAGAGGGTTTCAGCAAAATCACCAATCCCATCCCCATCCGTATCCAAAACTGCGCCCTGATACTCATAAGCACCCATATCGATGCGGGAATTCGCAACACGTGGATTATTATCCAAATCCGCAGAACCTGGGCTATAGGCATTAGCGCCCATATCAGCACATGGCGACAAAGAGCTTAAATGATAATCGCCTGCATCGGCATCAACAAACATTGGATGATTGGTAATATTTCCGAGCGTTCCGTGGTCTAATTCCGGCGCGCATGAAAACAGAATCGTCTGAAAACCATCTATATTGTCCGGTGTGTTCCCAAAAATAATCGAGTTTCTGGCCTCTCCCTGCAAGCCGCCGGTTGAACCTGCCTGATTTCCGACAATCGTGCAGTTGATAGCATCTCCCTGCATGCCACCAACAGAATAAGAAGCGGTGTTACTCACAACCAAACAGCCGGAAGCTGACTCACACCTTAACCCACCAACATTATTATCGGCAGAATTCCCTTCAAAAATACAATCTGCAACCGTCTGGATGTAGCCGCCGCCATAACTGTAACCTGCCTCGTTATCTTTGAACGTGGATCTGAATGCCTGCACAGCATAAAGGCCGCCCATGCCGCTGGACGCACTATTTCCTTCAAAAAGGCAGTTACTAACTGAGTGAACCACAGCTCCTCCACCATCGCCAAAGAACGACTGGTTATCCCGAACCGTGCAGCTCTCAAGCCATCCATCACCAGTTCCAAAATAAACTCCTCCGCCTTCATACCAGGAAACGCTATCTGCGATCACACAGTTGCGCAGAGTTGTATTGGCGCCTGAACTATAGACAGCCCCTCCTCGTTCCCAGTCCGGAGAGAAGCCATTGCGGAGCGTAAGGCCCTCCACCGAAACAGAGTCGGCACTGATTGTCAGGCAGCGGGAATAGTATTGGGCATCAATAATGGTCTCGTACGGCCCGTTTGCACTCTGAAGGGTGAGAGCTTTTGTAACCGCAATATCATTGGTCAGGTTGTAAACCCCATTCGAAACCATTATCGTTCCACCAGACACGACTGAATCCACTCCCGCCTGAATAGTCTTCTTGGCGTCCGCCCATGAGGCTCCGCTATTGGTATCACTCCCCGTTTCTGTTGAGATGTAAACCGTACTGACCGGCCCAGAGGTCGAGCCCGGAACATATTCATATGCGCCCATATCCACGATCGTATTCTGAATGCGCACATTTCCATCCAAATCATCCATAGAAGTCACATATAGATTAATACCTGCATCGACACAGGGCGACCCCGACGCTAGCCGATAATCATCAGCCGCTTGATTCACAAACTGAGGAGCACTGCTTATATTTCCGTTCCCGGAATCTAAGCCGGTTCCGCAGGAGCCATAGTCTGTTGACGAATAAGCATCATCAGACGAGGAGTATCCGATGTTGTAATAAATTATGGAGTTGTAAACTGTACCTCCGCTAACACCGCCCCCGTAAGACGTTGATGAATTATTACATACAGTGCAGTTTCTAAGAGTTGCAGAATAGGTCCCGCCGCCGCCATAAGAAGAAGATGTCGACGTGGTCGTTGTTCGATTGTTTAAAATCAAACAGTTCTCAGCAACGCCGCTATAGATACCTCCGCCTCTAGAAACAGCCGAGTTTGAAATGATTTTACATTTGTTAAGCACTGATGAATAAGCGCCCCCTCCATATAGCGATGAATCGTTCCCAACAAGAATTGAATCAACAATCTGTCCTGAATATACCCCTCCACCACTGCTCAAGGCCACATTGCCACCGATGATGCAATTGGTGATTACCGCTGATGAGGAGGAACAGTAAATACCGCCACCATTACTTTCTGAGTATCCATTGGTGCAGGTGAGGCCGCTCAAAGTGATCGCGTAACTGCCCAGATTAAAGCAACGACCGTAGCGTTGGGCATCCACAACCGTCACTTCCGGACCGTTGACGCTCTCAATGGTTAGGGCTTTGTTGACGGTGATTTCTCCGGTCAGGCCATAGACTCCGTTGGAAACCAGCACGGTTCCACCGGAGACCTGCAACGCATCCACTCCCGCTTGAATGGTCGCTTTTGCATCATCCCATGAGAAACCGCTGTTGGCATCGCTGCCAGCCGCCGCAGATACGTAAATCGTATTCGGGATCAATGTGAGCAAAACTTCAATGGTCTCCGGTGAATTTTCAGCGGCAGTTGACGCCACTGTGATCCGGCCGGGGTACGAGCCACCCGCCATGGATGC